>NZ_JBFALJ010000026.1:0-62731 GCF_040660195.1 Streptomyces sp. NPDC050147 | reverse complement strand
CGCCGGAAGCGTCCACCTGATAGTTGTGCTCCACGACGTCGTCGTTCATGGCGAACACCTCGATCCGCTCATCATGCGACTCCACCACCGCAAGGCGCGCACCCACCGGACCACCCAGCGGCTGCCACTCGTGCCAGTCACCGGCCGGCACGTTCCGCCAACGGTGATGCACCCCAGACGAGTTGGTCGCGAAGACCTCCAACCGCCCGTCACGGTTCTTCGCCACCGCCAGATGCTCACCGCCCAGACCGAAGTCGACCCACTCCCGCCACGTCCCCGCCAGATCCGTCTGACAGGTGTGACGGAAGATGTCGTCATTCATGGCGAACACCTCGATCCGACCGTCCGACGCCGGAGCCGCCGCCAGACGCGCACCCGCCGGACCACCCAACGGCCGCCAGTCATGCCACGTCCCGCCCGGTGTGTTGTGCCAACGGTGATGCACCCCGTCGCCGTTGGAAGCGAACACCTCCAACCTGCCGTCGTGATTACGCCCGACCGCCAGGTGGTCACCACCCCCACCGAACGAGTACCAATCCGCCCACTCCGCCGACACCTTCGCCTGATACCGGTGCATGAACGTGTCGCCATTCATCGCGAACAGCTCCAACCGACCGTCCGGCAACGCCGTCAGCGCAAGAGCCGCCGACGCAGGCCCGCCGAACGCCCGCCAGCCCGACCACGCACCACCCGGCTCATGCTGATACGTGTGGTAAATCTGATCGACCGCCGCATGAAACACCTCCACACGACCGTCCGCCGACATCCCCACCGCCAGCCGCTGCCGCCGGTCCGGCTTCCCCGGACCGACCGACTCCTTCGCTTCGTCGAGCAGCGCGCGGGCCTTGCCCTCGGCCTGGTCGTACCGGTCGGGGAAGGCGGAACGCTGCACCCTCTGGGCTGTCTGCCCGGCCGTCAGGTTCGGGTGCTGCTCCTCCACGCGGATCGCCCGCGTGAAGAACTGCTCGGCGGCGTACGGCACGTGCCTGATCTGTTGCGGCGTGCCCCAGCCCTGGCTCGGGCGCTGCTGGAAGACGCCCAGGGAGTCGCGGTCGCCGCAGTCGAGGTTGTTCATGTGGGACTCGACCCAGCCGGCTTCGAAGCCGGCCAGCATCACTTTGTCGGACACGCCCAGATCGCGGCCGACGGTGTACACCGTCTTCGTGACGTCCAGGTCTCGGTCCGGGGGTACGCGGCAGGGTGCCATGGGAGTGTTCCTGTCTGTGCGAGGGGATTCTGTGTGGTGAGGCCGATGAGAGTGAGGCGGGAGCGTCACAGCTGTTGCCAGTCGAGCCAGGTGCTGCCGGGCTCGTGCTGCCAACGGTGATGCACGCCACCGGGGTTGTTGGCGAAGATCTCCAGCCGGCCGTCCCGATTGCGCAGAGCCTGGATGAAATAGCCCCCACCGCCGAAGTCCTGCCACGTCCGCCACGCGCCGGAAGCGTCCACCTGATAGTTGTGCTCCACGACGTCGTCGTTCATGGCGAACACCTCGATCCGCTCATCATGCGACTCCACCACCGCAAGGCGTGCGCTCACCGGACCACCCAAGGGCTGCCACTCGTGCCAGTCACCGGCCGGCACGTTCCGCCAACGGTGATGCACCCCAGACGAGTTGGAGGCGAAGACCTCCAACCGCCCGTCACGGTTCTTCGCCACCGCCAGATGCTCACCGCCCAGACCGAAGTCGACCCACTCCCGCCACGTCCCCGCCAGATCCGTCTGACAGGTGTGACGGAAGATGTCGTCATTCATGGCGAACACCTCGATCCGACCGTCCGACGCCGAAGCCGCCGCCAGACGCGCACCCGCCGGACCACCCAACGGCCGCCAGTCATGCCACGTCCCGCCCGGCGTGTTGTGCCAACGGTGATGCACCCCATCGGCGTTGGAAGCGAACACCTCAAGGCGGCCGTCGTGGTTCTTGGACACGGCCAGGTGGTCCCCGCCACCGCCGAACGAGTACCAGTCGGCCCACTCCGCCGACACTTTCGCCTGGTAGCGGTGCATGAACGTGTCGCCGTTCATGGCGAACAGCTCCAGCCTGCCGTCCGGCAACGCCGTCAGCGCCAGGGCCGCCGACGCAGGCCCGCCGAACGCCCGCCAGCCCGACCACGCACCACCCGGCTCATGCTGATACGTGTGGTAAATCTGATCGACCGCCGCATGGAACACCTCCACACGACCGTCCGCCGACATCCCCACCGCCAGCCGCTGCCGCCGGTCCGGTGCCACGGGGCCCTTCCACCAGCTCGTCTCCTTGCGGGCGCCGGCCCACGAAAAGCTGAAGTGGATGTGGTTGGTGTGCGGGTTGGCGCCCCGGTACGGCTGCCAGCCGGCGTCCGGGCGGTTGGCCATCCAGATACGCCGGTTCCAGATCATGTACATGATGCCGAAGCGGCGAGCGAGGGCGTGCGGGTTGCCGTGCCGGTCCGTGGCGTGCAGCCAGTTGATGAGGTCGTCGGCCAGATGTTCCTGGCCCTGCACGTTCACGCCCCAGTCCCAGGCACGTCCCTCCTTGTGCTCGCTCTGACCTCCGCTGCCGCAGGCCCTGCTGATCCCCATGTTGGTCGTACCGGGGTAGGCGGCGAGCACCAGGTCGCGGAAGCCGACCAGTCCGGGTTTGGCCTCGGGGTCGCAGTCGCGCTGCGGTTCGTAGAGTGCGTACGGGTCGATGTCGGGACCGAATTCGGGTGCGGTGGGTGCCATGTCCGGCTCCTCGGGTCTCAGCCCCTCGCCCGGTGCGAGGGAGCGTCGTACCCGTAGGGCGCGTGATAGGAACGCGCGACCGCCAGACGCGATCACGCGCCTGCCCCGTGGCAGTGGCGCGGGCCCGTCCGGCCGGGCCCGTGCCCCGTTCAGGTCGTCTTCGGTGCGTCCGCGCGCCGGGACAGGAACCCACGAGGAAGGCTTCCGTCGTGATCCATCGCAGAGCTCCCCACGCTCCCCACCGGACGGCCGTCGCGCTGACGGCCACCGCCCTGACGTTCACCGCGCTGTTGTCCACCCCGCTCGCCTCCGCGGCGAAACCCGGGCCCGGTTCCGGTCCCGGTCCCGATGCGGCGCCGCGCACCGGCGAGATCGTGCGCACCGACGCCGGCCTCGTCCGCGGCGCCCGGTCGGGCGCGCACCGCGTCTTCCGGGGCGTCCCCTACGCGGGCGCACCCAAGGGACGCCACCGCTGGGCGCCGCCCCGCCCCGTACAGCCGTGGAAGGGGGTCAGGGACGCCACGAAGCCTGGGCCGCTGTGCCCGCAGGTGCCCTCGGCGTACGCGCAGATCTCCAGCACCGAGGAGGACTGCCTGGCCCTGAACGTCACGACGCCACCGGTCGCGGACCGGCACCCGCGGCGGGCCGCGCCCGTTCTCGTGTGGATCCACGGGGACGGCTCCGTGGGCGGGGGCGGCTTCTTCGACGGACGCCGGCTGGCCGAGCGCGGCCTGGTGGTCGTCACCGTCAACTACCGTCTCGGCGTCTTCGGCGGTCTCGCCCTGCCGAGTCTCCGCGGGTCCGGCACCTTCGGCCTCCAGGACCAGCGAGCCGCCCTCACCTGGGTACGGAACAACGCGCGGGCCTTCGGCGGCGACCCCGGCAACGTCACCGTGGCCGGGGTGTCGTTCGGCGCGTCCGCCGTGGCCGGACACCTGACGTCACCCGCCTCCAAGGGCCTGTTCCACCGTGCCGTCATGGCGAGCGGTGAGGCCGTGATGGACATGCCGGCCGGCGCGATGGGCCCCGGGGTGCCGGGATACCCGTGGTACGTGTGGCGGACGGGCCGGGAGATGGAGGAGATCACTGCCGAGATGACCTCGACCCTCGGCTGCCGGGACCGCCGCCCGCAGCGCACGCTCGCCTGCCTGCGCGCCCTGCCCGTGAAGACGATTCTCAAGGTGCCGCACATCATGAACGCCTTCCAGGCGTTCGGACACGGCAACGCCACCCTGCCCGAGCTGCCCCCGAAGGCCCTGCGCGCCGGACGCTTCCACCGCGTGCCCGTCCTGTCGGGCGCGACGCTCGACGAACACCGGACGTTCGTGGGGATGTTGTACGACGCGGTGGGAAGGAAGTTCACCGAGGCCGACTACGGGCGGGCGCTGCGCACCGCGTTCGGCAGGGCGGCGGCGAAGCGGGTGCGGGCCGAGTACCCCACGTCCGCGTTCGCCTCCCCCGCGCTGGCGTGGGCCACCGTGATCACCGACCGCATGTGGGCGCGCGGCACGCACGCCCAGCACGACGCGCTGTCCCGGCATGTCCCTGTGTACGCCTACGAGTTCGCCGACCGCGACGCCCCCATGTTCCTGCCGCTGCCCGGCGACTTCGACTTCGGTGCCTTCCACGCGGGCGACATCCCGTACCTGTTCGAGGACGAGACGGCCGAGCCGCAGTTCACCCCGGCACAGCGGCGCCTGTCGGCGGCGATGAGCGGTTACTGGGCCGCGTTCGCCCGCACCGGCACGCCGGGCGCCGGGGGCCTGCCCGCCTGGCCGCCCCATCGGCCGGGCCCCGACGCCGACCGGCCGTACGCGACGTACACCCCGTACACACAGTCGTTGGCACCGCACCGGATCGGGGCCGTCGACTACTACCGGGAGCACAATCTCGCCTTCTGGAAGCACGAGGCCGGGTCGTCAAAGGTTGTCAGCGAGTGAGCACGCCCCGCTGACTTTCTCGTTGGTGCGGTGTGCGCGCCGGCGATGCCGGCTGCTGCTGCGCCCGGCGACGGGCCGGTCGCCATGGGCAGCCGGCCAGAGCGGTCCGCCTCACACCACAGCGGTCCTGGCCGGCTCGGGCCTGCGAAGTTCGTGCGCCTGGGCGAGGAGGAGGTAGCTGCTGGCGGTCCAGGTGTAGGCGCGGTCGCGCAGTCCGCTGCCGGTGAGGGCGTCGAAGTTCTCCGCGAAGCCGGAGGCCTCGCACAGCGCACGGAAACGGGCGCTGATGTCGTCGGCGAGGCGATGGTGTCCGGCGCGACGCAGTCCGTCCTCGATGAGCACGGTGGACGGGGCCCAGATCGGTCCACGCCAGTAACCGTCGGAGAGGTAGTGCGGGGAGGCGGGATGCTCGGTTGCCAGGCCGTGTTCGGTCAAGTGGCTCTCCAGCCGGTGTGCCAGTGCGGCGCTGATGTCCTCGGGCAGGTACTCGCCCAGCACGATCGGCATCAGGTCGAGGAGGCTGGAGCTGCCCCACGTCGTGCCGCCGTCGGCCGAGCGGGCGACGAACCGGCCGTCGGCCCACAGTTCGTCGAGCATCGCCGCCTGCGTCCGGTCGGCCTCCCGGGTCCATCGGCGGGCGTCGTCGAGACGGCCCGACTCCTGCGCCAAGTCGGCCAGAGCGCGCAACTGGAGAACGAGGAAAGCGGCGAGATCGGCGGTGACGACGACGCGCTCGGGATCGAAGGTGGTGGCGTTGTCCCATCCGCTGTCGTTGCCGTGCTGGTAGTGGGGCAGAGCGGCGCCCGGGGTGCGGCGCATGGTGAGCCAGAACTCCGTCCAGCGGGAGAGTTTGTCGTACGCCTCGGTGAGTTGCTTCGGTCCGACCCCGCCGGTGAGGCGTTGGCGCAGGTGGCCGAAGGCCCATCCGTGGATGGGGGGTTTGACGAAGTTGTGCAGCACTTCGGAGTGGGTGACGGAGTCCGGCAGAGCTCCGCTTTCGTCCTGGTGGTCGAAGGGCAGGACGAACTGGTCCCAGGCCAGTTCCGGGTCTCCCGCGGCGAGCGCGAGGGCGTTGAAGCAGTGGTCCCAGCTCCAGACCTTGTCCATCCAGTGCTTGGACATGAGGACCGCGGTCCTGGTCACGAAGCCCTGCGGTCGGACGGCCGCGGACCACAGCACGTAGGCGGCGAGTTCCGCGGCCGGGGTGTCGGGCGAGCGCCATGACGCGACGGCGTCGCAGAAGGCCGTGAAGGCGGCGCGGACAGCGTCCACGACCTGGTCGAAGGTCGCCGAAGCGACGTAGGGGCGGCGTGCGGTTTCGTACTCCTCGACCGCGATCTCCCAGCTTTCGCCGTCGGCGGCGCCGATCGTCACACCCCGGTCGGCACTGCCCAGGGTCTGGTGCCCTGCCGTCTCGGCCACGGTCCCCGCCAGGAGGGTGATCCGGTAGCGTCGGCCGGTCTCGTAGGAGGTGAAGACGTACGTGTCGGCATGCGGCTCCCGGTAGAAGTAGGTGCCGCTGAACGGAGTCAGGTCCCGGGCCGCCGCAAGGAGGCGTAGGTTCAGGCCACTGCCCCGCAGCCGTACGGTGTCGGGCGTCTCGTAGGCGAGGTCGATGCGCCCTTCGTGACCGACCCAGCTGAGTCGGTCGGGGACCGCCTCGACCCGGGTCGGGGCGCGCCCGCCCGTGCCGTCCAGGGGCGTCAGGCGCAGGACGGCGTGCATACCGGTCTGGTGGGAGACGAGGTGGAGGTCTTCGGCGTGGGTGTTCTCCGCCACCACGGGCGAGATGCCGAACCAGGAGCCGTAGGTACTGAACGGGATGTCGTGGACGGAGAAGGCCGGGCCGGGTCGGGCGGCGGTCATGGAGGGGGACTCGTTTCTCGAACAGGAGGCGTCGGCCGTCCGGCACTGGGACGGCGGTGCCCTCGCGAAGCGGATGAGGGATGTGCCCGCGGAGGTCAGTCCTTGACCGCGCCCGCGGTGACACCGGCGGCGACGTAGCGCTGGGCCAGGACGAGGATGACGGCGGCCGGTACCGACGCGACGACGGCGGTGGCCATGATGGCGTTCCACTCCTGGTTGTTGTTGCCGATGTAGTGGTAGATGCCGAGAGTGATGGGCTCGTGGGCGCCGCCGCTGACCAGGGTGCTGGCGAAGATGAAGTCCGACCAGGACCACAGGAATGTGAACAGGGACACCGTGACCACGGCGTTGCGGCTCATCGGCAGGACGATGGACCAGAACGTGCGCAGGGCGCCGGCTCCGTCCATGGTGGCGGCCTGGATCAGTTCGCGGGGAATACCAGTCATGAAGGCGGTGAAGATGAGTACGGCGAACGGCACCGCCAGGGTGGAGTCCGCGATGACCAGGCCGGGGAGGGACTGGAGCATGCCGAGGTTGAGGTAGATGGCGTAGAAGCCCATCGCCATGATGATGCCGGGGATCATCTGGGCGGCCAGCAGCACGAAGGACAGGATGCCGCCGCCGCGGGGGCGCAGCTTGGCCAGGGCGTAGCCGGCGGGCGCGGCGAGGGCGACGGTGAGCACCACGGTCGCGAGGCCTATGACGAGGCTGGTGGCGAGGTAGGGCAGTTGCTCTTCGAGGACCCTGCGGTAGCCGTCCAGCGTGCCCCGCACGGGGAACAGGTCCGGCGGGCTCTTGCGCATGTCCTGGTCGCGGGTGAAGGAGACGTTGAGCATCCAGTAGACGGGGAAGAGCATGACCCCGGTGAGTGCGGTGCCCAGGGCCGTCTTCCACCAGTGGCTTGGGCTGCGACGCGGTCGGGAGGTGAGCGTGGCGGTCATGGGGCGTGCTGCTTTCGCTGGACCTTCAGGTAGACCAGGCCGAACACCAGGGCGGTGACGACGAGGAGGTTGCCGACGGCCGCACCGGGTCCGAACGCGGGCAGGGCGTTGCCGAAGCCGAGCTGGTAGGACCAGGTGGCCAGGGTGGTGGACGAGTCGGCCGGGCCGCCCCTGGTCATGATCCAGATGATGTCGAAGACCTTGAGCGTGTAGACGAGACCGAGGAGCAGAGTGATCGCGGACACCGGGCGCAGCAGGGGGAAGGTGATGCGCCAGAAGCGCTGCCAGGCGTTCGCACCGTCGAGGGCGGCCGCCTCGTACAGCGAGTTCGGGATCGACTGCAGGCCGCTGTGGAGGACGACCAGGTTGAACGGGACGCCGATCCAGATGTTGGCGATGATCACCGAGACCAGTGACCACGACGGTGAGGTCAGCCAGCTCACCGGATCGATGCCGACGGCGTGCAGGGCCGCGTTCACGATGCCGGAGTCGCTGTTGAGCATCCACGACCAGGTCGAGGCCGACACGATGAGCGGCAGCAGCCACGGCACCAGGAACAGGGCACGCAGGGTCGCCGACAACCGGAAGTGCTGGTTGAAGAAGACCGCGAGGGCCAGTCCGATGGCGTACTGGAAAACAAGACACACGGCGGTGAACAGCGCGGTGTGCAGGAGGGCCGGCGCGAAGGTCGGGTCCTTGAAGACGGTCAGGTGGTTCGCCAGGCCCGTGAACGGCGCGTCTCCCTGGACGAAGGAGCGGACCGTGTAGTGGCGCAGGCTCAGGTCGATGTTGCGGTAGAGGGGATAGGCGTAGAACAGGACGAGGTAGAGCGTCACCGGGGCGAGGAAGCCCCAGGCCGCCCACTGTGGGGCGGACGGACGGCGTCGTGCCCGCGGGCGGAGTGGGGCGGCACCGGCCGCCCCGTTCCGGACACGCGCGGGCCGGCGATCCGGCAGCTGTGTCGTGTGAGTCATCTGCGCACCGGGTTTCTGGACTGCTTGTCGCACCGGGATTCCGGATTACTTGACGGCGGACTGGGCCTTGGCCAGCGCGTCTTTCGGCGACTGCGCCCCGCTGAGAGCGGACTGGATCGCCTTCCACAACTGCTCGGAGATCTTTGGGTACTTGGTGCCCAGGTCGTCGCTGGTGCGCCCCTTGGCGGCCTTGACGGATTCGATCCAGGGCTTCAGGGCGGGTTTCGCTGCCGCCTGCTTGGCCTGCACCTCGTCGGTCGGCGCCACGTACGACAGGGTGGTGTCGGTGGTGTTGAGGTTCTCGGTGCTGGTCAGGCAGGACACCAGCTTCTTGGAGACGGCGTAGCGAGCTGTGTCGCCCTGGACGGGCACGGTGACGAACTCCCCGCCGGTCGGTGCGGCCGCATTGCCTCCCCGGGCGGCGGGAAGGGGGAGGACGCCGTAGTCGAAGCCGGCCTTCTCAGCGTTGGCGAGCTGCCAGGTGCCGTTCTCGGCGAAGGCGTAGTCTCCGCTCGCGAACTCCTGCCAGCTGGTGGTCTGGGTGTTGTTGATGACGGAGTTGGGCGCGTACTCCTTCTTCAGCCAGCCCTGCCACAGGGACAGCGCGGCGGTCGCCTCGGCGGAGTCGAGGGCGGTCAGCTTCGCGCCCGAGCCCCAGAACCACGGCAGGAACTGGAAGCTGCCCTCCTCCGTGCCGATGGCGGAGAAGGTGATGCCCTTCTTTCCGGCCTTCTTGACCTTCTCCAGGGCTGACGTCAGCGACTCCCAGTCCTTGACGGAGGAGATGTCCACGCCGGCTTTCTTCAGTACGTCCTTGTTGTAGTACAGCGCCAGGGTGTTGGCGCCGATCGGTGTGCCATACGTCTTGCCGCCCGACTGGCCGGCCGCCAGCAGGTTGCGGTCCACCGCGGAGGTGTCGAGTTCGTTCTCTTCGGTCGTGGTGAGCACGCCTGCCTCGGCGAGGGTCGACACCACGGGGTTGTCGACGATGAGGACGTCCGCGGAGTTGTCCTGTTGCGCCGCCAGCAGTGCCTTGTTGGAGAGGTCGCTCGTGTCGAAGGCCGTCCGCTTGACCTTCACACCGGCCTTGGTGCCGCATTCGTCCAGCAGCTTCGCCCAGACGGACTTCTTGTCGAACTGCGGGTAGGGGTCCCAGACGGTGTACGTGCCCTCGTCGGCGGCCGCATCCCCCGAACCGGCGGAGCAGGCGGTGCCGGTCACGGTGACCAGGGTCGACAGAGCCACCGCCGCGGTGAGGCGGCGGCCGGAGAATCTGCGCATGACGGTTCCTCAGTTCTTGGCACGGGTGAGTTCTTGGCACGGGTGTGGCTCAGGGACGACTTGGGAGGTGCGAGGGCATGCGGGCATGCGGAGCAGCCACGGGGCGGCGGGGCGAAGCGCCGGGGGCGGGTGGTGTGGAGCGAGCGGGGCGGGGCGGTGTCAGGGCCGGGGAGCGGGGGCTGGGGCGGGGGCCTGATCCTCGGCGGCCCCGGGAGGCACGCCCGCGGGCCCGGTGCTGGCCCGCAGGGAGATCGGCGGCACGAGGAGGTGGTGGCGGGGCGTCGTGCCCGGCCGGTCGAGGCGTTCCATCAGGAGCTCGACGGCACGTCGGCCCATCTCCTCCGCCGGCACGTCCGCGGCGGTGAGCTGGGGGGTCACCGTCTCGGCCCACCGGCCGGCCACCACTCCGGTGACCGAGAAGTCGCGCGGCACGTGACGGTCCGCTTGAGCGAGTCCCCGGTAGATACCGCCGAGAGCCGCCTCGTTCAACGTGACCAGCGCGGTGGTCGCCGGCTCGTCGTGCAGGATCTGCTCCAGGCACGCCTGGCCCGACGCGGCGTCGTCGCCGCAGCAGTACGTCCGTACCGTCAGCCCGCGTTCGGCGGCGGCCTTGGTGAACCCTTCCAGCCCGCGGTGGGCGGACTCGTACCCGGCCCGCAGCAGGTTCTCGGGCCGGTTGACGAGGGCGATCCTGCGGTGCCCGAGGTCCGCGAGATGGCGCACGCACGCCGCTGCCAGGGCGGTGTGGTCCAGTCCGACCCACCAGCCGTCCTCCGTGTGGGCGGTGCGGCCGATGGCGACACAGGGGAAGTCCAGGGCGGTCAAGTGATCGACCCGGTCGTCCTCAAGCCTGATCTCCATCAGGATGGCGCCGTCCACCCGCCGCTCCCCCAGCAGCCGTTGGAACGAGCGGTCGCTGTCCACACCGCTCGGTGACAGCAGGACGTCGTAGTCGTGCGTCGCGGCGGCCTCCACCACGCTGCCGATGAAGTCCAGTTGCATGCCGGTGTAGTGGTTTCCCGCCGGTGGAAAGACGAGACCGATCGTGCTGGTCCGCCCGTTGGCGAGAGCCCGGGCGCTGGCGTTGGGCCGGTACCCCAGCTCGTCGATGACCCGCTGGATCTTCTGGCGCGTCTCGTCGGACACGGAGCGCTTGCCGCTGAGCGCGTAGGACACGGTGCTACGTGAGACACCGGCCCGCTTGGCGATTTCACCGATGTTCACGGCGACTCCTTCGGTGAACCGGTTCGCTGCACGCGGTGCGGCAGCGTCACCCGTCCGTGAGAGCTGGAGAGGGGAAGCGAGGGCGAGGGCGCCCGGATCAATCGTCGAACCGGTTCGCTTGGAAGGAAGGTAGGGAGCGCTCTACCGACTGTCAACACTTCGCGCAGGATGCCCTCAACGAGTCCGGGCATCGCCTTCGAACGACGGCCAACTAGCCGCCGCACACGTATTGCCCGGTCACTTTCGCCGCTGCTAGCTTCTTTCGAACCGGTTCGCTCAGGGCCCCGCATCTAGGCTGTTGACCACGGCGGCGGGCACCCCGAGCACTCCTGACTCACCCCCAGTTACGTGCCGTCCTCGCGGCACACGAGAGTCGAACCGGTTCGCTTCTCTCTCCCCCTTCACGCACGGACCCTTGGAGGCCCTCAGTGCGAAGAACGAAAGCGATGACAGCGGGTGCCGCGGCGACGGTGGTCCTGACCGCCCTGCTGATCGGCCCCACATCCGGAACCGCACGGGCGGCGCAGCCGGAACGGCTCGACATCGACCTCGCCGCCGACACGGGCGCTTTCCACGGCGGCGCCGCCGGTTCCCTGTACGGGATTTACGGCGACGGCGTGCCGAGCCGCAACCTCATCGAGGGCATGCACCTGCGGACGGTGTCCACGAAGGCGCAGGACGGTCCGCAGCACCCCGGAGCGGACGCGCTGGAGATACTGCCGCCGTTCGTGGACTCGCGCGGCAAGGACGTCTACATCTACATGACCGACATCTACCGCGGCTTCCCCTACCAGTGGCCGGGCGCCGACGGCCCCGCCCGCCTCGCGGACTTCAAGGAGAAGATCACCAAACAGGTCCGCCAGGTCAAATCCATGGGCGACTACCGCAAAAACGTCGTGTACGTGCCGTTCAACGAGCCCGAGGGGAACATGTTCGGCTCGGGGCGCTGGAGCTACGGCAACGTCTCCTGGCTGGACCGTCCGGAGCAGTTCTTCGCGGCGTGGAAGGAGGTCTATCAGCTCATCAAGAGCCTCGACCCCGACGCGCGCATCGCGGGCCCCAACACCTCGCAGCTCTTCGACCAGGTCAAGGGATTCCTCGCCTACGCCAAGACCCACGACGTGGTGCCGGACGTGATGACCTGGCACGAGCTGTCCTCACCCGCCGCCGTCCGCACGAGTGTGGCCAAGTACCGCAGCTGGGAGAAGGAGACGGGGGTCGGCCCGCTGCCGATCAACGTCAACGAGTACGGCCACAACTACCACCTCTCGGTGCCCGGCCAGGTCGTCCAGTGGGTCTCCGCCATCGAGGAGTCGAAGATCGACGCCGACCTGGCGTACTGGAACATCGACGGCAACCTCAACGACTCCGCCGTCGAGGCCAACAAGGGCAACGGCCAGTGGTGGCTGTTCAACGCCTACGGCCAGATGTCCGGCCGTACGGTGAAAGTGACCGCCCCGCATCCGAACGCGCAGTACACGCTCCAGGGCGTAGCCACCCTCGACAAGGACAAACGACAGTCACGGGCGATCTTCGGCGGCAAGAGCGGGGACGCGGACGTCGTCTTCCGCAACGTCGACCCCAAGCTGTTCGGCACAACCGTGCACGCCACCGTGCAGGAGATCCCCTGGACCGGGCAGGTCGGCGACTCGGCACAGCCCCTGCGGCTGGCGGACCGGAAGGCCCAGGTCGGCGCGGACGGCTCGGTGACCCTGCCGATGCGAGACATGAACGAGATGTCGGCGTACCAGGTCATCCTCTCCCCCGGCGCCGCCGCCGGCGCACCGGCCGCGCCCTCGGTGAACTGGCGCAAGACGTACGAGGCGGAGAACGCCACGTACACCGGCACCGGTTACTCCAAGAACGGTCCCGAAGGAACGCCCTCGGACGTCGGCAAGTTCGCCACCTCCGGGGCGTACAACGTGGGCGGTCTGCGCAGCGGCTCCGACGGAGTCCTCGCCTTCGACGTCGACGTCCCGCAGGACGGCACGTACGACTTGAACGTCTTCGCCAACTCCTACAACCAGTACGGCCTGGTGAAGGAGCAGGGCCCGACCAACGTCTTCCTGCGTGTCGACGGCAAGGACCCGCAGGAGCTGCGGCTGCCACTGGGTTACAAGTGGGTGGTGTGGGGCCACACCGACACCACGGTGCGGCTGACCGCCGGCCGGCACCGGATCACGCTCGCCGCCCAGGACCCCGAGCTCGGCACCACCAAGGGCGACGCGATCATCGACAAGGTGGACCTCAGCCTGCGCGACGCGGTCGTACGGCCTGCCGTCTACGAGGCGGAGTACGCCACGGTCCACGGAACCCGGCCCGTCTACACCCACGCGGGCGCCTCCGGACCGGGCACGGTGCCGCTGGGCAACGGCGCCTCCACGACATTCTGGGTCCACTCCCCCGCCGACGGCGAGGCCACTGTCTCGGTCGACCACCTGGGCGGTGGGTCGGCGAGTCTGTCCGTCAACGGCGAGAAGGCGGACATGCCCGCCGTGGGAGGCGCGCGGAAGGGCACGAACACGGTCAAGCTGTTCTTGTCCGGCGGCATCAACAAGATCACCCTGACCGGTACGTCGGGTACGCCGGTCCTCGACCGTCTGCGGGTCGCGAAGTCGCAGGGCACGCTGAAGCCCAGCGTCCACCAGGCCGAGAACGGTTCCGTGACCGGGGCGGCCAAGGTGACCGGTACGCACACCTTCGCCGCCGGCGGCAAGGCCGTCACCGACATCGGCAACGGGAAGGCCAACGCCCTCACCCTCGACGTGACGGCCGCCAGGGCCGGCCGCCACGCGTTGACCATCCGCTACTCCAACGCCGAGCAGGCACCCGCCACTCACTACAACCCCGACCCGGTCGCCCGGCACGCGGATCTGTCCGTCAACGGTGGGGCGAGCCGCCGCGTGCTGTTCCCGACCACCTTCCACTTCAACAACTTCTGGGAACTGTCCCTCCCGGTCACGCTCAGGCAGGGTACGAACCGGCTGTCGTTCACCGCCGACGAACTGCCCGACTTCGACGGGGACACCTACAACCAGTACGACCAGCGGTCCCCGTACGCACCGGTGATCGACCAGGTCGCCGTCACACCACTGTCCGCCCCGTAGTTCATCCGAGAGCCATCGAGGCGGGGCTGCCGACTCCAAGGCGCCTCGCCTCGACGACGGCCGTGTCGACACGCCGCAGGGCTGGGGACGAGGAGGCTACGGGCCCATTCGCGCCTACTTCCAGCCCTTGCGCAAGGCCCCCGGACCCATCGGCCCCAAGCCTCCGTCCCCACGCGCGGTCACCAGCTGGATCCTCCGGCATCCCGACAGTCCGGACGTGGTGGTCAACGTTGTCGCAGCAAGCCTCGACGTCGCCCTCGATGACCCAGTCGCAGGTCGACGGCTTGCGGATGGCACAACCCGCCCCCACGGCCGACACTGCGGCCGTCCCTCATCGCGGTGTCGGAGTAGACGTACATATCACCCAGGCTCGTCCTCCTCCCGAGTCGAGAGCGACATCCGCACACTGATCGTTCCGAACCTCGAGTCCGAGGACCTCGACCCCGGCCCCTTGCGAGGGTATCGGCGTCTGCGCTGCTTACAGCAAAGACACCGACCAACCCGACGGCCGGTTCTAGAATCCGATGGCCTCGCGGAGCAGCAGGACGGTGCCGCGCCCGGGCTGGTGTTCCGCGTTGAGGATGAGAAGCCGGTTGACGGCGCTGGGCCACCCGTAGGCCTCCATGGCGCGGGCGTTCTCCAGCGGGAGGCAGTGGTCCTCGATGCGCCGCAGCGCCGTGCCGAGGTCGGGTACCACCTTCTGCGCCCCGACGATCCAGATGGCGCGGGCGGCACCGCCCGCATTGCCGGGCAACTGGCTCCCGCTGCCCGAGGCGATCACAAGGGAGCCGGTTTCGGTGACCGCGTTGACGCTGTTCACGATGACGTCGGGGCTGGCGGTCAGCCGCCGGATCTCGTCCATCTGCGTTGCGCGGTCCATACGCTGGCGCCCTCGGGGATCAGATCCTTGATGCGGGTACGCGCGGCGGCGACCTCATCGAGGATCTCCACGGAGAAGCCGTTCGCGGTCAGCGCGGTGGCCGCCCGCTCCAGGCGCTGCGCGGGCGCCGGGCAAGGGAGCCGCCGGCACCATGAACACCAGATCCGAGCCAGCACACGGCCGGCACGATCCGGGCCTGGACGCGATCATGCGCGAGCGACGCCGGTTGCTCAATCTCGCGTACCGGTTACTGGTCCTCTGTGGCCGAGGCCGAGGATGCCGTCCAGGAGACGTACACCCGCTGGTACGCGATGTCCCGTCAGCAGCAGGACGCCATCGAGTCCCCGGGCGCCTGGCTGACGACGGTCGCCAGCCGTGTCTGCCTCAACCTGCTCGGCTCGGCACGGGCCAGGCGAGAGACCTACTTGGGCGAATGGATCCCCGAGCCGCTGCCCGAGCACACGGAGTGGGTCAGCGGGCCGGGCAGCGCGAGCGTCGACCCGGCCGACCGGGTCACCCTGGGCGAGTCGGTGAACCTGGCCTTCCTGGTCGTGCTCGAAGCGATGACCCCGGCCGAACGCGTCGCGTTCATCCTGCACGACGTCTTCTGCCACTCCTTCGCCGAAGTGGCCGAGATCGTCGGCCAGACCCCGGCGGCGTGCCGCCAGTTGACCTCCTCGGCCCGCCGCCGCGTCCGGGCCGCGCAGCCTTCCGCGACTTCGGCAGTCCAGCGCACCAGCGTCGTCAGGGACTTCAAGCAGGCATGGGAGGCCAAGGACATCGACGCCCTGATCGGCCTGCTCGACCCCGACGCCACGGCGATCGCCGACGGCGGCGGCCTGGCCACCACCTTTTCGCGCCCCATCGAAGGCGGTGAGCAGATCGCGCGCGCCTGGGTGGAGATCGCCGCCGCAGGCCGGACACCGTGACGTTCCTGGAACGTACAGTCAACGGCCAGCCAGGTCTGGTGGCTCAGCAGGACGGCGTTATCGTGCTGCATACCGGTATCCAGTGAGAGTACCTGCCCCAGGAGCTGGGCTTCGGCTCGGGAATGACCTGCTGGCGGCGCCTGGCCGCCTGGAACGAGGCCGGCGTCTGGGACCAACTCCACGTCGTCCTGCTTCAGCGGGCCGGGTCGGCAGGGATCGCCGGCGCCCTGACGTGCTGCTGGCCGACCGCGGCTACGAACACGACATGTACCGCCGTCTGCTCTGGCAGTGCGGGATCCGCCCCGTGATCGCGAAGCGAGGCGAGCCCGCGGCACCGGCCTGGTCACTGGAGCCGTCCTCTGGGAGATCGGCTCCTGACGCGAATAATCATTTCGTTACGAATGGCAAGACCACCAGACGCCCCGAAAGCATCACCGGACGCGACCAGCTCGGCCGCTGAACACGGCTTCAGAAGGGAACGACCAGACCGGCTTCTCGCAACCCAAGCAATGCCCTGCCCATGCACTCGGCGGCCGAGGCCCCATCGGCCCTCACCCCCGCATCCAGAGGCCCACCAGAGGCTGCGAATGTCCACGCCGGCTGACCGTCACGCATCCGCTCCGCGTCGACCCGGATCATGGCACCTGCACCCTGCTCACCGAGCCATTCCAGAATGAGCAGCTCTGCACGCTTTCAGGCAGCTCAGACCGTAGAGGACAAGCCGGTGCTGGGGTGTTGGTCCACCCTTGGCTCGCCCCGCGCCCGACGAGAAATGCCCCGCGCCGACTTGATTGGACGCCCGACGTGCGCTGGAGTGGTACGTCGCGATGATTCGGGTCCAAGTGGCGTGAGGAACAAGCCTTGTTGGTGGAGACGTTGACCGCGCTGGCCGCGGCGAGCGGCGGTGCGGTGGTGCAGGCTGCGGGAACCGATGCGTGGCAGGCGGTGCGGGACCGGGTCGCCGAACTCTTCGGGCGGGACGACGCCGAGCGGGCCCGGGCCGAACTGGAGCGTCTGGATCGCACCGCCCAGGCGCTGGAACCGGGTGCCGCCGCCGACCCCGAGCGGGAGGCGCTGCGGCAGGAAGGGGCGTGGCAGGGGCGGTTCGAGTCCCTGCTGGAGTCCTTGGACGCCGCTGCTCAGGAGCGTGCCGTGCGGGACCTGCGTACGCTGCTGGCCTTCGTCGACGGCCCGGGGGAGGATGTGGCCCTGGCGACGGGCAGGGCGACGGCGCGGGACGGGGGCAGTGCGGTGACGGGGATCAGAAGGTCGGCCGGTGGGGAACCCGGTGCCGGGCAGCCGACCGCGCGGGCGTTGAACACCGGCGACGCGGAAGCGTCTGGCGCCGGGTCCAGTGCCGTCAGCGGCATCGTGACGGATTAGGGCCGGGGCGCGGATGGTCAAGTGGCGGTGGGGCAGAAGGTACGACCTGGGCAAGCGGACCCTGGCCGGGGGCACGATCCCGGAGGATCCCGGGGCGCAGCACGTCTCGGGCAGCGGCAACGCGACCGCGTCGAACGGCGGCATCGCCGTGTCGGGCATCTACAACGACCACTCCAGCGTGGTGCTCCCTCCGGAGGCGGTGCGCCCCGTCGCGGATGTGCGGGCTCGGCGCGGGCTCGACAACTTGCCTTACAGGACGGCCCAGTTCGTGGGTCGTGCGGAGGCACTCGACGTGCTCGACGCTTCGATGAAGAAGCGCCGCGGCGGGTGTGTCCAAGTCGTGCACGGGCTCGGGGGAATCGGGAAGAGCACACTGGCCGTGCACTGGGCTGCTACCCGGGCCCGCAAGCATGGCCTCACGCCCGTCCGCTGGATCGCCGCGGACAGCGCCTCGGTCGTGGAGCAGGGCCTCGCCGCCCTGGCCGCGTCGCTGCAGCCCGCCGCGTCGAAGGCGATGACGGTGGAGGCCCTCGCCGAGAACGGCATGCAGTGGCTCGCCGCGCACAGCGGCTGGCTACTCATCCTCGACAACGTCAACCACGTCGCGGACATAGCCCCGCTCCTGGCCCGCGCTCCCCAGGGCCACTTCCTCATCACCAGCAGGCTGGCCACCGTGTGGCACGACGCCACCGCCGTCATCCGGCTCGACGCGCTGCAGCCAGCCGAGTCGCTGGCCCTGCTCACCCGTATCGCCGGATCCGGTGGCTCCCGGGACCTGGTCGGGGCGGACGAGTTGTGCACGGAGCTGGGTCACTTACCGCTGGCGGTCGAGCAGGCCGCCGCCTTCCTCGCCCAGAACCCCTTGCTGACGCCCCGCGCGTACCTGGAGCTCCTCCGGCAGGACCCGACGCCGCTTTACGAACGCGGCGGTGACGGATACACGATCGCCGAGCGCACCATCGCCCGCATCTGGCGGGTGACCCTGGACCGGGTCGGCGAACTGCAGCCGCTGGCCCCGGCCGTCCTGCGCACCCTCGCCTGGTACGCCCCGGACGAGATCCCGGTCGACCTCGTGGACGGCGAGGGCGGTCCCGCCCCGGTGGCGAGCGCCATCGGCATCCTCAACGCATACAGCATGATCACCGTGGATCCGGCGGCCCGGACCTTCTGCGTGCACCGGCTGCTCCAATCCGTGGCGCGCACCGCCGACGCGGCGGACCCGCACCGCACCGCAGCTCTCGTCGACGAGGCCCGGGCCCGTGCGACGGCCGCCCTCGAGACGGCGGTGCGGTCGACCGACTGGCAGGATCCCGCCACGTGGCCCTTCGGACGGTCCGTGCTGCCGCACATGGACTCGCTGGCCGAACACTCGCCGCCGTCCGCCGACACGACGACGACGGCCCGGCTCCTGCATCACGCGGGAGTGTTCTGTCTCAGCCAGGGGCTGGCCGCCCGAAGCACCGCGCACCTCCAGCGCGCACTGGACCACCACGAGCGGGAGCTCGGCCCCTACGACGTCCACACACTCGCCTGTCGGCACGGCCTCGCGGGCGCCCAGGAAGCCGCGGGCCAGGTGCGGCGGGCCGTCTCCCTGTACGAAAGCGTCCTGCGCGACGCGGAGGACGTCCTCGGGGCGAGGCACCCGCTCACGCTGGCCAGCCGCAACAATCTGGCCGACGCCTATCGGGCTGCGGGGCACCCGGACAAGGCCCTTGCCCTGCTCGCCGACCAGCACGACGACACGTACGTCGCCCGCGCGGCGACGCGTCTGGGCCTACCGCTGGACCTGATCATGTCGCTGCCTCCGGGCCCGCCGACGGAGGACGAGGACCTCGTCACCCTGTCGGCGCGCAACACCCTCGCCCGCACCCGGCAGGAGGCGGGCGACCACGCCGAAGCCATGCGCCTGTACGAGGAGAACCTCGCCGCGTGCGTCCGTACGCTCGGCGCGGAGCACCACCTCACCCTCACGACGCGCAACAACCTGGTCGCCGCCCGGCGCGAGGAGAGAGGGACCTCGGACTGCCCGCGGGGGCCAGAACAGACCGTCACCCAGTTCGAGGCGATCCTCGAAGTGATGGAGCGGGTCCTCGGCGACGAGCACCCCGACACGCTTCTGGTGCGGGGCAACCTCGCGGGCGCCGTGCGGGACACGGGTGACCTGCGGCGGGCCATCTCCCTGTTCGAGGAGGTGCTGCCCGCCATGGAACGGGTACTCGGCGAGTTCCACGGCCTCACACGCACCGCGCGCATCTCGCTCGCGCTCGTGTACCGCTCGGCCGGTGACTTCGAGCGGATGGCCGAGCTCGGCTCGGCACCCCAGGAGTCCTCGAGCGGGCCGCGACCTTCCGCCCCCGGCCCCGGGGGCGGCGGAACCACCGACAGAACGAGGACGTCCGCCGAGGCCGACGTCCTCGACACCCGGAACGCCGACCTCGGCTACGGGCTTTTGGCGGCCGGGGACGCCGTACGGGCCGTCCCCCTGTTCGAAGAGGCAGTACGCGAGGGTGTGGGCGCTCGGCAGGCCGCCGACGACCGCAACGCGCTCACCGCCCGCCACAATCTGGCGGTGGCCCACCTCATGGCGGATGCTCCCGAGCGCGCGCTCCCCCTCTTCCAGGAGGTCCTGCGCATCCGGGAGGAGTCGCTTGGCCCCGATCACCCCGACACCCTCAACAGCCGTCGGCACTTGGCCGATGCCTACCGTGAGACGGGGGAGTTCGGCGAGGCCGCCTCGCTCTACGAGCAGACGTTCATCGCACGGGAGCGGGACCTCGGCCCCCAGGATCCGGACACCCTCGCCGCCCTCGGCCTCCTCGCGTACGCCCGGCAGCGCGCGGGAGGACCTGCCCTCGCCCTGCCCCTGTACGAGCGTGCGGTCACGGGCATGGAGAGGGCGCTGGGCCCCTTGGACATCGGCACACTCACCGCGCGCAACGGCCTGGCCGGCGCCTACCAGGAAGCGGGGGACCTGACGCGCGCCGTAGAGCTCTACGAGGACAACCTCGCCGCCTGCACCGTGGCGCTGGGGCACGACCACGCGTACTCCCTCACCACGTCCCACAACCTGGCGGTCGCCCTCGCCACGGCAGGCGACTTCCGCCAGGCCCTCCCTCTGTTCTGGGACACTCTTCGCCGTCAGAAGAAGGAACTGGGCACGGATCATCTCGACACCCTCACCACACAGATGAACCTGGCGGGCGTCTATCGGGCGGCGGGCGCGCCGCGCAAGGCGCGACGCCTGTACACGCGGACTCTCGCGACCTGCGTACGCACGATCGGGGAAGCCCACCCCCTGACCCGCGGTGTGCGCCGGCTGATGGCGGCCGCCGGGATGGCCGGATCCTGAGCGAGCGTCGAAGCGGTCGCCCAAATACTGCAAGACATTTACACCGGGCCCCGGTCCCGAGTCCTGCTGTGCGGCACACACCAAGTCGCAGGCTGAACTCGCCGCAGTGAGGACCGGCGGGAGCGGGTGGTGACGAGCGAGATGTCTGACGACTCGGCAGCAGGTGATGCAGGTGGGTCGTTGCCGGATCTGTCCTCGGGAAGTTCCAGTGGCCCGTAGGTGCGTTGGCTGCTCATGATCCCGTCCTCACCCGGAACCGGCAGCATGGAATGATCCGGAGATGACCGAAGGCAGCAGTGCGGACGGTCGCTCGGGAGTGACCCGGTCCGGGGTGAAGCCCACGGCCAACCCCTCAGTGATGATCTGCATGGACCCGCCCCGCTACAGTTTCGCCGGCCTGCCCTCCGACGAGCACGTGAAGGCGTTTCGTGTACTCGTCTCCGTGTTCACCATTGCCGACACCCGCCGCAGGCAGACGCACTGCAAGGACACCTGCGGACACACGTGGCATCACCCGCCCACACTCGCCGTGGAGCTGTAGCCGCGGCTACTTTCCAACTTGAGCCGATACAGCCACCAAGGGCCATCAGACACCGTCTCGGAACCTCCGGATCAAAGGTTGGAGACGGCGTCTGAGGAGTGTCCCCGCTACTTTCCTGTCGAGGTCGCGACCGCGCGCTCGATGGGAGCGGGCCCCGACTGTCAGTGGCGCGGACGACAATTGCGGCATGACCTCACCTCAGCACCTTCAGGGCCTCCTCGCCGATGCAGGACTTGAGCAGGCGGCCACGTTCACGGCTGTGCACGGCGGTGACGAGGACGCTGTCATCCGGCTCTTCGGCGGCAACCCCGAGCAGTGCCGCCCTCTGCGACTGGAGGAACTGCGCGAACACTACGAGAGGGATCTCATCCTGGTCTCCCGGTCAGGACCTGCCGTCATCGTCGTGGAGAACAACCAATATCAAGGGTCCCGCGAGGAGGTGCTGCGCCCGCTCTCCCGGCACGGCCGCACCGCCAGCGCCTACTGGAACGTCAACGCGGTCTCCCAACTGAGCCTGGCCGAGGACGGACTGATCTCCTCCGCCTTCGAAATGCTCGCGCCCGACTTCACATTCGGCGCGCGCCCCGACGCCTGGCAGCCCCTGCTGGAAGGCCTGAATCTGGAAGATGACGACAACCTGTGGGGCACCGGTCTGGCGGCTGTCGAGCGCGCGACCGGTGCGCGTTTCGACGACACCTGGGCGCGCGGCCCGCATCGCGCTGTGGAGATCACACCGGTGCCTCAGTACCTGCTGGGGCAGGGACTCATCGACTCGCCCCTGCTCAAGCGGGAGCCCTTCATCAGCTACCTGGCCGGCCTGGGACCCACCATGCTGAAACCGATGCGGGGCCATGCCCTGGACCTGGCCCTTGCACATGCCGGCCTACGCGAACACCCCCTGGCCGTAGCAGCACTTACAGCCGCCACCCTCCCGGCCGACGCGAGAGTGCGGCTGCACGAGGACCTCACTGCCGCACACGACCAAGCGCTCCCCCGGGCTCGCGCACTGCTGATCGGCGAGCCGGAAGACTTCGAACCCGAGTGGGATCGCCCCTCCCACCTCGTCTTCCGCCAGGCCATCGTCTTCGGTGTCCTCGCCCAGTGCGTCGCTGCCCATCTGCCCACCCCAACGGACGGGCTCCCGGACATCCTCAGCTCCCTGGTCACGGCGATGACCGGGGACGGCGCACGCGTCGAGGAGTTCTGGATGGTCACGCACCTGCACAGCGCGGCACGAAGAGCAGCCTGACCCGCGCAGCCGGACACCGCAACGTCAGACCCCCGGCAAACTCGCCGACAAGATCCCGGCCGTCAACCACAGGAGAACCTCCATTCCGAGGTTGCAAGACGGGTTGACAGGAACAGTCCACGAGAACCAGAGGTAGCCCCTACCAGCACGGTCACCCGCTGACAACCAACCTCTGCCACCACACGACCCAGTCAAACGTCTGCTCCTTCTATCCGCTCGGCAACGTCCTTCAAGGGCGCCACATGCTCGGCCATGTTGCGCGCGACCCATTCCTCAGCATCCATTGCCTCGGCGGACTCCCGGTCGGCCTTCATCGATCGGATGTGGTCTTCGATGGCGGGCAGGTAGGAGGGGTCGGGACGGTAGATGCCGCAGCCGGCGCACTGGAAGCGGATCGGGCAGGCATGTCGTCCCGCTTTGACGTTGCCAGGCTCGGTGCAGCCGCCGAACAAGACCTCGGCGCGGACGTCAGTGCCGCGCGGACGTCGTTGCGAGGGAGCGGCGGTAGCGGAGCGCGGCGACGGTGAAGAGGACACCGCCGATGACGAAGTAGAGGTCGGTGGCGGTGGTCGACCACTCCGTGTACCCGGTCGGGTCGGCGTCGCCGGAGACCTGCTCCTCGGAGAGGCCGGTGAGGCCGTCCTCCAGCAGACCGGTGTGGCGGACCACGCTGTCGAGGACCCCCGCCATGCCGCGCACGATGGGCAGCACGGCCCCCGTCCAGGTGCAGCAGTGCAGGATCCAGCGGGGCACGGTGCGGCCCCAGGGCCGGTGGAGCGCGAACGGGACGAGCGCGCCGACCAGGAACATGACGCTGATCACCGCCGCGAAAACCCAGTCGCCGACGGTCTTGGTCTGCGGGACGGTGGCGCTCGCGTCACCGAAGCCGAACGTGCCGCCGAAGTACCAGTAGACGTGGAAGGCGGTGAAGACGATCACCCAGGCGAACGTCGCGTGGCAGATCGTGCGCAGTGCGTCCGGCGAGGCCGCCTGAAGTTCCTGAGCATCGCGTCGCAGGTGGAGAAGGCCGCGTTCACGCGCCCGTCCAATGGCGGGACCGCAGCGGATCCCGTGCTCGACCAGTTCGTCGATGACCTGTCCTGTGGCTTGCGCAGGCGGAGATCGACCTGGCGGCTAGAAGCGAGCCCCTGCGGGGCGCTACGTATCGTTACGCGGCGCGCCTCGCTGAGGCGGCCCGAGGCGAGATAGCCCACGTGTCGGCACTGCGCGGGCCGCAGGCGCAGTTCATGGACGCCTCGTATGACGACCTGTGGCCCGGACAGCGACGCGCGACCGGGGATTCCCGGCACCTCCGTGAGGCCGGACGAGCCGGGCGCGCGCGGCACTGCCGTGTGAGGCTCGCAGGCCCACCCCTCCCGGTCCTAACGGTGCTTGAACTGCTTGTAGCGGACGACCGCTATCCCGGCTCCGGGCGCCAGAAGTATGAGTGGCGCGGTCAGTGATGACCCGAGCGAGCCGCCTGAGAGGTACGAGATGACAAACCACACCACGTAGAAGACGCCCAGAACGATGAGCAGTTGGACCATCGTCCGACGAAGCCCTGGATGCTCAGGGGTCTCATGCATTGAGCGGCTGCTGCGCATCTGATCCAAGACGGGCCAAAGGCACATCCTTTTCATGCAGGCCCAGCGCGGGCCGAGCGTGTCACGGCCCTTCGTCCACCGGCCTGGCGGGATGGGTGCTACGCGGTCTTCAAGGTTCCGCAGTCAGCGCAGGATGGCCATGCGGATCGTCGTCGGCACCGGTGCGCTACTTCCACGCACGGGCTCGTTCACCGTGCGGTGGCTGTGCCACCGGCCGCCCCGCGTGCAGGCCGGTGTGAGAGCAGATCCTTGATCCGCTTTCACGCCGTGTCGGTCACCGCGCACGCATGATCAGGGTTGAGTGGGGAACTCGTCTGTCGGCGTAGCCACCGGAATCGCCTGTGGTTCGCCGCTCATCGGCAGGAGAAGACAGATGCTGGCATTCGTGGCGGCCGTGCTCTTCGTCATCGCCTTCGTCATCCACGCAACCGAGACGTCGACCGAGGCAGTCTTCAGCCCGACGAGTCTCATGCTCGTCGGGCTCGCCCTCCTCGCCCTGAACTCGGGCGGCCTGG
Organism: Streptomyces sp. NPDC050147; assembly: GCF_040660195.1. Taxonomy (NCBI): domain Bacteria; kingdom Bacillati; phylum Actinomycetota; class Actinomycetes; order Kitasatosporales; family Streptomycetaceae; genus Streptomyces; species Streptomyces sp. NPDC050147. Next base: position 38,239 of record NZ_JBFALJ010000026.1, on the reverse strand, counting down.
GGTCCGGATGGTCCCCGCGCAGCCGCGGTCGCCGGCGCTGAGTGTTCTCGCTCTCCGACGGAACTGTCGAACGCGTGGCACGCCCGTCATCGTCCGGCGCACGCGCGGCGGCGCCCGGTGCTTCCGGGCCGCCGCACGTGTCGCCTTGAGCGTGGTGCTATTGCACCCGGCCCTCGCCGGTCTTTGATGTGTTCTCTTCGGGCAGGTGCACGTCGTTGACGGAGATGTTCACTTCGACGACTTCGAGACCAGTCATTCGTTCCACCGCCCCGATCACGTTCTCGCGTACGTCCGCGGCGACCTCGGTGATGCTCACGCCGTACTCCACGACCACTTCCAGGTCGATGGCGGTCTGCTTCTCGCCGACCTCGACCTTGACGCCGCGTCCCGCGCTGGAGCGTCCGCCGGGCACGCGATCACGCATCGCACCCACGGTTCGGCTGAATCCGCCTCCCAGTGCGTGGATTCCGGGCACTTCGCGTGCGGCGATCCCGGCGATTTTCTCCACGACTCCGTCCGCGATGATCGTCTTGCCGCGGATCGCCGCCAGCTCCCTCGCTCCGGTCTCCAGCGTCGTACCGACGGCGGCGCGGGGGTCCTCGGGTCGGACCTTGTGCTGGGTCTGACTGATCGGCTCCGTCACGCGAAGCCACCTCCTCGGAGTTTCACGGACTTGCGTACGCAGACAAACATCGGTCGCCACATTTCGTACCAGCCTCCAAGCACCGTGTGGCACAACGGATATGCACACCAGGTACCGCTGAACCTGTCCGATGACCAGCCCCTGAGAATGGGCAGCTTCCGGACACCAGCTCGGGCGGGATGGGGACTATCCTGAAGAACGGACGTCCCGGACCCCGGCGGACCTGTTGCTGCTCGACACAGATGGCTGCGGGGAGCGGACCACATCGTCCCGGTCCCACGGTGCATCCCTTGGAGGGACTGAGCGGTTCCCTTGTCTGTGTGGCTCTGCCCAGCGGATCTCTGGAACTGAGGCGTCATGCCCTTACCGCAGTTGAACATCTACCGGCACGGCAGAAGGAACCGGGCGCTGATCACCCTGGCCGGTGAGATCGATCTGGAGACGGTGCCGCTGATCCGTGCGACGTTTGAGCGGTGCCTCCGGGACGGCGTGCCCGTCATTGACGTCGATCTCACCCCTGTCACCTTCTGCGACTGCAACGGCCTCAACACCTTCATCGAGGCGTTCCTGCACTCCACCGTGGCTGGGGCCACGCTACGGCTGCATTACCCGCCTCCCATGCTGGCGCGGATGATCACCCTGATCGGTTGCGGCTTCGTGCTCATGGGGCCGCCTGCTGTTCCAGGACCAGCGCCCCTCCAGGCCCCCCTCTCCACTGCCCCGGTTCCACTCCCCACGGCGTGTTCCGAGGCAGTGCATCAGCTCGCTCCTTCTGTCTCGGGCGGTGGGTTGTGACGGCCTGGCCCCGGGTGCAGCAGCCACGGAAGCCCGCAGGCCACGAGTCGCCCGACATCGGCGGGGCGCGGCTGCGCCGGGTGAACCGCTGGCTGGTGGAGGACCTGCTTGAGGATCTGGCGGATCTGTACGTGGAGGGGTTCGACGGTGAGTTGCCGCGCAGCATTGAGCAAGTCACCGAGTCCGACCAGGCCTTCGCGATCACCAACATCTTGGTCCGCCCGCACCGTCAGGACCAGGCACTGGCCCGCCGCCTGCAGGAGCGGCTGTTGGGCGACCACCAGGCGTCACTGGGCGCTGCCTTGGTGGGTCAGGCCGATCATCCGGACCTGACCGCCTTCCGGGCCTGGGGGTGGCAGGACATCGGAGAGAGCTGGAGGCCGGCCGGCGCCACGGTGTTCCGTGTGCTGGCCCTCCCTCTCGGAGAGCGGATCATGGTGAGGCTGGAGGGACTGGCCCATCACGCCTGGACGAGGTGGCCCGGATGATGCCCACCAGCCGGTCCTCCCGGATCCGCCTGCTGGTCGCCGACCAGGCGGCCCTGCGTGGTGCCCGAGTCGGCGTCGTGGATGTGTGTATGGCCGCGGTGGCCGCGCTGCCGGTCGGTGGGGCCGGGGTGTCGGCGATGTTCCGGACCGGGGCGAGCCATCCCCTGTGCAGCACCGATGACATCAGTGAGCAGTTGGAAGAGCTGCAGCTCACGCTGGGCGAGGGGCCGTGTGTGGATGCCTTCACGCACGGTTCGGCCGTCCTGACGCCCGACCTGCGGACCGGTGAACTGCAGGACTGCTGGCCCGTGTTCGCCGATGCGGCCCTGGAAGCCGGGGCGCGCGCGGTCTTCGCGCTCCCTCTGCAGATAGGAGCGATCAGCCCCGGGGTTCTGGATCTGTACGCCCAGGTCCCGGTCCGGTTGGACGCGGAGGAGCTGGCCGACGCACTGGCTTTCGCCGAACTCGCGACGCTGGTCCTGCTCGACGCCCGGATCGATGAAACGGGCGCATCAGGGAAAGGGCATACCGAGGACCTGGGCGGGTACCGGGCGGAGATATCCCAGGCCACCGGCATGCTCACCGTCCAGCTCGGCGTCGGTATCGAGGAAGCCTTCGTGCGGCTGCGCGCCCATGCCTATGCCCACGGGCGTCAGCTCACCGTCGTGTCCGCCGACGTGGTGGCCGGTCGGCTCCGCTTCTCCCCCGGCGCGGAGCCGACCCGGAGCGACGAGGACACATGACGCCCTCGATCAGTCCGGTGAACGCACGATGCGCCGCGCTTCCCTCCCCATTCGGGCAGGGCCAGTCCTTCTTCATAGAGGTGTAAATGATGGATGAGCGACTCCTGGCCAAGACCTTCGTCGAGTTGGCGGACAATCTGGTCGCCGACTTCGACCTGATCGACTTCCTGCGTCTGCTGACCGACCGCTGCGTGGGAATGCTCGGCGCGAGCGCCGCCGGCGTGCTGCTCGCCGACCGGGACGGCGAACTGCGGGTGATGGCCGCCTCCGACGAACAGGTGCGCCTGCTGGAGCTCTTCCAGCTCCAGAACGACGAGGGCCCCTGTCTGGACTGCTACCGCACCGGAGCACCCGTGGCGGTCCCGGACCTGCGTACGGAGGCCGCCCGCTGGCCCCGCTTCGCCGCCCGGGCCCAGCTTCACGGCTTCAGCGCGGTCCAAGCCCTGCCCATGCGGTTGCGGGACGAGGTCGTCGGCGCACTGAACCTCTTCCGTGCCGCCCCTGGCCCCTTCGATCCGGTGGGCACGCCCCTCGCCCAAGCTCTGGCCGACGTCGCCACCATCAGCCTCCTGCAACAGCGCACCACTCAACGCACCACGGCCCTCAATGAGCAGTTGCAGACCGCGCTGAACAGCCGGGTACTGATCGAACAGGCCAAGGGAAAACTCGCCGAACGCCAGGGCATCGACATGGAACAGGCGTTCACCGCCCTGCGCAGCTACGCCCGCGCCCACAACCGCCGTCTCTCCGACGTGGCCCGCGCCTTCATCGACGACACCGAGCCCCTCGCTGATCTGGTGTCCTGATCCGTTCCGCAAAAGTTGACGGCTGTCCCTGGGGCATCGCCAGCGTCCTCAGAAGGCCGGTGTGGTTGACGCATCTTTGGCCAGACTGCCCAGCATGGTTGCTCCGGGTGCGGGCACGGTCTCGGTGCCGGGAGCGTGGGATTTGAGTCCGCCCTCCCGAAGGCAGCCGCGGCGGGCTGATCCTGGCTGCTGGTTCCGAGCATGGAGGGATCTGTCTCCCGGCCCGGTGCGGCCTTCGCCGACGAAAGCAGCAGCCTGTCCCCCTACTGGTAGGGGTACCCGCCCGGCATGCGAACCCTCGAACCGCGTCCCGGCGAACGCACGAGCCTCGCCTCCTCGGCCACGAAGGGCCTGACCGGCAACCGCAGCGCACGCCGGGCCGTCCTGCGCGGTACCGGCTCGCTGGCCCTTGTCTCCGCCGCCATCCAGGCCACTGCCAAGGCGCTCGACAAGCTCCGACCGCCCAGGCATCCGCCGAGCGGGGTGGCGACCTCTTATCGCACGGCCAGAGCCGCCGCCCTCGCAACTGCTGCCACCCTGGAGACGCCCCGGTCGGGGGCCGCCCTCATTCCCCTCGCCGCGGGCATCGCCGCCTCCCGCCTCCGTACCGGAGCACACACGCCCCGGCCGCGTTCTCGTGGACGCCGCGTTCGGCGTGGGGATCGCCGTGGCGACGTGCCGCTGGTGGCCGGTGCACCGCGACGAGCCCGCCGACAGCGCCCGGCCGAAGCTTCCGGTTCCCGCTCTTCCGTCCGGCGAGGGTCTTGTCGTGGTCGTCAACAGCGACGCCGGTGGCGAAGTCCCGGCCGAAGTCGAACTACGCACTCTGCTGCCGAAAGCGGACCTGCGGGTCTGCGAAGCGGGCGAGGATCTGCACACTGTTCTTCGGCAGGCCGCCACGGAGGTACAGGCGCGTGGCGGCGCACTGGGCGTGGTCGGGGGCGACGGCACGGTCAACGCGGCAGCCGTGCTGGCCGTCGACAACCGGCTGCCGCTCGCGGTGTTCCCCGGCGGCACCCTCAACCACTTCGCCGCCGACCTTGGACTGCCGACCTTGAAAGAGGCCGCCGACGCGGTGGAGGCGGGCCGCGGCGGCGCCGTCGACCTCGGCCGGATCACCGGCGACGGCGACTGCACCTACTTCCTCAACACGTTCAGCATCGGCGTCTACCCCGAACTCGTCCGGGCCCGGGAAGCCCGCGAGAGGGCTCTCGGCAAATGGCCCGCCCTCGCCATCGGCCTGCTCCGTGTCCTTGCTGACGGCGCCCCCATCGACGTCACCCTCGACGGACAGCCCGGCGGCTGTGGCTGCTCTTCGCCGGCAACAGTCGCTACGACCCGCCCGGCTTCGCACCCTCCTACCGCCGCACCCTCGACGACGGCCTCCTCGACCTGCGCATCGTCGACGGAAAACACCCCTTCGCCCGCACCCGCCTCGTCGCGGCCTTCCTCACCGGAACCCTCGCCCGCTCCCGCGTCTACCAGGAAACCACCGCCACCCGCCTGCGCATCGACGGTGTGGGCACGGCAGGCGACTACACCCGAGACGGCGAAGTGAGCCCCGCCGCCGACACCCTCGTCCTCGACAAGAGGGGCCACGCCCTCACCGTCTACCTGCCCACTCCCCAGTGATCCTGGCCATCAGCGGACAGCAACGCAGTACCGATCCAGGACTATGCTGCGAAGCAGGCGCCCCAGACCCCGGCCGCGCACCGCCAATTGGACACGATGCCGTCCTGCGTGTCTTCCGGTCTTCTGAACCGAGGCGCCCCATGCACACCCCCCAGCACCCAGACAAACCCGACAGCTCAGAGCCGTCCGCCATGGACGCCGTGCGTCTGCGCCGGCTGAACCGCTGGCAGGCCGAGGACCTGCGAGAGGACCTCGCGGACCTGTACGTGGAATCCTCCACAGTTGACTCCGGTGAGGAGTTCCACGGCCGACAGGAGTTCCTGCACCGCCTGGCACACGTCGTACAGCAGCCGGGATTCGACATGCTGGTCGCCGAGGCGAAAGCACTGACCGGCTGCGCGTAGGGACTTCCCATAGCGCGCGACGGCTCCTGGTGGCAAGGGTTTGACGGTCCTCTGCCCCAGAACCTCGAGCAACTCACCGCGTCCGGACACGTCTTCGCGATCACCGAAACCCTCGTCCATCCGCACGAGCAGGCCCGCGGACTCGCCCGCCGTCTGCAGGAACGCCTGCTCGCCGACCACCAGGCATCCCTCGGCGTCACCCTGGCCGACCAGGCCGATCACCCGGCGCTCGCCGCCTTCGAAGACTGGGGCTGGCAGGAGATCGGACAGATCCGCCGGCAGCCACCTGCCCAGACAACCCAGCGCGTACTGGTCCTTCGACTCGGAGCGCGCACGACAGAGCACCCTGACGGTCTGGCTCACAACGCCCAGACCCAGCGGCCCGAGTAGCACCGCATCCGGCAACCGCACGCGGAGCGTGCGGAGATACTGCAGGGCCCTTGTCCGGGATCCGCACGGCGGGCTACCGGAGCGGGGCGTCCGACGGTCGACCCGGGGCGAAGGCACGCAACTACAAGCCCCATTTTCTCCTGCCTGGGGGCCCACGAGTTACGGACTGTCTGCCCCGGGTTCATGCCCATCGTCGAGAAGAACGGCCGCTACCACGCCGGCACGTGACCAGGGGCGAGGTGTCCGAGACTGCGGGCGAGAACCAGCTGCACAAGGCCGCTCGAGAACCACACCGCCGAAACAGCTAGGACTTGTCCGGCCGATCATGGATGGGGGGGGGTTGTCAGGCATGATGCCCGGGTGAGCATCATCGTGAAGTTCTTCGTCGCGCCGGACGACACGTCAGCGAGCCTGGCCCTCCAGGCCGGGCCGGGACGGGCATTCGAGTCGCTCTCCTTTGGCAACTTCGATCCCGAAGAGGCCGTGGTCGAGTGGGAATGCCTTCTGGTCGGCGGCAGCTTCGAGGAACTCGTCGAGGCCGGTGAACCTCGGATCATCGACGGCCAGGACAACGACGGATGCGTCGTCTTCGCACTCTCGCCTCGCCTGTCCACTGCACTCGCGGAAGCCACGCACTCCAGGCTGAGTGACGTCGCCGCCTCATGGACTCAGTTGCGTGCGGAGGATGACGAGGTCATCAGCACGGAGATCGCCGACGCGATCGTGGGTGATCTGGCTGCCCTCGTCAGCAGCGCCCGGCGCGAGGACCAGAGCGTCTACTGCTGGGTCTCGTAGGAGCTCAAGTCCGAAGCCAGATCGCGACGGCCACGGCAGTGGCAGTGCCGAGGAAGACGTAGCCGCTCTAGTCGTAGCGAGTGGCGACTGCCCGGGACTGTTTCAGGCGGTTGATCGCCCGCTCCGCGGTGTTGCGCTTCGTGTAGCGCTCCTCATCGAAGCCGGGCGGCCGCCCGCCGCGTGCGCCCCTTCGCAAACGGGCCGCCTGGTTGTCAGTCTTCTCCGGGATGGTGTGGCCGTGCGGGGGTCCTCCACGCGGCGAACAGAGATGACTGTCAGACCCTGGTGACAGCATGAACGCATGGGATTCTTCGATGACTTGGTGCTACCCGAGGAACAGGTCGAGCAGCGTGAGGTGGTGGTCCGGCTGGGCCCTCCAGGAGAGGGCATGGCCCGTGACCGACCGCCGGTCGACTGGTTTGCCCCCGCACTGGTGCCGCAGCTCGCGGTAGCCGGTGAGGGACGGGCCGTCAGGGTGATGGTGACCGGCTGGTCCGTGTGGCCGAGCTCAGTCACGCTGCACCTCTCTGTGCACCGGCCGGTCTACTGGCAGAGCGAGCGAGGGGGGCGGCAGTCCGGTCTCCGAGTGGGACTCTCGCTGGGGGACGGCCGACGGGTGACCTCGCTCGACGCGCGGCAGGAGCGGGTGGTCGGCCCGGCGCAGGCCGGGGGCGCCATGGCGGTCGTGGGAGCGGCGACCGGACTGATCGCGCTGGATCCCGGGATGAGCGATGTCCGCCGCTCACTGTTCAAGACCGACGTCGACCTGTACCTGACGGAACTGCCACCGCCCGGTGCGACGCGGCTGGTTGTGGAGTGGCCGGACGAGGACCTCCCGGAGACCAGCACATTGGTCGACGCCGGTGCCCTGCGCGCCGCAGCCGCGCGGGCCGTCGAGGTATGGCCCGACCTGCCGCCACTGGAGCCCGGCGCAGGACCTGACTCCCTCTCCGTTCTCCGGGTGAGCGGGCCGCCGAGCTTCCTCGCCCGGCCGATGTCCGGATACGAGCGCAGGGCTCTGCGCGAGCAGGAAGAGGCACGCGTGCGCTACGTGCCGCGGGCCGACTGGAAGGGCATGAAGTACGGAGACTGGGGAGACCCGGCGCTGATTCAGGCCCGGCTGGACGGCGGCGCACCGGCAGACACCGACGCCTGCTCAGGCGCAACGCCTCTGCATCTGGCGGCCGAGCGGGGCGGCGCGGAATGCGTGGCCGCGCTGCTTCCGCACGTCACGCGGGTCGACGCACCCGATCCGGAGGGACACACCGCGCTGTGGCACGCCGTCTGCCGCAGCGACGAGGACAGCGTCCGTGCACTCATCCGGGCCGGAGCGGATGCGTGGACCCCGCAGACCGGCCCCTGGTCACCCGGCCGACTGCTGATGACGACGCCACTCGCTCCGGTCGTCGCGGACCTGCCGGGGGCGGTGGCACCGCCCTCGGAGGAACTGGCTGCCTTCTGCGCCGCGGACGCATTGATCGAGGCTTTCAGCGGAGAGGAGTTGTGGACCGAAGGGCTCGGCATCGCCTTCGTGCGCGACCTGGACGAGGACGAGGTCATCCGGCGGCTGGGCGCGGACCCGGCGCGCTGCCCCAATACCACCGCGGAGCACGCTCCGTTCGAGGAGGGGGACTACCACGCGTCCCTGCGCTACGTCGCGGTGATCGGCCTGCCCGGCAGCCCCGGCGGCTGCGTCATCACGCAAGACGGATACATGCCGAACGACGACGCCGTGCTGCGCGCGATGTCGCCTCGAACCACGGCATACGGGGTGTACTTCAACCCGAAGGGCGGCACCCACGGCACGCTGGCCAAGGACGGCCGGAGCGTGAACCACGAAGAGATCGGCCTCTCCCCGGACGAGGCGGACCCGCCCGCGTACTGGCACTTCCGCTTCTGGCAGACCGGCCCCCAGACCCCGTACGCCGCGCGCGAACTCGCCTACGCCTGCGGGGCGGCCGGTCTCCGCATCACCGACGGCCACGCGGCCACCGACGCCGGCCTCCCGCGACGCTGGGTGGAACTGCCTCCGCAGCTTCGTAGGTGACTCCGGGTCCCTGCTGTCGGTGACTGGCGACGAACAGCTGGTGCGCATGGCGCTGCGGCTCGTCATCGACGGCGAACCGGACCTGACCGTCGTCGCGGAGGCGGCCGACGGCGACGCTGCGATCACTGCGGTGGACGGGCACCGGCCAGACGTCGTACTCATGGACGTGCGCATGCCCGGCCGTGACGGTCTCAGCGCAACCCGGGAGCTCCTCACCCGAGCGGCGCCGCCGCGGGTGCTCATGCTGACCACCTTCGACTCCGACGATCTGGTGCTCGGCGCCCTGCGTGCCGGAGCCCTGGGATTCGTCCTCAAAGACACCCGACCGCCGCAGATTCTCGATGCGGTGCGGACCGTCGCGGCCGGCAACCCCGTGCTCTCAGCAGCGGCCACGGCACGGGTGATCGCCGCAGCAACCGGGCCGCAGTCCGCTCACGCTCGCAGCTCATCCCGCGAAGCCGCACGGAAGCAGCTGTCCGCACTGACCGAACGGGAACTCGAAACCGCCCGGGCCATCGCGGACGGACTGGGCAACCCGGAGATCGCCCAGCGGCTGCGCATCAGCATGGCGACCGTCAAGGCGCACACAGGCAGCCTGTTCGCCAAGCTGGCGGTCGACAATCGGGTGCAGATCGCACTCCTGGTCCGCGACGCAGAGGAATGACCAGCCTGCAGCCGGCCGTCTGCGAACCACGGAAGCGTGCCTTTTCCTGCGCTTGGGCAGCGTGAGGGCCGGCCCCGTCCGCCCGCGCGGGTACACGGGCGGACGGGGCCGTGGGCGCCATCTGGTGCGACGTGCCGCTCTCAGCTGTCGGAGGGCGGCGCCATGAGCTGCTCGGCGATGCCGGCCTCCAGTGCAGCGATGCGCCGGTCGGCGAAGCGATCGTTGTCCCGGGTGGCCGTGAGGCGCCTGCCGAGGCGTTCGTTGTCGAACGTCAACGCGCTGATCTCACGGCGCAGGGCCACGTTGGCGGTGGTGATGCGTACGACGTCGGCATCTGTCCAGTCCTGCTGCAGCTCGACGGCTCGGCCCAGGAGCTCGGCGACGCGCTCGCGCTGGTCGGCAATCTCGGCGTGGGCGGCTTTGAGGGCTTCTTCGGTGTTCAGCGCGCGCTCACGCCAGGAAGCCTCGAAGCGCTGTAGAGGACCAGTGCAAGATCGAAGCTGGCGCAGATGCTGTTCCCGCGCGCCGTGTAGGTGGCCAAGGCCGCGGCTCCGAGGGCGGCAACCGCCGACATGAGAGCGATGATCGTGGAGAGGAACATGCCGTACAGGCTGCCCTCCGACACGCTGGCGTTCTCCTGAAAAGCCCTTTACAGAGGGGAAGTTCGGAGCGTACGTGAAGGGGGCTCCCGCGTCCGGGTCGCGCCCTCACAGGAGGGGCGCCCGGCACGCAGGTGTGCGGATGGCCCGGTTTCGCGGGAGACCGGGCCACACACGGCCCCCGGTATTCGCGCACGTCACAAAATGGTCGGCACACGCCGTCACACCGGGGCTGAGGGCTCATCTTTGGAGCCGTCTGCGCACTGACCGTCGCTGGGCCCGGCCTCCGATCGTACGAGGGGACCCGCTCAGGCCCGTCTCAGAAGGCAGGACGGGTTCTCACCGCACCACGACGTTGTCCGTGGCAGAAGTCGACGCTCCGGTGGTGGTGTTGCCGTAGTACGCCCAGCGCCACGCGCCCGTCTTGGACGCCTTCACAGTCGTCTTGAGATCACCCGAGCCATTGGCGCGCACCTTCTTCACCGTGGTGTAGGAGGTGGCTCACGCTGGCCTTGAACTGCAGGCTCACCAGGCGGCTTCCGTAGGAGACGTACTTCTTCGTCTCCCAGTTGGCCCGCGTCACCTCGCCGGTCACGGTGATGGTCTTGCCCTTGGCCACCGGCTCGGGCGCGGCATTGACACTCAGGCGGGAGTTGCGCTTGACGTAGGCGGTCAGACCCTTGCCGTCCGTGTCACCGCCGCCGCCCTTGAAGAACACCTCGGCCCCGACCTTCCAGGCTCCGGCCTCGCTGTTGCGCATGTCCCACACACTGGGGTCGAAGTACATCGTCTCGTTGAAGTCGCAGACGCCCGAGCTCACCTCGTGGCAGTCGCTCGTTTCGACCGCGTGCCACAGTCGGTCACCCGTGTTGCCGCGGTACAGGAACACCGCCGGCCACTTCCACTTGTGGGAGGTCGCCATCCGGAAGGAGGTGGGCACCGCGACCTCCTTGGACACCCCGATCACGATCGGCTTGCCGCCGTTCACCTGGACGCGGGTGAAGGAGACCCCGCCCTCGGCCGCCCCGGCCGGCACCGCGGCCACGCCCGTGAACACCGCCGCCGCGCCACCGGCCACGACAGCTCTCCAGACTCCCTTGCCCACCTGATCTCCGATCTCTGTACCGAAAGGCGCCGGAGAGCCCTCCTCCGGCGCCTTTCAGACAGCCGGGGTCCATACCGGGTTGTGCACCCGTGGATCACGATCGGGCATCGGAGGATCTTCGCCTCGTGCGGATGATGGCGAGGTGCATCCAACCGCCGAAGCCGCCGATGCCGCCGCCCCCGCGTTACCTTCTTCGTAGCCTCACAACGGGTTCCCGGCCTTCGGAGTTGGCATGACTGCCTCCCCTTGCTCCGGCTCCATGATGCCCGGCGGCATCCGGCCGCCTTCCGTTGCCTCGGCCCACTCCCCGAAGACCGCCTCGGCGGCCTCCGGCCGAGCCGGCCGCCCCTCGACATCGGCCGGCTCCTTGCGCAACAGCCTTCAGCAGCCCTCCCCGTTGCAGAGGTGCGTCGAACCTATTCACGGAGCCTTGAAACCGGTCACGGCCAGCGCCTCGCCCACCCGAGTGGCGGCCAGGTCGTCGTGGCGGATCACAAAACTCGTGTAGTACTCCTCGTAGGCCCGGGCTTCACTGGCGAGCGATATCCATTCGCTCGTCAGCCGGTGCTTTTCCTTCTCCAGGTGGGAATACCATTTCGCGATCGGGATGGCGGGGATCTCACCTGCCTTCTCGCGTCCCGCGAGGGTCTGCTCCGCGATGCTGTTGATCACCTCGTCATCGGCATACCCGCCGATGACGACGAAGGCGCCAGACGGCCAGAGGCCGTAGGCCAGAGTTCGAAGTTCGTCCAGGTGCGGCAGGTCACGCTCCATGTACCGGACCAACTGCTGCTGGAAGGGCGACATGTCCTCCCAATCGAGATCCTCCCAGTACTCGTGCCAGTCCTCGTCCTCGCCCTCCTGGAGCCAAAGGGGCAGTTCGGCTCTGAGCTCGGCGCAGAGGCCGAGCTGCTCGCGGACACAGACGGAGCTGGGGGCTTCCGCGACCGCGGTTTCAGTGCCGTCCGGTACATACACGACTCGCGCGTACCTCCCGGAACTGTCCCCATGGTCCTTTTCCTGGTCCACGAAGAAGAGCAGTGTCCCGTCCGCCGGTAGGTCGAAGCCGTCGACTCTCGGCAGCGCCCCGCAATCGACGGAAAAGAGCAACGGCAACAGAATGTCCCCGGCGGACGGCCACTTCATGCCCATCGGCAGCCTGGGCAACCCACCGAACTGCCCGACCGGAGAACCACCGCCCACCCCGGACAACCCGATCGACAAGCGAAGGTGCTGACTGAATCTGCTGATCTCGTCGTCCGGGATGCCCAACTCAAGCGCTGCCCGACGAAACTCCCCCTGATGATCCATGCCCATGAAGGTAAACCCTTCCCAACCCGGCTGCGCTCGATCATCCACGTCAGCATGTCCACATTGCGCCTCCCCCCACTGCGGGGCCTACGAGACGCCTCGAGCGGACCTTGGATCGGCAGCGCGGACGGCTACGAATGTACGACCCGTGGCATTCGACCTCCGGGGCGGAGCCCTCGCCAGGGTCTCCCCGAACCTGACCGAAGCCTTCGTTGTCCCGGAGGCCACGGGGTTGTCGGTGGCGGGAACTACAGTCGCCGGTGTGACGGATATTGAGCTTCGAGAAATGCTGATTCCTTTTCGTGAACGAGCAGTTGAGGAGGGGTACCCGTGGGAGGACATCGACCCGCTGCCGGCCGAAGAGGTGGACCGATGGATCGGCTACGTCCGGCCTTGCGCGGTCCTCAGCGGTGACGGAGACGGGCCGGTCGCGGGCAGGTTCGGCGGGCCGCTGCTGCTGCCCGCCGAGATCCAGGACCCTGAGCACCCGTACCTCGCGTCCGTCGACTTCGCCGCGCTGCCGAAGGCCGCGACGGACCTCCCTCTGCCGCCCGACGGACGCCTGCTGCTCTTCGCCTCACTCGATGAAACGGACGGCGACGGCAACTACGGCCAGGCCATCTATGTCCCGGTCGGCACACCGGTGGAGGAACGCGACAAGAACACCTGGAACGGCTACCCCGGCGATGACCACTACCAGAAGATCGTCGATTCCTACCCGCAGGGCGAGCTGAGAGCCAGAGCCGAACCGGATCTGCCGTACCACTCACTTCCCGGGTTTCCGCACGCTGACGAGCTGGTCATTGTCTGGTGCGACGCCTCTGACAGAAGGGGGCATCTGCAGATCGGCGGATACGCGGACCAGGAGGACTCCGACCCGGACCCGCTGAAATTCGTCGCGCAGCGTGCCGTGCGTCAGGCAAACCGGGGGCGGTGGGGCGGCGGTGAGCCGGTGTCGGGCGCTGTCGAGGACTGGGTTCTGCTGGCCCACTGGAACCCGGACATCAGCGGTCGGGAAGGCGCGGACGTGCAGTGGGGAATCCAGCGCGCGGACCTGGCGGCCCGTCGCTTCGACCGCACATTCACCACCGTCTATTGGAATCCCTAACCGGGCCAGGACAGAACACCTACAGTAATTCGGGTTGTCGGCCCTTGTCGGGGCTTGCTGTTGTTGCCGTGTCCGACAGAGTGGGACAGAGGGAACGCGGCCCTTCTGAGCACCTCACCGGCCGCGTGCTTGGCGGCGATGGTGATGCTCTGCTCGCGTCCAGGGCCGCTGTCGAGTTGTACGTGTCCGCTGCGGATCGAGCAAATTGTCATCGTTCAATCATTCGCGCCCACTCCTTGGCAACGGCCTGCAACCCGGTACGCCGGGCGGTCGGCCTCCGGCGGGGCCGGACTCGAGGCCTTGGCCGACCTCGTCTTCGCCGGCCTGGACGACGACCCCGACGACCCCGACGACCCGTGATCATCACGGGCCGCAAGGCCACCGCAAGTCACCGCCTCACCGACGCAAGAAGGCCTGTACCCAGGCCCCCGCCGCGCGCCTACCTCGAACCGGCAGGTGCCGCCGGGCTCTACCGCATCCAGTGGCACCACCCCCAGATGGGAAAGGGATGCCTGACGGTCATGGGCGAGGACCACCTCAAAGGCATACTCGAAACCCGCCGGAACCGTGCGCAAGGCACCTCCTTCCGCCTGGAACCCACTGATGGAACCTTCCGGATGCGTCCGGCCACGAGCAGCGGGTGCATCGGCATCGTCGACAACGACACCACTGCGAGCGCCGAGGTGATCGAGGAACACTGCACCGGCGCAGCAGACCAGCGTTTTCTGGTCCGGGCGGGCTGATGGCCCCGCGCACCCGAGCCTGCGCAGGCGGCGACCCTGCCCTGTCCTGGCCGCACGGGCGGCTTCTTCAACGACACTGAGACGTGGCGCAGGTGTGTGAGCGCGACCGGAGCGGCAACGCACCCGCATCCGTTCGTAGCCCGGGACAGGCCCGGACATCGTGCTGCGAGCCTCCACGCACATCACACGCCCGGGCTCAGCCCTGACGAGCTCTGGTGTTGCCAGAACTCGCCGACGTTTCTGCGGCCGAGCCCCCTCAAGTGTTCACCGAACTCACCATCACGCGCGGCTGCCCCCGGTTACGGTTGCCGGGTGAGCGCATCGAATACGCCGACAGGCCCCGGTCCATCTGCCCGCACCGATGCGTTGCTGCCTCTCCTTTGCGCCGACGAGGAGGTCGTCGCGTTCTTCGCCGGGGTCGCGGACCTCGACGCGACGGATCCAGCCGACCATGAGTTGGTGGACGGAGTTCGCCTCGCCTCCGGCGCGCGGCTGGAACAGTTCGCGCGGGCGGGCTCAGGGGACGCGTTCTGCTTCGTCGGCGAAGGCGGAGAGGAACGCCCGGTGGTGTACGTCAGCCTCGACGGCGAAGCCGGACCGCTGGCTCTCGGACTGCCGGAACTGGTCAGGCTGTGTCTCGTGGCACCGTGGTGGCGGAATGCCCCCGGACGGACAGCCGAAGAACTCCAGTCGGTCGCTGACGAGTACCGACAAGATGTGCCGGACTTCGACCAGCGGCGCGACCGTGCAGCCTGGGCGCTCGGCCTCGATCCGGCCGGGCTGCCGTCCGAGGCAGCAGCCCTCGCCCAGCTCGCACACCTCTCCCAGGGGCCGGTCGCCGCTACCTGCCTCGTCGTGGGATACCAGGGCGATCCGCTCAACCCCCTGTTCGACGCCGCCCCCAGCGGGTCCTGACTGAAACGCCATCTGGGCACGGCGCTCTCGAGTCCGCTGGTCGACCCAGCACCGGCTGCAGTCCGCCGACGAACGGGGAGATCGCAGTCGTCCTCAGGACCCTGTGCGCCGCCTGATTCAGCGGCGGGCCGGACGGGCGCAGCGCACGTTCCCGGAGGTGATCGCGTCCCGGGGCAAGGCGAGGCCGAAGGCCCGTTCCAGGCCTTCGAAGAACAGCGCGATGTTGTCCGTCCAGTTGCCTGCCTTCTCCGCGATACGGAGGTGCAGGTTGAGGAAGGACAGCGGCGCTTCCGGGGCGAACGGCGCCTCCCCCGGGGTGTACCAGATGAGCTCGTACATGTCCCGCCGGTCTTCGGCGCCGTCCTCGATCGGGAAGGGGTTCTGGTACACCCCGTCCTCGAAGTAGCTGAAGTCGTAGATGGCCTTGGCCATGGTCGCGCTGAGCGTGATCTGCTGCTCGGGAGGCGGGTCGAGGGAGCGCGAGAAGGCATGGTCGAAGTCGTGGTAGCCCAGCCACGTCCAGCCGTTCTCCTCCCCGAAGGCCAGCACGCGGGTGAGGTCGTCGGTGCCCTCCCGTGCGTCCCGCTCCTCGACCTGGTGGAGCAGCAGCCCGTTGGCGATGTCCTGCGCGTCGGCCCCGTAGGCGAGGGCGACGTCCTCAGCGGTCGGTCCCTTGATGAACACGAGTTCCGTGAAGGGCTCTTGGTTCTGCCAACTGCCGGCGATCCACGCCACGCCGTCGCCCGCCGGGCCCTGGCGGGCGAGGAACTCTTCGAACGCGGCTGCCTGCTTCGGGGGCATGTAGCTCTGGCGGGCCGTGCGCGCCCTGTCCTCCAGCCAGTCGAGCTCCGCCACGGACCTCAGTTCGGCCACGACCACCCGGTCCCGCACGAAGGTCATCCGCCCCCCGTCAGCGTGCACGTACCGAATGTACGGGCCCTGCGGGTCCGGGCCGAACGGGTGCCCCTGCCCTGATCTGGATCTGGGCCGGTGTCGCGCGCCGCCGTGGCCCCGTTGGGCGAAGTGTTCCAGCTCGGCGAGTTCCGCCGCGGGCAGGAGCACACTCGTCGGCTCGCCGCCGTCGATGACACACACCCGCTCGCCGGTCTCCTCGACGCGACCGACGAGACCCGCGAAGTCCGCTATGGCGTCGCTCAGTTCAACGTTGTCCATACGAGGGGACATTACTCGCGGCGACGCGGCGGTCGGGCCGGCCGAGGAGGCGGGATGCCAGATGGCCACCAGGCCGGCGGCGAGGAGGAGTTCGGCGATGTCAGCGCCGTAGTACCCGATCTCCGCACCGCCTCGGAGCTGGGTCGACGCAGGGCGTGGACGCCGGTCCAGAAACCGCCCTACATCAGCTGGGAGATCACCGCGTGCGCGGCGACGGCGACGGCGAGGCAGACCAGCCGGGCCCCCGCACCCCGGGCCGGTCGGTTGCCGGGTAGGGGCCCGCGATGACGTGGGCGAACAGGCACTCGGGCAGCAGGAAGCCAGGATGGTCTCCCGAGTGATCCTCAGTCGCTCCAAAGCCCCCTCGGCAGCCGCCAGTTGAGCGGTGAGCTCCGCGATCTGGGTGCGGAGCCGGTCCGCGAGGTCACGGCCGGCTGCCTCACGGATCTCGATCTGCTCCAGGAACTCCTGCATGCTTGTTCCCGCTTGTTCATGCCGGTCCGGGGAAGCGGACGGAGGGCGGTCGCGCCAGGTGGGAGCCGTCATGGCAGTGAGCCGACGGGGCATGACGTCGGTCATCGATTAGCGGACCCAGGACGCCGAAGTGGCGGGCAGGGTCTCGTAGTCGCGGGCCAGCCGACGGTGCAGCATGAGGGTGCCGAAGGTCTGCTCGGCCACCCAGCGCTTCGGGGGCGGGGCGAACCCCTAGGTCTGCGGATCACGCGATACCACCTCGACCTCGATGCCCAGCGACCGGCCATGCTCGATGACGGCGTTCTTGAACCCGGCAGCGACCCAGCTCTTCACCACTCCGAGGTTGTCGGCGGCCACCTTGTCCAGCAGCGTGATCCCGATGGCGTTGTCGTGCATGCTCGCGGCGACCACGATGACGGCGATGAGCAGACCGAGCCATCGGTGGCGATACCCCGCTTGCGGCCCCGGTTCCTCTTGCCCGGATCCAGTCCGGTCGTCTTCTTCGGGGCGTTGAGCGAGACGTGCACGGTCTGGGAGTCCATCACGACCGCGGACGGGTCCTCGCCTCTGCCCTTCGACTCGCGGACCTGCCAGCGCAGCAGGTCATGAATGGTCTGGTCGGTGGCGTCGTCGCGCCACAGCCCGAAGTAGAAGTAGTAGTACACGGCGGTGTACGGCGGGAAGTCGTGCGGAAGATGGCGCCACTGGCAGCCGACCCGGGCCTGGTACAGGATCGCGTTGACGATCTCCCGCTCTGCGCGCGCGACGGCCGCTGGGAGATCACCGCCCTGGAACCTGGCACGACGGGCAGCGCATGGCGGTGATCACGCTCCACCACATGCAGATGATGCCGAGTGGTCTGATATCAGGACAGGACGGCGCCGATGATCGCAACCACGACGATGAGCAGGAACATCGTCCTGACGAACCAGAGGCGATCGCCGATGCCTTTCCAGTCAGCGGCGAATGTCAGGCCGGCCACTGCCACAACGGGCCATATCAACCAGTGCAGGCTGATCGGGTGGTCGATGAAGTAGGCCAGAGGCATGTAGAAGACGGCGTAGCCGAAGGCGAGCATCACCGCCCCGCGCCAGGGGACGATCCGTCGGCCCGCGGCGTCAGTGTTCTGGGTGTGCACAGCAATCCCTCAGGGGAAGAAATCAGGGGAAGAGATGACGTCTACTTCAGGCCGTCATAGCAGGCCTTCTTGATGGACTTGATCCCGAACAGCGTAGATCCGCCGGATCCGAGTGCGGCCATGGCGCCCTTCTTGGTGTCCACGCCGGCGAGGGTGGCAAGGACCTTCTTGACGCCGCCGGCGTTCTTGATCACCTTGAAGGCGGCCTTGCCTGGGGCGAATGCCGCGGCGAGCGCGGCACCGCACTTCATGGAACTCCAGGTGTCGCTGACCATGCCGCCAGCGATCTCCTTGGTCTTGTCCCACCACTTGGGGTCGCTCCTGCACACTCGCGGTGCTGACCAGGACCGCCAACAGCAGGCCGAGATAGCCGGTGATGATGCTGCGTTTGCGGCCGACGGCCTTCTTGTCGGCGTCGATCAAGCAGACCGACAGCCCTGCCGCGCGGCCCTCCTGCTGCCGCACCAACTCTCCCGGCAGACCGGTGAGCTGGGCGAAAACCCCGTCGTTCCGCCACTTGATGAAGTATCCGTAGACCACCTCCCAGGTCCAGCGCCCTGCTGCGGCGGCTCGACCCGCCAGGCCGACTTGGCGTGTCTTCCGAGTCGCAGGCCGTTTCCCGACGTCTTCGTTCTGCCGCTGATGAGCCAGGGCCGGATCGAGGCGAAGGTGACCGTCCGGTGGAAGACGTAAGCGTGTTTGTCCGGTCGTCGGCACCCACCTGCTCACCAGGTCGCCGCTACCCATCCCGGCCTGCGCGGAGCATGGGGCGACGGCGGACGGCGGCTATCCCAAGCACCTTGTCGAGCACGCCGCCGCCCTCGCCAGCGTTGGGCAGTCGAGCGAACCTACGGCTGGCTGATGCTCCACCGCCGTCTGGTCCGCGACTACGAGACCCTGCCCGCCCGCTCTGAAGCCATGATTCGCCTGGCCATGACCGACCTCATGGCCCGCCGCCTCACCGGTGAGGCCACCGTCTCCTGGCATGACCCGGCGAAACCAAACAAACCGCGCGCTCATCAGCATCGTGGCCGGGGTCCGGGCCATGTCCTGGGGAGTGCCCATCGGCGTCGCCGCCCCGCTCATGCTGCTCATCCTGTGTACGTCTCCGTCCTGTCCCGTCCCCTCGATGCGGCCGCCCGTCGCGCCGTCCGCAACATCGAGAGCGATCCCGCGCGCGCCCACCTGATCCGCCTCGTGGTCCGGCACAGCCAGATCACTCGCGCCGCGGCCGCCACCGAGATCCCGGAACTCGAGCACGCCGCACGCCTTGGCCACCGTGTCCTGTGAAACGCCGCCGGACTGCTGGAAGGCCGCGCGACCTGGCCGCACTGCGACGCGCAGCTGCGCGCGTACGAGAACCTGCGCACCGCCCTCGCCCAGCAGGCCTCGGACGGCCGTGTCACGCCGGCGCCCACAGCGCTGTTCCCTCCACTGGCGGGCTGTCGGACGGCGGGCGACCATGAATGCAGGGCATGCGGGCGCACGAGCGCCCGCGAGGAGTTGCACGCCCTGCCTCTCCTCTCCTGCCGCGGCCCTTAGGCACATACATCCCAGCTCGAGAGCTCTGGAAAGCATCATGTCCGAATCTCGTCAGCAGCAGACTCCGCCCGGTGTTACCTCCGAAATGACGCCGCGCCCTGATCATGGTGAGCAGAGCTACCGCGGGTCAGGCCGACTGGCCGGGAAAGCGGCGGTGATCACTGGCGGCGACAGCGGCATCGGCCGTGCGGTAGCGATCGCCTACGCACGGGAAGGCGCGGATGTCCTGATCTCCTATCTCGACGAGCACGAGGACGCCCAGGAGACCCAGCGATGGGTGGAGAGCGCCGGCCGCACATGCGTCCTGATGCCCGGCGATGTCGCAGATCCGGCGCACTGCCGGTCGATCATCTCCGCAGCGGTGAAGGAATTCGGTCACCTCGACATCCTGGTCAACAACGCCGCCTTCCAGATGACCCGCAACTCCCTCGAAGACATCCCCGACGAGGAGTGGGACCGGACCCTCGCGATCAACATCAGCGCCTTCTTCCACCTGGCCAAGGCCGCCGTCCCGCACATGCGACCGGGCTCGGTGATCATCGGCACCACCTCGGTGAACTCCGACGCCCCGCCGCCGCAACTGCTGCCGTACAACGTCACCAAAGCGGGTATCGCGAACATGGCCGGATCGCTGTCCCAACTGCTCGGCCCCAAGGGCATCCGCGTCAACAGCGTGGCACCCGGCCCCATCTGGACTCCGCTCATCCCGGCGACCATGCCACCGCAGCAGGTGGAGAGCTTCGGCTCGCAGGTCCCGCTCGGGCGTCCCGGCCAGCCGGCCGAACTGGCGACGGTCTACGTCATGCTCGCCTCCGACGAGGCCAGTTACGTTTCCGGAGCCCGGATCGCGGTCACCGGCGGACAGCCGATCCTGTGAACGGACGAGCCACCGTTCTGTACCCGCTGCGGTTGACCGCCCTCGCCAAGCCGCTGGTATTCGGCGGCCAGGCAATCGCCCGCCATCTGGGAAAGGCCGGCCTTCCGGAGTGGAGCATCGCCGAGACGTGGGAGTGCAGCGACGTCTCGGGCAGCGTCGCAGTGGTACGAGAGGGCCCCTTGGCCGGCCGGTCGCTGCGCCAGATCGTCGCCGACCACCCCGAAGAACTGATGGGCACAGGCTGGTCGGGGCAGTACTTCCCGGTGCTGACCAAGTTCATCGACGCCAGCGGCGCGTTGCCGGTCCACCTCCACGCGGACGACAGGGCCGCCCAGTGCCTGGAGGGGGAACGCAACGGCAAGACCGAGGCGTGGCACATCCTCGACGCCGCCCCGGGGGCGACCGCCCTGTGCGGCGTCAGGCAAGACGTGAACACGGACCAGCTGCGCGCCGCGCTGGAAACCCAGGACTTCGACCGTGTGCTTCGCCGCCTGCCGGTCCGGGCAGGGCAGACGGTGTACGTGCCTGGTGGGACCCTGCACAGTTTCGGTCCCCGCACCCTCGTCTACGAGATCGAGCAGAGCTCCGACGTCCAGCAGCACGCAATGCGCTGGAACATGGAGGATGGCTCCCCCGTGGACGACGAGCAGTTCGACGCCAATCTCGACATGCTGATGCGGCAGGTGGATTTGGCGTCGAGGCCGGAATTTGCTCCCGGCCTGCGGATCGCCGTCGGCGACGGGGTGGAACGCGTCTTCCTGACCGCGAGCCACTACTTCGCCCTCGAACGCTGGACCGCCGGGACCGGCGAGCCGTTGCGCCACACCTTCGCCACCGCGCAGATCCTCACCAACGTCGGAGCGCCGGTGCGCGTGCGGACCGGCGACTGGAGTGGGGAACTGGACCGGGCCGAGACCCTGCTGCTGCCCGCCGTCAGCGGCGAAGTCGAGATCACCGGGCCGGCCGACGTCCTGTTCAGCTACCTCCCCGACCTCGGCCGCGACGTCCGTGCCCCGCTGCTCGCCGCTGACTACACCCTTGCCCAGATCAGCTCCCTGGCAGCGGGCGCGCACACCCTTTCCGCGCTCCCTGGGGCGCCTTGAAGGAGCCGGTCGCCCGATGGCCGCGCCAAGAGAGGACCTCATGGGTTATGTCACGGCAAACGACGGGTCCCGGCTGCACTACGGCGAGCAGGGGTCGGGCAAGCCTCTGGTCCTCATCCACGGATGGACCTTCAGCGGCCGCTTCTTCGACCGCAACGTCCCCGCTCTCGCAGAACACGCCCAGGTCGTCACCCCGGACCTGCGAGGCCACGGCGACTCCGACAAGCCTGACCGGGGCTACCGGGTCGCCCGCCTGGCCGCAGACTTGCACGACCTGCTGGAGGCTCTCGACCTGCGGGAGGCCACGGTATTGGGGTGGTCGCTGGGCTGCCCCGTGATCTGGAGCTACTTGGAGCTGTTCGGCTCCGAACGGGTGGCGGCCGCGGTGTTCGTGGAACAGACCCCGCGCCAGTACTACGCCGTGGACTGGAAGTACGCCCATGCGACGTGCTTCGACGACGCCTCCCTGGCAGCGTTGCAGGCCCAGGTGAGCGCGGACCCCGCCGGCCAGGACCGTCAGCAACTGGAGACCATCATGGCGACATCTCCACACAAGGACGAGAGAAAAATGTTCCTCGCGGAGATGGCCAAGTGCCCACCCTCCGTGCGCAATACCCTGATGGCCGACCACACGCGCGCCGACTGGCGCTCCTGGCTGACCACCCTCGACCTCCCCACGCTCGTACTGGTCGCCCGGCAGGACAAGGTGTTCGACTGGCGCGGGCCCGCGTGGATCGGCGAGCACGTGGCGGGAGCCCAGTCCGTCTTCTTCGAACACAGCGGTCACGCGCTGTTCCTGGACGAGCCCGAAAAGTTCAACCAGGTCGTCACGCAGTTCCACACCCATAACCGGAGCAAGGCATGAACCGGCAGCCGGACATGCCGTTCGCCTACGGAGCCAACCAGTACACCACCAGCCCGTGGACCTACTCGGGCCGAAGACGGCCCGACGTCAACAGCACGCGATGAAATGGGGACACCCGCTCCATCCGGAAGGCACGCGAGCTGGCGCCTCAGCAGACCCGCTGCCACCCGGGAGCGCGCGCGAGGAAAAGGGACTGCCTACGCTAGGCACTCCACGACGGTCGACAGTCAACTCATGACAGTCGACGCGATCACGAGTATCCGCACACCGACCCGCGCAGAAACACGCTTGGAAGACCAAACCCACTGCTGTGCAACCACTACCACCCCACCACCCACTCACCCCATCGCCTCAAGGCAAGTGATGGTGAGCCCTACTGGCGGTCCCGATGATGGATGCTGACTGCTGCTGTCTGCGAAAGAAGGTAGAACACCATGGCAGTGGAGCGGCTCCGCCCCCACCAACGAGAGGCCGTGGACGCGGTCCTGCGTGCGCTCGAGGTGCCCGCGGGCTCACTGGTGCCCGAGCAAGGGCTCCGCACGCAAGTGATCATGGCGACTGGGTCCGGGAAGACGAGGGTGGCAGTGCGCAGCGCGGAGGAGCTCCACGCGGGCCGTGTGCTGGTGCTCGTGCCCTCGCTGGACCTGCTGACTCAGACCGAGGCCGCATGGTGTGAGGGTGGCCGCCGGGGGCCGATGATCGGGGTGTCCTCGCTGCGGGGTGAGGAGGCGTCCTTCCCCAACACGACGGACGTGGACGAGCTGGTGGAGTGGACGCGGGGCCTGGACAAGGTCACCGTGTACGCCACGTACGCCTCGCTCGGGCTCGGCACGCTGGAGCGGGCGCACGCCGCTGGTCTGGCGGCGTGGGACCTGATCGTCGTGGACGAGGCCCACCGGGTTTCCGGGCGGATCGGAAAACCGTGGGCGGTCGTGCACGACAACACCCGCATCCCGTCGCTACGCCGTCTGTACATGACGGCCACGCCCCGGCTGTGGCAGCTCGGAGACGAGGACGAGGCCGGCGCACCGGGCGAGCTGGTCGCGAGCATGGACGACGACCCCAACGGCCCCTTCGGCAGCAGGGCCTACACCCTGACCCTCTCGGAGGCCATCGACCGGGGAATCTGTGCCCCGTACCAGGTCGTATGCGTGGACGTCACCGACACCGCGCTCCAGGCCGCACAGCTCCTGGGCGCCGAAGGCCGCTCGGCCAAGGTCCGCGGAGCCCGGCTCGCCGCTCTGCAGACCGCCCTGGTGAAAGCATCGACTGAGGAAGGCTTCCACCGCACGCTCATCTTCCACCACATGGTGAAGGAGGCCGAAGCCTTCGCGGCCGGCCTCCCCGGCGTCGCCGCACAGCTGCACGCCAGCGACCCTGAGCTGTACCCCAAGACGATCTGGGCCAACTGGCTGTGCGGGGACCACAAACCACTCCACCGCCGTCGGCTCCTTGGGGAGTTCGCCGCCGGGATGGCCACGGACGGCACCGTCGTGGAGAAGTGCTTCCTGTGCTCGGTGAAGGTCCTGGGCGAAGGCGTCGACACCAAGAACTGCGACTCCGTGTACTGGGCGGATGTGCGCGGCTCGATGCCGGACCTGGTCCAGGCGGTGGGCCGGGCGCTGCGGATGCAACCGGGCCAGGGAAAGATGGCCAGCCTGGTCGTGCCTGTGCTGCTCGGGCCCGGCGAGACAGCCGACAACATGCTCACCTCCCGGGCCTACGGCGGGTTGGCCAAGCTCTTGGAAGCGCTGCGGGCACACGACACCCGGGTAGTGGAGCAGTTGGCCGAGCAGCAGGCCCCCAGCCGCTATACACCCGTGGGCAAGGACGAGAGCGGGATCAGCGCGGGTGGGAGCGGGGAGGGCTTTTCAGGCGTCAGCGCGCCGGCCAAGGCCCTGCTGAAGTTCTCCACGCCCCGCGACCCGGCCGCCCTCGCCGCGTTCATCAACCTGCGCGTCCTCAACCCCGAGCACGAGCACTGGCGGCGCGGCGTGGAAGCCGCCGTCATTTACGCCCGCGAACACGGCGATCTCCGTGTCCCGTTCACGTTCCGCGTCCCGGCCGTCGACGACCAGGAGGCGGAAGGCGAAGGGTGGCCGCCCTCGCTCGCCGGGTTCCCGCTGGGGCAGTGGACCGCCGACGCGCGCCGGTTCTACGCCCGCGGCGAGATGGACGAGGACCGCGTCGAGCAGCTGGAGAAGCTCGGCATGATCTGGTCGCACTTCGACGTCGCGTGGGAGGAGGGCCTGGCCGCCGCGCGAGGATGGGCCGCCGAACACGGACACCTCCTGGCCCCGCTGGACGCCACGTTCCAAGGCGCGAAGGTGGGCATCTTCCTGAAGAACGCGCGGGCCGCCGCCCGCAAGGCGCAGGAGATCGAGCAGCGGCGTGCCGAAGGACTGCCGGTTCAGTCGTCGGCCGGGGCTCTGTCAGATACGCGGCGCGAGCAGCTGGAGGAAATCGACGCGTCCTGGTGCCCCTCGTGGCCGGTGGCATGGCAGCGCTGCTTCCACCTGGTCCGGATGCACCTGGACACGGGCAAAACGCTGCCCACCACGGCAGGCGACGTTCTGCACCAGGGCGAGGATCTCGGGCGCTGGGTGCAGTCCGTGCGGCTCGGATGGGACCAACTCACCACCGTGCAGCAGTGGATGTGCGAACACGTCCTCGGCATCCAGCCCGCCCGCGAGGACGAGAAACCGAAGCCGCGCCGTACGCAGGCCGACAAATGGGCGATGAATTACGAGGCCGCCAAGCAGTTCTACGAGCGTGAGGGGCATCTTCAGGTCCCCAGGAAACACGTCGAGCGGATCATCGTCGGCGAGGACCAGGAGGAGCGGGAGCACAAGCTGGGGGCCTGGATCGGGAATCAGCGCAGCAGGGCGGCGACGCTGACGCCGGAGCGGACGGAGCAGCTGTCCGCCATCGGCATGCGATGGTCGTGATGGCCGCCGTCGTCACCGTTGTCGCCGCCCTCGCGGCCGGCCATCTGCTCGGACGCCTGCGCCACCGGCATGACGGCCAGAGACCGGTACACAGATACACGGCAACTTAGTTGAGTCGCCGCGGATGACGATGGCGAGCACGGGCTTCAGGAGCGAGAGTCTTCCGGTGGGCGAGAAAGGCAAGGATCGCTAGAACAACTCCGCTTGCTGCAGCATCGCTCCGAGTGCCATCGGGACCATATCGCCAGTGACCGCTCCTGCAATGCACGCGCAGATCCCTGCCCATCACCTGCCGCAGCCGGCCACTCTGGACCGGGCCACCGGCCGGCCCATCCGCACCCATACAGGGCCAGGCTCGCGTCACCAACGTGCCCGAACAGCACACTTAGAGCGCCGCCGCACGGTGCACTTCGGGGTCGGGGATGGCTACTGTGGGGCTTCGCCGAAGATCATGCGGTGCCCGCGGGCTGTGTCCACGTATTCGCGGGCCCTATGGATCAGCTCGTCTCGGAGCTCGAAGACGAAGCAGTAGTCGTTGGCGTAACGGTTGCCGTTGGCGAGCGTCGCCGTCATGGTCGCTTCCACGGTCACCCGCTCGCCGTCGGTGTGGGACCCGTGGAAGGAAACCGTGACGTCACGCACGAACAGGCGGGGAAGTCCTCGGCGAAGAAGCGCACGATCGCGTTCCTGCCCACCATGTGGTGGGTCGCGTCGAGCGCGAGGGCAGTGGCATTCCCGGGAGGCGAAAGCCATTCGGCGTCCTCGGTGAGGACCGCGCAGATCCGATCGGGATCATTGCTGGCGAGTGCCTGGAAGACGTTTTGAATGATGTGGTGGCTCATGAAGCCACTCTCACCGTCACTGCGCACCGGCGTATTGGACAAATGTTCCGGTCTCTTTGCTCTTGAACTCACTAACAAAGCCCAAGGCCAGACGGGACGGGGTGTCGATGTGTGTCTCCGAGTCGTCGTCGTTGAAGTCACGCGGGATGTGGAGATAGCGGCGCGGGTCGTCAGCTCCGACATGCCCAGTGGCACGGCGAGCGCCTCGTGCAGGGGCTGGACCCACTCACGCCTGAGCTCCCGGCGCTTGCGGGTCAGCAGCCCGTAGACGAGGCCTCCCACGGCCGCGGCGGAGGTTGCGGCGATGCCGTCTGTCTCCGAGGTGGCGAGCGCCGGGTCCGAGTTCTCCCAGATGTCCCGGGCGGTGGCATAGGTGGCGTGCTGGTTCTCCGACAGCGCTCAGTAACCGCTCCCACCGAGCGCGGCCAGGCCGGTGATGCGGAAGGTCGGGCGCTTCATCCGGCCCGGTAGGAGGAGCGAGAGACGCGGCCTTCGGCCTTCGGCAGGCGCGGGGGCCCGAATGCCAGAACGTTGGGTCGGTCTTCCGCTCCCCTGTAGCGGGCGGCCTGGGAGGAACCGGCCGATGCCGAACGCCACGGATTCGACGGTCCCTTCTGCCTGCTTGCCGAACTTCGTCTGCGCCATCGGCCGTGCCCTTTCGGTCTGCGTCCGGGCACCTCACACCCGGAAGCGGACACGAACCGTAAAGCCGTTTGCCTGGGGATCGAGATGGGTGAGCGGTGGGCCCCGAGCTGCGGTCTGTGGTGTGAACGGCGTGACGTTGCAGGCCAATTGGCAACTGGTGACGACGGTTGTGACGACGGTTGCCCTGGCCCCGGAGCTATGACGCTCCGTAGTTGGCAAAAGTGACGCAGCTCAGTGGATGGGCGAAGCAGCGTCGCGTTCAGCAAGTGGG
Organism: Streptomyces sp. NPDC050147; assembly: GCF_040660195.1. Taxonomy (NCBI): domain Bacteria; kingdom Bacillati; phylum Actinomycetota; class Actinomycetes; order Kitasatosporales; family Streptomycetaceae; genus Streptomyces; species Streptomyces sp. NPDC050147. Next base: position 11,173 of record NZ_JBFALJ010000026.1, on the reverse strand, counting down.
CTCCCACGCTCACTCGCGCGGCCGATGTTCACGCCCGTGGAAGCCCGGCCACAGGCGCGGGATTGTCGCGGCGCGCGCGGCGGCTTCCGATCAGCAGCAGGGCGCACGCGAGCACGAACAGCGGCCAGGGCGTGAACGGGAGGACCATGGCGTCGACGACGGTCCAAGTCCCCAGCGTCCAGGCGATGAAGGCCGGCGGGGTGATGCCGCGGCGGTCCAACCACAGCACCGTCAGACCGACCAGAGTGAGCGGCATGCCGAAGCTTGCCAAGCTCAGAAAGTAGGCGCTGCCCGCCGAGCTCATATCGGCGAGGTTCTCGCTCCACAGTCCGCCGCTGAACCATTCCCCGGCGTGGCGCGCGGCTTTCTCCACCGTCAGGGCGCCGAGCGTGTGCGCGGTTCCGCATAGCGTGATGATCCAGCCAGCCCACTTGATCATCTGAGCCCTCCGTTCTTGTCGGAAGCCGCACAGTGCGAACTTCATCGCTGTTGTCGGTGCGTAACGGGGCCAACGATTCCGAAACCGACGTTCCGATACTGTGGTTTCGATACTTGCGTTCCGTATCATGCAGGCATGACAGAGAGAAGGCAACGGGGCGGACGCCCCCGAGACAGTCGCGTGGATCACAAAATCCTGCAGACCACCCGGGAGCTGATCGACGAAGTCGGCTACCCGTCCCTGACCGTCGATCACGTCGCGGCGCGTGCCGGGGTGGGCAAGGCGGCCATCTACCGCCGCTACGCCTCCAAGGCCGAGATGGTGTTCGTCGCCACCATGCACGAGCAGGAGTTGCCTCCGCTGGCCAGCACCGGCTCCTTGCACGGGGACCTGCTGGCGCTGGTCCGCACGTTTCACGTCCGCATGGCCGCCCCGGCGGCCCGACAGCTGGCGCCGGCCCTGATCAGCGAACTTGCCAGCAATCCCGAACTGGATACCCGATTCCAGGACACCTTCCTGGCCGCCGAACAGGCCAGCTTCGCGGAAATCATCGAACAGGCCGTGGCCCGCGGCGAGCTGGCCGGGGCCGTCGACCCGGCGATGGCCCACCTGCTGCTCCTCGGCTCCCTGGCGTCCGCCCTGTACATCCTCAACCTGCCCGTCGACGACGCAATGATCACCGACCTCGCCGCCGCTGCCGCAGCAGGAATCACCGCCCTGGCCGACCGGCACCACAGCGACACCCGTGGAGCCACCGAGCCACGCTGACAAGGCTGATTCTCATGCTTGGGTGGCCGTCCGGGACTGACTCTAAAATTGACGATCACCGTTGCCACCTGGGTCTCTGACTACTAGGAGATCCACATGTCGAAGTCACCCCCATTGACCGCGAAGCCAAGCGGCGCCTGGCGGTCATACGCCATGTCGAGGAAGTCACCGGAAACGTAGCGATGTCCTGCCGGTAACGTTTCTTGGGCAGCGGTGGCAGAGATCAGCCACCCAGCCATCCACCGTGCCTTCACCCAGACACAGGCAGCACCACCGCCAGACAACACACCACCACCAGACCCAGGAACGGCGAGGAACTGTCCGGCGAGAGTGACCCGGTGGCCGGCGACGTCGCGGATCCCGAGCTCCAGTAGCCGTCACACTCGGTGGTGCCTCGGTCATCATGTGAGGCACCACCGTCAACTCGCGCGTTTCAACGGAGACCGCATGGCACCTGAACCTGTCAGCCACTCCTGGCAGCGCATCGATTCCTGGCTCCGCGACTGTGCACCAGGCCGTTATCACGCCCTGCCGCCACCTGCCACGCGCGGGCAGGTCGTTGCAGCAGAGCAGCGCCTTGGGCTCAGGCTCCCTGAGCAGTTGACTGATTCCCTCCTCTGTCATGACGGCAGCGCCCCCTGGCTCCTTCCCCCCGTGTACACGCTGCTGGGCACAGAGGCGATCGTGGAGCATCAGCGGCTGCAGGCCCACCTCGAGAACGAGACAAGGGCGGAGTACCTCGCACACGACATCCCGCTCGAAATCGACGGCCAGTACGCGCGATGGCATCCAGGGTGGATACCGTGCGCCAGCGACGACGGAGGTGGCTATCTTGTCGTGGATACCCAACCCGGTGTGCAGCAAGGCAGGGTAGGCACACGGGACGAACTCGGCCAGAGCGAGTTCCCTCCGGGGCGCATCTGGACGTCGCTCGCAGAGGTACTGCAAGCCGTCGCGAACGCGCTGGAAAACAACGAGCCTCTGAACGGCTACAAGCGGATCATTGAAGACGACGATCTGCGCTGGGACGCTGACGAGTAGTGTGCCCAAGGTTCCCGGCAGCAGCACCCGAAGGGCACAGGCCCACACGGAGGTGCCCGGAGCGAGGAGCGTGCACGATCTCCGTGGCTTCTTCGGCCGCAGCGGCCTCGGGAACGGGCGAGCAGGACGTGCCCCAGGTTCCATCGAGCGGTGCCGATGCGCACGGGATCGTCAGCGTCCTCGGCAGCCGGACCAGGATCCGGTGCACGGTCGCCGCGCGTGACACAGCCGGGCCTCGACGGTGGCCGCCGTGCGGTGCGGGATCGTGCGGGGCCTGCTGGAGCGGTCGGCGAGTCCGGCCTCGCCCTCGGACCGCCAGCGGCGGATCCACTTGTGGGCTGTGGCTCGTGAGATGCCCATCTCGGCGGCGACGTGCGCGACGGGGCGGCCGTAGCGGACACGCTCGACGGGCAGCCGCCTGCCGTGAACGGTCAGCCGGGCATCACGGTGGGACACGAAGACCTCCGTGCGGTGCAGTCCTAGACAGCTCCACCACACCGGAGGTCTTCGCCACGATCAAGGCCGGCCGGTGTCAACAACGCTGGTGGTCAAGGGCCTGTCCGATGGGCCGGCCGGGCGATCTGCCGTGACCAGCCACGACGTGCTGCGCAGCCGGACCGTGCCGTCCGCCGCCTCGTGGTCGCGCAGATGTTCCGTCAGGGTGCGGTGGGCGCGGGCCCGTGCAGCCGCGTCGGCCTGCTCCATCAGGTGGCGACCGGGGCCCGTTCCCAGCAAGAACTCCGCCGCGTCCTCGGCTCCGCGTCCCCATGCCCCGTACACCTGCGCCTGGGTGATGGTGATGCCGGTGAATCCAGCCGCGGTGAGGACATCACGGATGTGGTCCGGGGCGGCTAGGGAGAACATTCCGGGCAGTCCCGCCTTCCCGAAGTCGCCGACCGGCAGAAAGTCGCGCAGTGACGCCACCGCCGCCACCCAGTCGTTGAGCGTGGCGTCGGCCGGGCAGACGAACGCCAGGCGGCCACCGGGTCGCAGTGCCCGGCCGACGTTGGCGAAGGCCGCTACGGGGTCGGCGAAGAACATCACCCCGTAGCGGCTGATCACCGCGTCGAACGCGCCAGGCTCGAAGGAGTACACCTGCGCGTCGCCTTGCGTGAAGGAGACGTTGGTGATGCCGCCCTTCTCCGCGCGGGCCCGCGCCTCAGCCAGCATTGGGCCGGACAGGTCGAGGCCCAGCGCGCTCCCTTGAGGCGCCCGGAGCGCGGCGAGGTGCGTGGTCTGCCCGGAGCCGCAGCGAGGTCGAGGCTCCGATGAGCCGCGGTTATTGCAGCGGCTTTGAGCAGAGGCTCGTTGAAACCCTCGTTCACGGCGTTCCAGCGGTCCTGGTTGCGTGCCCAGTGGGCGCCTTCGGGGCCGTTCCATGCCCTTGCCTGCTCGGTGTTGACGACGTCTGACACGGGGGCCTCCTGAATGGGACGACGGAGAATGGGCATGCGCCCAAACTGTATGGGCGCGTGCCCAAACAGGCAATGCCCGCTACCATCCAAGAAGTTGCGCCCCTTGTGGGCGATGGCGGCAGAACGGAAGAGAGGCCCATGTCACCGCGCGGAGTGGCGACGCCGGACGTGCGCGAGCGGCTGTTCGCGGCCGCGGAGCGTGTCGTGGCAAGGGACGGCCCCGGCGCGCTCACCAGCCGGTCCGTCACCACCGAGGCGGGCTGTGCCAAGGGGCTGTTGCACGCGCACTTCGCAGGGTTCGACGAGTTCGTGGCCGAGCTCTGCCTCGACCGGTTCGCACGGACGGCGACGAAGGCGCAGGCACTGTCGATGCTCGCCGGGCAGGGCACGGTGGCGCGGAATCTCGACGCTGTCGTCCTCGCGCTGTTCGACTCCGGCGGCCCCGCCCTGTCGGGCCTGGCCATGACTCGCCCTGCCGCCGCGTTGCGCATCCGCGCGGCCCTGCAAGACGGGGCACCGGGCTTCACCGCGATCCAGGAGGCCATCACCAGCTATCTGAAGGCCGAGCAGGGGCTCGGCAGGGTGGCGGAGACCGTCGACCCGCGCACCATGGCTCTCGCGATCGTAGGTACCGCCCACCACCTTCTAATGACCAGCTGGCCCGGCATGCCTGACCCGCGGTCCGACATAACGCGCCTGGTGGCCTCGTTGGTGGACGGCTAGGGACTGTGCGGCGAGTCAGGAATCGAGACAGCAAGCCGGAGGCCTGCCACGTGTGATGTTCGAGTGCGGGCCTTCGGGGTGTCGTTCGTTGGACGTACGGATCCAGTGTTGGCGGCTACAACACATGGACTCGGATCTACTCGAACCCCGGCAACCGCTTCGTCAGTCACAAGTACCTGACCACCAGACGCGTGCAGAGTTTCCTGCCCAGGTGTCGACCTGCGTCACCCCATCTACGTCAGGGGTGTGTGCCGTCAATGCGGCGCACACCCCTGATGCAGTCAGAAGGTAGTCCTGCGCCGCGCTGCCGAGCCCCCGCCCGAACGGTCCCCTCGACCTGCGTACCGCTTTGATGCTGCTCACCGGCGGCGAAATCACCTACGTGGCCCTTCCGCTCCCCCGGCGTCGGCGCCGCGCTCCTGGTCGGCATCGCCGTGATGACGCTGCTGCACATCCCGCTGAGACGCCGGTGAACGGACTCGCCGACGGACGCGGTCACGCCCGCCGGTTCAGGCCGGACGTCGGCCGCGTTCCTGCATCGGTGCGCGAGGCAACCGCCCGTCGCCACACGGGTGTTGGACGGGACCAGGACCGTCACGCAAGACTGGAACAACAGGGCCTTTCGATACTCAAGTCGCGTCGCAACCCCGGGCTGCCAAAGAGCCCTGTTGTCATGCATTTACGTGGCCGAGACCGCCCGACCAGGCTTCCTGTTCGACCCGCACGCACCGTGATCGGTTGGGGCGTGGCTCTTCCATCGCCGTTCGGGAAGGGTGGGTGGGGGATTCAGTCGCCGGCCGCGACGATCGTCTGCGCGGCCCGTGCCGCTTGGGCCGCTATGCCCGCGATGCTTGACGTAATGAACGGACCGCCCCCGGCGAGGTCTCCCACCACGTGCAGGCGCGGGTCAGCCGGAACCAGCCCCCCGGCCGGGTGCAGCTCGGCCGAACCGTCGGCCAGCAAGGCCGAGACCAACTGCCCGGCCCCCCGAGGGATCGCCCGCGGTGGCGGGTTCACGGCGTTGATGACGGCGTCGAAAGTACGTTCGCCGTCATCGCGGCGTACCCGGAACCCCCCTTCCGCCACCTCGATCTTGCGGACGCCCACGGCGACGGCGAGTTGCCCGGAGTCCAACAGCCGCATCATGGTGGCAGCGTTCACCGGGACCATCGGGGAGGCCACGCTCGTCGCCATGCGGAAGTGGCGCTGCAGCCGCACACGGTCGGGCTCGGACAGCAGCCGCCACGCGTACGGGCCAAGGCTGTGCGCTGTCTCCTGCAGGACCCGGCGGCCGATCCTGGAGTCGTCGACAGCGTCCAGTTGCGCCCGCAAGCGCCGGACCGGATCTTCGGTTGTGGTCGCCAGCAGGTCGGCCACGAAGCCTTCGAAGTCCTCTCCGGTCTCGGCCAGTTCGGCACGCAGCAGCCCGATGAGGTCCTCGAGAGTGACGGCACCTTGCTGCCGGTGCAGCACCGCCACCCGCTCGGCGGTCACATGCTGCGGCCGGTGCTCGACCGGGCGCTGCCAGACGTGGGGCAGCACACCGCTGCGGGACAGCAGCGTGATCGGCCCCGTGTGCCCGCGCGCGGCGAGCGACACGACGACGTCGACCGCGGTGAGACCGCTTCCGATGACCGCGACGTTGCTATCGGCCGCGACCCCTTCGAGTGTGCGTGCCAGCGGGTACGGATCGTCCACGAAACCGGAGGCGCCGCCGAGACCGTAGTGGTCCTGCGGCGTCCCCCCGCCCACGCACAAGGCCACGTGGTCGGCCTCGTGCCCGCGTCCGTCCTCGATGCGCAGCGACCAGTTGGCTCCGGACCGGGCTACCCCGATGACACGGGCGGTGACGACCCGCACCCGCCAGCCGACTTCGCGCAGGATGGCCAACGCCGCCTCCGCAGTGTGTGCCAGGTACTCGCCGTAAAGCGCGCGCGGAACCAGCGGCTGGCCCAGCCGTGCGTCGAGGTGAGCCTGGCCACGCGTGCCCAGCCAGGCCGCGTAGTGCCCGAAGTCCAGGTGGCGGATCGACATGATGGCCGGCGGGGCGTTGACCAGCACCGTGTCCAGGTCAGGGCCGTACGGGCGGCCTCGCCAAAGATGCGGGGACGGCTCGAACACCGTGATGGCCCCAGGGCTGTTGGCGGTGGCCGCCAGCGTGTCCAGCAGGCCGACCGCGGCAGCACCCGCTCCGACGATTGCGATGTCCATGTTCTTCCCTTCACATTCCAGGCCGCCGCCGCAAGGAGCCGCGGCCATATCGAGCCTCGCCCGCCACCAATGCCGAGCCCCATCCCCCACGGGCGGTGACCGGCGGAGAATGACCCCCCTCAAATGGGGGGTTGGCGCAGGACAGGAGGGCGGGCAGGCTGGCCTGCATCCAGACCTCGGGAGGGATCTCCATGCCTGATGCGCGCCGCCACGCCGAGGTGCTGTCAGGTCATGCCAAGGTGCTGTCGGGTGCGGATCGGGTCACCGACACACGCGAACTCTTCAGCCGGACGTCCGCCAAGCTGCGACAGCTCATGCCCTTCGACTCGGCCGTATGGGCGGCCACCGACCCGGAGACCGGTCTCATCACCGCGCCGATGCTGGTGGAGAACCTCGGCTCCGGCGAAGGCTGCGCCGAATACTGGGAAAGCGAACTCCTGGAGGAGAACGTCCTCCCGTTCCGGGACCTAGCCCGCGCCACCGTCCCAGCGGCCGGTCTGCGCGCGGCCACCGGCGACCTGCCCGCGCGCAGCGCGCGCTTCCGCCGGCTGCTCGGGAGTCAGGGCGTGGACGACGAGCTACGGGCCGTGCTGCGGGTCGGCGACCGGCCATGGGCCGTGGTGAGCCTGTTCCGTATGCGCGGTGGCGCCCCGTTCGGCCCGGCCGAGACCACGCTGCTCGCCGGTCTGTCCGGTCCGCTGGCCTCGCGGATACGCCGGTTCGCCCGCCCGTCCGCGTCCGGCGGCGGAACTGACGCACCCGCGCCCGGACTGGTGCTCTTCGGTCCCTCCGGCGAGCCGACGTCGATCAACGAAGAGGCGCGGCAGTACCTCACGCAGCTCCCTGAAGGTCCCTCCATCCCCTCGCAGTTGGGCCTGAGGCTGCCGATCTGGGTGGTCGCCACTGCGCTGCAGGCCCGGGCGATCGCCCAGGGCCGCGACCGGACGGGCGGCGCGAGGACACGTATCCGGACTGTTGACGGCCACTGGTTGACCTGCCACGCCTCCTGTCTCAGCGGCCCGGCTGGGCAACCCGGTCCGGTGGCACTCGTCATCGAGCCGACGGCCGCTGCCGACCGGGCGGTCCTCATCGCCGAGGCGTACGGCCTGACGTCGCGCGAGCTGGAGATCACCCAGCTCATCACGCGCGGGCTTCCCACCACGGAGATCGCCGCAACGCTGTTCATCTCGCCGCATACCGTGCGCGATCACCTCAAGACCGTCTTCGGCAAGGCGGAGGTCTCCAGTCGAGGGGAACTCGTCGCTCGATTGTTCGCCGAGCATTACCGGCCCGGGTAAGTACCTCAGGCGCCGAAGCGGCGGCGGGATATCTCGATGTGACCGAGGTACTGGGTGGGCGTATTGTCTGCCTTCACCCTCAGGAGCTTCCCCAGCGGACAGCAGGACAAGCTGCGCTCCGCCAAGGGCAGGGCCGACCCCCACCACGGGAGCGGGGCCGAGCGGATCGCGTTTCCCGCAGCCGGGGCGGGCGGGCATCCTGGCGGCCACGTACTCACCCGCGCCCCCGCTGGCGGCCGGCGCCGTGTCGGCGGTCCTGGTCGTGGTCAAGGCGCCCCGGGGTGAGCACAGTTCGGCCGGATTCGGGCGGAGACGATCTCCAGGGTGTCGTCGGCGAGTTCGGTGAGCACAAACCGGCGAGCAAGCCTGCGCCACCTGGAACAGGTCCATGGACCACATGACCGACGTGCACCCCGTGCGCACCCGCAAGGCCGTCACGGACATACGAAGCGATTGGCGCCGCTTCCGTGCCCGCGGCATCCGCTCCGCCGTCGAACTCGACTAACGCGCCGCTTCGTTCCCAGCTGAGGGCTAACGTTTCGTCCGCTTCGCCCGGCCGCAGAGGACGGCGGCGGCCGCGAGCAGGGGTCGGTGTGCTTGAGTTTCGTCATGCGGGTGAGCTTCGCCGGTCTCCCCCAGCAGCCACATCCTCCCAACTGGTCGCAGTGAGTGGGGATTCACCCTGAGTGATCACGTGGGGGCATGGACACGGGGGCCGCCGCGTACGTGAGGGGCGGCCCTGTCCGGGTACCCGGAGACGGATATTAGGAGGACTCCATGCCGCTCACGTTCCGCAAGAGCTTTCGGATACTTCCCGGCGTACGGCTGAACATCAACAAGCGCTCGTGGTCCCTCACCACAGGCGGCCGCCACGGCCCCCGCCGCACCCACAGCAGCACCGGTCGGCGCACCACCTCGATGGACCTGCCGGGCCCGTTCGGCTGGCGCCGCACAACGAAGCGACGGTAAGGGGACAGAAGGAGAACAGCCTTGAGACGGCTCCGGGCCCGCCCGAAGAATTTGATCCCGCGACGCGCTGCGCCCTGTTACGGCCGCCCACGCTAAGCGCCCGGTTGGGAAACCCCAGCCGAGCGCTTACCGGTAGTTCGTTAATCCGGCGGTAGAGATCAATGCCGCGTCCGGTGGTGACCGCGTCGATCAGGGCCCGGAGTTCGGAGGGCGGGCCCTTGTCCGTCCAGGCTCGCCACCAACGGTTGAGGGTGATGGCGGGGGCGAGCCAGGAACGGATCCCCCGCATGGCCCTGGGCCAGCAGCGCTGTTGGTACTGGAGGGACGCGGACGGGCCCCTCTCTGGCACCGGGCTGGGATACGGGTCCGGCGCGGTGTCATCCACCGGGCCCGGTAGGCCGAACCACTGCTCCCACCAGAAGGAGAAGGCGCAGTTGACCAGGGGTTGGTGGCGGCGGACGGCACGGTCGGAGCGGACCTGGAAGTCGGCCCAGCCGAGTTCGTCCTTGACCTGCTCCGGACATAGCTTGAGGGGGACCAAGGGTGGAGGCGCTCCACGGGCCGCCGGGAGGTCCGACTTGCCGGTCTCATCCTGCGAAGCTCGTCTCATCCCAAGGCGTGTGTCGATGCCCTCTCCGTCCGGCGGAGTCGTGCCCGCATTCGACACGCGTGAAACCTGGGCGAGTTGCGAGATATACGAGGCGGCGCTCAGCTGAGAACGACCTCTGAGGAGCCGGTTGAGCTGGCGAAACCCTGTTTGTAACTGTGCATTGCCTTGTGGAGCCTCCTGACGGCGTGCTCAGCGGGGGCGGTGGCTGAGTAGGTCACCGGGCTGGCAACCAAGGACTTCACAGAGGCGGGTGAGAGTGGTGAATCGGATGGCCCGTGCCCTGCCGTTCTTGAGGATGGAGAGGTTCGCATGGGTGACGCCGACTCGGTCAGCGAGTTCGGTCAGGGTCATTCCACGCTCTTCGAGCAGCCGGTCGAGGTGGACCTCGATGGCGTGCTCGTACTTCTCCTCAGGCATCAGACTGTTCCATCGAGGTCTTCGCGCATGCTGATGCCGATGCGCATGATCCGGGCGAAGGAGAGGATGCCGAGGCCGGTGAGGATCGCCATGTAGGGGATGTCCCAGAGCAGCAGTCCGGACCAGGCGTTGGAGCTCCAGTTGCCGGCACTCAGTGAGGCGACCAGTGCCCGCTCGGCGATGGATGTGAGGATGGCGGCGAGCACGCTGCCGGCCAGCAGCCACCAGCCCAATCCGCGCAGCCGCCCGGCGGTTCGTGTGGTGTAGAGGCCGTCGCGTTCCGCACCTTTGATCAGCCGCAGGACGAGCAGCAGCGCTCCGACGGTGAAGGCGAAGGGCGCCAGCTTGGATTGGATGTTGAGCAGGCTCTGCATCGTGCTGGGTGCGTCCTTCGTGCAGTATCGCGGGTGAGCGTCCAGGACGAGCGCGGCCCCGGGCGCGGCCTTGATGTCCGCATCCGGACCGCCGTTTCCAGTGCTGGTTTCTGTGGTCGTGTCCGTGACGCACACGGACTGCTCGCCGACGCCGAGGACGGACACGTTGTCGGCGAAGACCAGGCCGAACAGTCCCCCGATCATGAGTACCGCCATCAGCGTCACGATCGACTTGACCGCTACCGACATCGGCCCCAACGGACTACGCATTGTCGCCATCACGGATTCCCCACATCAGCTCTATATCGTTTATCGATGTTATCGAGAAACGATATAGCTGGACTGGTGGAGTTGACAAACTCCTGGTCATCGGGCTCCGGCCAACCGGTCGGCCCCGGCCCTACGGGCTAGCCGCCCACCGCGCTCAACCGGCCAGCCGACAGGCCCAGTCGCACTGTTCGGAGCGCGGATGGTGGTGTCCTCCTCCCGTGACAGATGGACCAAGGGGCACAATCGGCCCTGTTCGTAGAGGAGTTGGAATCGAAGGTTCGCTTCGGGGACCGACGTCTGCCGAGCCGCCTGCTACTTGCGTTCCATGCGGGCGGCCACGAGCTCCGCGCCGCTCCATTACTCCCGGAACGGACTTTGAGTGACGGCTTCGGCACGAGCGAGTTCAGCAGCGTGCGGCCCGCCCATCCGCTTCGTTTACCCGGGGGTGTAGCCGGGGCTGTCAGGACGACGGCCTCGCCGCCTCCTGAGGCTTCGCGCCACACAGGCCCGGAGACGCGGTAACCGACGGTCTCTGGTCCTCCCCCGCTGACCCGGCTCTCCGGTGCCCAGCGCGGCAACCTCCTGGTGGCCGTCTCACCGTCGACGGCCTCCGCCCTGCGCGCGATAGGCGTCGAGCG
>NZ_JBFALJ010000025.1:0-158518 GCF_040660195.1 Streptomyces sp. NPDC050147 | reverse complement strand
GCTGCCGAGCCGTTTCACCAGGCGTGGGGCGAGCATCGACGCCGCGAACTGCGCGACGCCCATGGGGATCAGGGTCAGACCGGACTTCAAGGACGCCGTCGCGTCCGCCACCGGGCCCGCCCCCGCGCGGCGCTACGAGTGAGCGGACTTCCGCGAGCGATCACGCGGCCTTGACCGGGTGAGTGCGGCGCCCGCCAGGATGATCACCGCGCCGACCGGGGTCGACCAGCTCAGGGACTCGCCGAGCACGGCGACGCCCGCGGCGGTGGCGATGACGGGGACGAAGTACGTGACCATCTGGGCCGTCGTCGGACCGACCTCGGAGACAAGGCCGTACTGGATCAGGAAAGCCAGCCCGGTGCCGACGGCACCCAGTGCCACGATCGCGAGGAGCGGCACGACGGGGAAGTGTGTGGGCAGGGACGTGAACAACGGTGTCACGACGGCCAGTTCGACGGTCGCCACCAGCAGTTGGGCGCCGGTCAGCGAGAGGTTCGAGTGACTGGAGCCCGCCAGGGTGCGGCGCACGTAGATCCAGCCGATCGGGTAGCTCAGCGAGGCGAGCAGCGCCAATGCCGTGCCACGGAAGTCGATGCCGCTGAAGCCTTGCCAGGCGCCGAGCACCGTGAGGACGCCGAGGAACCCGATGCCGAGGCCCGCGACCCTGCGCCGCGTCGGCCGGTCCTCGGAGAGCGCGACCATCGAGAGCGCCATGCCCCACAGCGGCGATGTCGCGTTGCAGATACCGGCGAGCGTGGACGGGATCGTCAGCTCCGCGTACGCGAAGAGCGAGAACGGCAGGGCGTTGAGCAGCAGCGCGGAGACGGTGAGGTGCGCCCAGGTCCGCACCCCGCGCGGGAGCCGTTCGCGCTTGGTGACGAGGACGACGGCGACGACCATCGTGCCGAACAGCAGACGCCCCAGGGTGACTTGGAAGGGGGCGTAACCTTCCGTGCCGACCTTGATCAGCAGGAAGCTGAAGCCCCAGATCAGCGAGAGGACGCCGAAGCGCAGACGCCAGCCCAGGGCGCGGCGGCGCTTCGGGTGAGCGGAGCCGGTGGCGGAGGGGGAGGTGGTGACGGGGGAGCCGGGAGGGGTCGTGACGTGCATGTACGCCAGGTTGAAGCCTCCGACCTCGTAGAACAAGCGAAATTAGCTGCCCAGTACCGCGTAGCATCGCTTACATGTTGAACCTGGAACGCCTGCGCACGCTGGACGCACTGGCACGGCACGGCTCGGTCAGCGGCGCCGCGGCCGGGCTGCACGTCACGACCTCGGCCGTCTCCCAGCAGATGACCAAACTGGAGCGTGAGGTGGGCCAGCAGCTCCTGGCCAAGAACGGCCGAGGAGTACGCCTCACCGATGCCGGGCGGCTGCTCGCCGAGCACGCCGCGCGCATCCTCTCCCAGGTGGCGCTCGCTCAGTCCGACTTGGAGGAGCAGCGCGGCAAGGCCGTCGGTGAGCTGCGGATCGCCGCCTTTCCCACGGCGATGCGCGGACTGCTGCCCGCCACGCTCGCCTCGCTGCGTGCCGGCCACCCCGGCCTGCGCGTCCGCTCGCAGGAGATGGAGCCGCAGCCCGGGGTGGCCGCCGTGGTGCGCGGCGACATCGACCTCGCGGTCGTCCTGGACTGGTACAACAAGCCGCTGCCGCTGCCCGGGGGCCTGGTCAAGGCGTCCCTCCTGGACGACCCCGCCGATGTCGCCATGCCCGCGGCGCACCCCCTCGCCGACCGCGCCGAAGTGGACCTGGAGGAGTTCGCGGACGACGAGTGGATCGCCTGGCCGGAGGGGGAGTTCTGTCACGAGTGGCTGATGTTCACGCTGCGCGCCAAGGGCATCGAGCCGCGGATCGCGCACCGCGCGGAGGAGCACCACACCCAGCTCGCGATGGTGGCCGCGGGCCTCGGCGTATGCGTGGCACCCCAGTTGGGGCGCGATCCGATGCCGGCCGGGGTCAGGACCGTTCCGGTGCGCCACCGGGTGCGCCGTCATGTGTACGTGGTGTGGCGCGCGGACGCGGACCGCCGCCCCTCGATCCGGGCGGCGGTGGAGGCGCTCCAGGTGGCGGGGGCCGGGCTGCGTTAGCGTCCAAAGGAGCACGCCGAAGTGTCCAAGGAGTGCGCCAAAGTGTCCAAGAAGCACGCCAAGGGGGTCAGGGGCGGGCGCGCGGCTCCGCCAGCTTCCGGAAGTCCCAGGACGTGACCGCTTCGGGCGTGAGGCGGAGCCAGGCGTGCTTCCCGTCGTACGGCATCATGTCCATTCCGAAGTACTTCTGGGCGAACAGCCGCTCAGGGGTTTCGAGTTCGGGGCAGGGCTCGCCCATGCGCGGTGATTCGGCGACGAAGACCGCCGACCCGGAAAGCTCCACGCCCCGCAGCTCCCCGTACTCCACGCCCGAGTCGATGACCACGGCGATCCGCTGATCGCCCCGCAGGTCGGCCCAGCGCTTGCTGCGGGTGATCGAGAACAGCCACAAGGACGTGCCGTCCCAGGCGAACCAGAGCGCGCTGACGTGCGGGGCGCCGTCACCGGACACGGTCGCGACCCGGCAGGTGCGTTCCGTGGTGAGGTAGGCGTCGAGCTCGTCCGGCGACATCATGATCCTGCGGCCCCGGCGTTGTGTGACGGCCATCGGTCCTCCTGAGCGTGGGAAAAGGCGGACGCACAACGTGAATTGACTACCCGTCAGTTCTGTCCGTCAGGAAAGCATGCGGTCTCTTCCGCCGTGACGCAATGGCGGCTAACCTCCGCGCATCCCGGGCGTGGCCGCTTCGAAGGACCCGACCGACCCGGACGACCCGGACGACCCGGACAGGGGGAGCGATGCCGTCGTACGAACAGCTCAGGGAACTCCTCGATCCCGCCACCACCGTACTGATGACCGTCGAGTGCCAGCAGGGCGTGGTGGGGACGGAGAGCGCGCTGCCCGAACTCGCCGATCAGGCACGCTCGTCGGGCTGCCTCGCCAACGTCGCGAGGCTCGTCTCCGCCGCCCACCAGGCCGGCGTCCAGGTCCTGCACGCCGTCGCCGAACGCCGGCCCGACGGGCGCGGCGCCAACCGCAACGCCCGCCTCTTCCGCGCCGCCGGGCGGCTTCCCGTGCAGCAGATCGCCGGGACCAGGGCCGTACGGATCGCGCCGCCCATCGAGGTGGCCGACGAGGACCTCGTCGTACGGCGGCTGCACGGGCTCTCGCCCCTCGCGGGCACGGACGTCGACCCGCTGCTGCGCAACCTGGGCTGCCGCACCCTCCTGGTGACCGGCGTGTCGGCGAACGTGGCGATACCGAACGCCGTCTTCGACGCCGTGAACCTGGGCTACACCGCCGTCGTGCCCTCGGACGCCATCGCGGGAGTCCCCTCCGACTACGCACCCGCGATGATCCGCAACACGCTCTCCCTGGTGGCCACCATCGCCACCACCGAGGAGGTCCTCGGCTGCTGGAAGCGTTCCAGGCCGGTGTGACCGGGACGTCTCAGGCCAGTGTGATCGTGTCCCCGTCCACCTTGATCTCGGCGGTGGGCAGCGGTTTCGGCGCGGGGGAGGCCTGCACGCTCCCGTCGGCGATGGAGAACTTGCTGCCGTGACAAGGGCAGTTGATGGTGCCGCCCTCGACGCTCGTGACCGGACACTGTTTATGGGTGCAGCGATTCGAGAAGGCCTTGAACTCGCCCTCCGTCGGCTGGGTCACCACCACCCCCTCCTTCTTGAAGATCTTGCCGCCGCCGACCGGGATCTCCGACGTCCTGGCGAGCGCGGCCCCGGCGGCGGCCTCCGGGGCCTCAGCCTCATCGGACCGCTCCGCGGCCTGGTCGGAGCCGTAACCGTCGTCGCTCTCACCGCAGGCGGCGAGGGCGGCGGCCAGGCTGACGACCCCCGCCGCGGTGACGACCGAACGGCGGGAGAGCGGGAGAAGAGGTTCCTTCGAAAGGGTCATGTCCGGAGGTACGAGGCCACGCGCCGCTGTGTTCAAACGCGTCAGGACTTGTTGTGCGAACCGAGTTCGGACCGGCATTAACCTGGGGCAATGCTCAACGAAGTCACCGCGGTCCGCTACGCCACGCCCCTGCGGGAGGGCGGATCGCTCCCCGGCCTCGTCGAGGCCGTCGACGGCCGGGGTGCGTACGCGCCGTACGTCATGAAGTTCACCGGGGCCGGACAGGGCCGCAAAACGCTCGTCGCCGAGGTGATCTGCGGTCAACTGGCGCGCGGCCTCGGCTTCCGGGTGCCGAGCCTCGCGCAGGTCCGGCTCGACCCCGTGCTCGGCCTGGGCGAGCCCGACCAGCAGGTGCAGGAACTGCTCAAGTCGAGTGGTGGACTGAACCTCGGGATGGAGTTCCTGTCGGGCGCGCTCGGCTTCGACTCGCTCGCGTTCGACGTCGCCCCGGCCGAGGCCGGCCGCGTCGTGTGGTTCGACGCGCTCATCAACAACGTGGACCGGTCCTGGCGCAACCCGAACATGCTCGTGGCCGGCGGAGACCTGTGGCTCATCGACCACGGCGCGAGCATGATCTGGCACCACAACTGGCGCACCGTAGAAACCGCGTCCGCCAAACCGTACGACGCCTCCGACCACGCCCTCGCCCCCTTCGGGCCGGACATCGCCACGGCCGCCGCCGAGCTCGCCCCGCTCGTCACCGAGGAGCTGCTCGCCGCCGCCGTGGCCGACGTGCCCGACGCGTGGCTGGTGGACGAGCCGGGCTTCGACGGCCCCGGCGCCGTGCGCCGCGCCTATGTGGCGGCACTGCTGCCACGCGCCAAGGCCATCCACGAACGGATCCAGCTGCCCGAGCCGCAGCGGAAGGGTGCCACCCAGTGACAGCGACAGTGACCGAGCAGCCACCGCCGACCGAGCGGGACGTCTTCGAGTACGCCCTGGTGCGCGTGGTGCCACGCGTGGAGCGCGGCGAGCAGTTCAACGCGGGCGTGGTCGTCTACTGCCGGGCGAAGTCCTATGTGGCCGCCCGTACGCATCTCGACGAGGGCAAGCTGCGCGCCCTGGACCCGGAAGCCGACCTCGGGGGCATCAGGGCGGCGCTCGGCGCCGTCGAGCGGATCTGCGCCGGGGGCCGGGAGGCTGGTCAGGCCGAGCGGGACGACGCCGGGAGACGCTTTCGGTGGCTGATCGCGCCGCGCTCGACCGTCGTACAGCCGGGTCCTGTGCACACGGGCCTCACCGCGGATCCTGCCGCAGAGGTGGACCGACTCCTCGACCTACTGGTGAGGTAAAGAATCACAGGCCCCGGTGTGCCGTTGACACCGGGTGCCAGGGCTTCTAGCGTCTCGTTCAGCTGAAGGTACTAAGCGGTCGCTCACCATCGGGGCGTACCGTAGAGCCGCATCCCAAGGGCGAGGAGAACCAGCATGTCCACCACTGAGCAGCGCGTCGCGGTCGTGACCGGAGCAGCGCGAGGCATCGGCGCGGCGACCGCCGTGCGCCTGGCCGCCGAAGGCCGCGCCGTAGCGGTGATCGACCTCGACGAGGCCGCCTGCAAGGACACCGTCACGCAGATCACCGCTGCCGGTGGCAAGGCGATCGCCGTCGGCTGCGACGTGGCCGACGAGGCCCAGGTCGAGGCGGCCATCGCGCGGATCGCCGACGAACTCGGTGCGCCCACGATTCTCGTGAACAACGCCGGTGTGCTCCGCGACAACCTCCTCTTCAAGATGAGCGCGAGCGACTGGGACACGGTCATGAACGTGCACCTGCGCGGTGCGTTCCTGATGTCCCGCGCGATCCAGAAGCACATGGTGGACGCCAAGTTCGGCCGGATCGTGAACCTCTCCTCCTCCTCCGCGCTCGGCAACCGCGGCCAGGTCAACTACGCCGCGGCCAAGGCGGGCCTCCAGGGCTTCACCAAGACCCTCGCCAAGGAGCTCGGCAAGTTCGGCGTCACCGCCAACTCCGTGGCCCCCGGTTTCATCGTCACCGAGATGACCAAGGCCACCTCCGACCGCGTCGGCATGGACTTCGAGGAGTTCCAGGCCGCGGCCGCCACCCAGATCCCGGTGCAGCGCGTCGGCCGCCCCGAGGACATCGCCAACGCCATCGCCTTCTTCACGGGCGACGCGGCGGGCTTCGTCTCGGGTCAGGTCATGTACGTGGCCGGCGGCCCGCTCAACTAGTTCGGTTCCGGTAGTTCTGTTCCGGAGGGATGCGGAGATGACAGTGCAGGACAGTGGAAAGGCGGCGCTCATCACGGGCGCGAGCCGCGGCATCGGCTACGGCATCGCGGAGGCGCTGGTCGCCCGCGGTGACCGCGTGTGCATCACCGGCCGCAACGAGGACGCGCTGAAGGAGGCCGTCGAGAAGCTCGGCGCCGACCGCGTCATCGGCGTGGCGGGCAAGGCCCACGACGAGGCTCACCAGGCGGTCGCCGTCGAGCGCGCCATGGAGGCTTTCGGGCGGGTCGACTTCTTGATCAACAACGCCGGTACGAACCCGGTGTTCGGGCCGATCGCCGAGCTCGACCTCAATGTGGCGCGCAAGGTCTACGAGACCAACGTGATCTCGGCGCTCGGCTTCGCCCAGCAGACCTGGAAGGCCTGGCAGAGCGAGAACGGCGGCGCGATCGTGAACATCGCCTCCGTCGCGGGCGTCGCCCCCTCGCCGTTCATCGGCGCGTACGGCATGAGCAAGGCCGCCATGGTCAACCTCAGCCTGCAGCTCGCGCACGAGTTCGCGCCGAAGGTACGGGTCAACTCGATCGCGCCCGCCGTGGTCAAGACCAAGTTCGCCCAGGCGCTCTACGAGGGCCGTGAGGCGGAGGCCGCCGCCGCGTACCCCCTGGGGCGCCTCGGTGTGCCCGAGGACATCGGGGGCGCCGCCGCGTTCCTCACGTCCAGCCAGTCCGACTGGATCACGGGGCAGACACTCGTGGTCGATGGCGGCATCTTCCTCAATGCGGGCGTCAGCTGACGAAGGCCTGACAACCGCCAGGTACGCCATCCAATGGGGACGTACACCCGCATCAAGTGCCCCGTCGGCGCCGCAAGTTGGCCCGGCGGGGCATTGCGATATTGTCTCCCGACCCATGGCATGGCCGATCGAGGAGCGTGCGCGTGTTCAGTGAAGTTCGCCTGGTGGTGGCGGCGGGTCTCCGTGGCCTGGCCGGGCACTCCCGCCGGGGCCTGCGGCCGGCCGCGGCACTGGTGTCCATATCCCTGCTTTCGGGATGCGGAATCTTCTCGTCGGACGAGTCCGACGAGGAAAAGAAGATCACCGTCGGCACCATGAGTGCCCCCAGTACCCTCGATCCGGCCGCGGCCTGGGACAGCTCCTGGGAGCTGTACCGCAACGTCTTCCAGACGCTTCTCAGCTTCCCCAGCGGGGCGGCGGAGCCCGAGCCGGACGCGGCCGAGTCCTGTAAGTTCACGGACGCGACGAACACCGTCTTCACCTGTGAGCTGCGCGAGGGCCTCAAGTTCTCCGACGGTCACGCGCTCGACGCGAAAGCGGTCAAGCACACCTTCGACCGCATGCGGCGCATCGACGTGAAGGGCGGGCCCGCCGGTCTGCTGGGGTCGCTCGACTCGGTCGAGACGAAGGGTGACCGGACCGTCACGTTCCGGCTCAAGAAGCCGGACGCCACCTTCCCGTTCGTGCTCTCCACACCCGCCATGTCGATCGTCGACCCCCGCGAGTACCCGGCGGACAAGCTCCGCAAGGGCCCCTCGATCGCGGGCTCCGGGCCGTACACCCTGGAGTCGTACGAGGCCGGCGATCGGGCGGAACTGGTCAAGAACGCGAACTACGAGGGCGCGGCCGACCGCCAGAACGACGCCGTCACGATCCGCTACTTCAAGAAATCGGCCGCCATGGTCGAAGCCCTGAAGGACAAGCAGATCGACGTCACCTTCCGCGGGCTCGCGTCGACGGACATCGTCGACATGCAGGCCAACAAGCACGCGCGCGAGGGAATCCAGCTGGTGGAGGGCTCGGGCACCGAGATCCGCTACCTGGTGTTCAACCCGGACGACCCCTGGGCCAGGAAGAAGCCGGTCCGCCAGGCATTCGCCCAGGTCATCGACCGCCCGGCCATCGCCCACAAGATCTACCAGGACACCGTCGAGCCGCTGTACTCGATGGTTCCCCAGGGTCTCACCGGGCACGGCACCGGCTTCTTCGACGACTACGGGGACCCCAGCAACAGCAAGGCCGCGGACATCCTCAAGAGCGCGGGCATCAACGAACCCGTGCCGCTCACGCTCTGGTACACCACCGACCGCTACGGTTCGGCGACCGCCGGGGAGTTCGAGGAGATCAAGCGGCAGCTCGAGGACTCCGGGCTCTTCGAGATCACGCTCAAGAGCCGGCCCTGGACCGAGTTCGACGCGGGGACCAAGAAGCGCGAGTACCCGGTCTTCGGCCGTGGCTGGTTCCCCGACTTCCCCGACGCGGAGAACTTCATCGCGCCGTTCATCGGGGAGAAGAACGTGCTCAACACGCCCTACCCGGCACCGGAGATCACCGACGAGGTGCTGCCGCGTTCGCGCCGGGAGGCCGACCGGGGCGCGGTGGCCGACGACTTCGAGCGGGCCCAGAAGGTCCTCGTCGACGACGCGCGGCTGCTGCCGTTGTGGCAGGGCAAGCAGTACATCATGGCGAGCGAGGAGATCGCGGGCGGAGAACGCGCCCTGGATCCTTCGGCGATCATGATGATGTGGGAGCTGGAGCGCAAGACCAGCTGGTAGCGGGGGCAGCGGGCCGTGGGCAGTGGGCGGCGGTGTGATTGTCAGTGGTCGCCGGTAGGTTCGATGGTGAGAAGTGACCGCACACCGGAGGTTGTTGACGTGACCGACATCGCCATGCTGCCCGCGTCCTGGCGCGGAGTCCTCGGCGAGGAGCTGCAGAAGCCGTACTTCAAGGAGCTCACCGAGTTCGTCGAGCAACAGCGGGCGCAGGGCCCCGTCTACCCTCCGCGTGACGAGGTCTTCGCCGCGCTCGACGCGACGCCGTACGACCAGGTCAAGGTGCTCGTCCTCGGCCAGGACCCGTACCACGGGGAGGGGCAGGGGCACGGCCTCTGCTTCTCCGTGCGGCCGGGCGTGAAGACTCCGCCCTCACTGCGGAACATCTACAAGGAGATGAAGGAGGAGCTCGGCCACCCCGTGCCGGACAACGGCTATCTGATGCCGTGGGCCCAGCAGGGCGTCCTCCTCCTGAACGCGGTGCTCACGGTCCGCGCGGGAGAGGCCAACTCCCACAAGGGCAAGGGCTGGGAGAAGTTCACCGACGCGGTGATCCGCGCGGTGGCCGACCGTCCGGACCCCGCCGTCTTCGTCCTCTGGGGCAATTACGCCCAGAAGAAGCTCCCGCTCATCGACGAGGAGCGGCATGTGGTCGTGAAGGGCGCACACCCCTCGCCGCTCTCCGCGAAGAAGTTCTTCGGCTCACGTCCCTTCACGCAGATCGACGAGGCGGTGGCGGCGCAGGGGCACGAGCCGATCGACTGGCGGATCCCGAACCTGGGCTGAGCCCCCTCCTGGCCGGGCTCAGCCGACTTGCCCTGCGCGCAGAGGCGGCGGGGACCGTCACCGGGCTGGCCCAGCGGTGCGCGCGTGCGCCTCGCGGCCGATCGCGCCTGACCGTGATTGTCAGTGGGGGCGGATAGCGTCGAGAGAGGTTGGCACGACGGGCGTACGAGTGTGGAGGAGCCGGTGGCGGAGCAGCAGGAGCAGGCGGCGGAAGACGCCATGATGACCCGGATCGGGCAGGCGGTCATGCTGCACCACGGGGGCGACCGTGAGGAGGCGCAGGGCCGCTTCCTCGGTCTGTGGTCGGAGATCGGCGAGGAGGGCGACCCGCTCCACCGCTGCACGCTCGCGCACTACATGGCGGACACGCAGGAGGACCCGTCGGACGAACTGGCGTGGGACCTGCGGGCCTTGTCGGCGGCCGACGAGCTCACGGACGAGCGCCTGCACGAACACCACGACTCCATCGCGGTCCGCGGTTTCTACCCCTCCCTGCACCTGAACCTCGCGGCGGACTACGCGAAGCTGGGGCGCCCCGAGGCGGCGCGCAACCACATCCGGCGGGCGCGAGGGGCGGTCGGGGCGCTGGGGGACGACGGGTACGGCGACGGCATCCGGGCGGCCATCGGGAGGCTGGAGCTGCAGTTGGGGGAGGGGAGCGAAGTGGAGTGAGTGGGGCGGAGTGAGTGAGTGGGGTGAGTGGAGTGAGTGGGGTGAGTGGGGCGGAGTGAGCTGAGGCGGCGCTTCGTGTCGCTTGGGGTCAACGCCCGTAGGCCTCCTGGCAGATGACTGATTCGGGGCTGCCCGGCTGCCAGCCGCCGTACTGCTTTCCGAGGGCGCAGAGGTCCGCGTTCGTGGGCGCGGCGGTGGGCAGAGTGGGCGGTTCCGCGGCCTCGGGCCGGTGCTCGGGGCGCCGCGTGGGCGGTTCCGAGTGCTGCGCGGGGCCGGCCGTGCGGGGCGGTGCGGCGGGGACGGCCGGGGCGGTGCCGGTGGTGTGGGGCGCCGGGGCCCGGGACGCCGGGGCCCGGGGCGGTCCGATGAGCTCAAGCGCCTCGCGGGCGGGGGCTTCCACGACGCGCGGGCGGGAGTCGCCGTCGGCGCGGGGCGCCGGGGGCGGGGCGCTCGCGGCGGACGGTCCTGGCGCGGGCTGCCGCTCGACGCTCACACAGCCGGAGAGGGCGGTGACCGCCACGGAGACCAGGAGTGTGGCGGTGGTCGTGGTTCGGTGCATTCGCGCAACTCTGCGGGCTGGGGGGTGCTTTCGGCGAGGGAACGGGGGGAAGTTGGCCCGCATGGGTGAGTGTGCCTCTGGCCGGAAGGGGGAGCGAAGGGCGGCGGGCCGGGAGCCTGCCTTGGTTGCTTCTCCATTCCGGGGTGTGGGCTCGGGGTTCTCGGCTGCGGGGTTCTCGGCTGCGGGCCGAGTCCCACCTGCCCGGCCCCTTCGCGCAGACCTCTCCCGTCCACGCATCCGCTTGCCCCGCGGTGGAGGCGTGCTGCGGCGACACCGCGCCCGCCATGGCCCCCACGCCGGCCCAGGGCGGCAATCAGACCGTCGAAAGCGCCTCGGCCCTGGCCTGGTCCCGCGGAGCTGCGCCTCCACCGCCGACCGGCACCCGCCGCGGCAGCCGTATGCTGCGGGAGCGGAACTCGCACAGCGGTAGAGCGAGCGGTCGTGCGGTAGAGCGGTAAAGCAGTGGAACGGCAGCAGTGGAACGGCAGAGGAGACAGGGAACAGTGGTGAAGGTCGGCTGTATCGGACTTGGTGACATCGCGCAGAAGGCATACCTGCCGGTGCTCACCACCCTGCCCGGGGTCGAGCTGCACCTGCAGACGCGCACGCCCGCGACCCTCGCCCGCGTCGCGGGCACCCACCACATCCCCGAAGGGCGCTGCCACACCGACCTGGACGCGTTGCTCGCCCAGGGCATCGACGCCGCCTTCGTGCACGCCTCGACCGCCGCCCACCCGGAGATCGTGACGCGGCTGCTCGAAGCGGGCGTGGCCACCTATGTCGACAAGCCCCTCGCGTACGAACTGGCCGACTCCCAGCGGCTCGTAAGCCTGGCCGAGGAGCGCGCGGTCAGCCTCGCCGTCGGCTTCAACCGCCGCTTCGCGCCCGGCTACGCGCAGTGCGTCGAGCACCCGCGCGAGCTGATCCTGATGCAGAAGAACCGCGTCGGTCTCCCCGAGGACGTGCGCACGCTCGTCCTGGACGACTTCATCCACGTCGTGGACACGCTGCGCTTCCTCGTGCCGGGACCGATCGAGCACGTCGGCGTGCGCGCCCGCGTCCAGGACGGGCTCATGGAGCACGTCGTGCTGCAGCTCGCGGGGGACGGGTTCACCGCGCTCGGCGTGATGAACCGGCTGAGCGGTTCCACCGAGGAAATCCTCGAGGTCTCGGGGCAGGACACCAAGCGGCAGGTCCTCAACCTCGCCGAGGTCATCGACCACAAGGGCCAGCCCAGCGTGCGGCGGCGCGGCGACTGGGTGCCGGTGGCCCGGCAGCGTGGCATCGAGCAGGTCGTGCTGGCGTTCCTCGACGCCGTGCGCGCGGGCAAGGTGCTCAGCGCCCAGGATGCGCTGGCGACCCATGAGCTGTGCGAGCGTGTGGTCCGTGCGGCTCAGGAGCAGGCTGGCTGAGGGGCCGCTTCGCGGGCCTTCGCAAGGAACGCACGCCTTCTGCCGCACACAGCACCGCGAGCACGACGAGCGCCCCGCGCACGGGCCAGTCGCCCAGCCTGACGTACGGCGTCACGCCGTCGGACAGCGGAATGTCGTACGTCGACGTGGCGCTCGCCGAGGTGCCGAGCGGTGTTCCGACCCGCTCGCCGCCCGCGCCGTAGACCGCGGAGACGCCGGTGAGCGTGGCGTGCACCATGGGGCGGCCGGTCTCGGCGGCCCGCACCGCCGCGAGCGAGGCGTGCTGCTCGGGCGCCCAACTGGACTGGAACGTCGAGGTGGACGACTGCGCGAGCAGCAACCGTGCGCCCTCACGCGTCAGATGACGGCTCATGTCGGGGAACGCCGATTCGAAGCACACCAGCGGGCCGACCTTCAGGCCGCTCCCGACGTCCATCACCACCGGACGCTCGCCCCGCCTGCGGTCCTCGCCCGCCGCCTTGCCCACGGACGTCGCCCAGCCGAGGAGCGAGCGGGCGGGGACGTACTCGCCGAAGGGGACGAGGCGCATCTTGTCGTAGCGGTCGCCGGTCGGGCCCTCGGGGCCCACGAGGACGGAGCTCTTGAAGATGCCGGGCCGGTCGGACCGGCGCGCGTCCACGTTCACCAGGATGTCGGCGCCGACCTGCCGGGACAGCGCGGCTATCCGCCGGGCGACGTCGGGGCGCTCCGCCAGGTCGTACCCGACACTGCTCTCGCCCCAGACGACCAGGTCCAGGTCCTGCCCCGCCAGGCCGCGGGTCAGGGCCTCCTCGCGCGCGAGCCGCCTGTCGGCGCCGCCCACCCCGTCGATGACGCCCGGCTGGACGACGGCCACGCGCATCCGGCCCGCCGGTTCGGGGCGCGGCGCCCACGCCCAGGCGGAGGTGGTCACGGCGGCCACGGCCACGAGTCCGGCGGTGGCGGGGACGGCCCTGGTGACGCGGGCGCGTGATGGCCCGTGCGTGTGCGACGCCCCCGAGGCGCGTGACGTCACGGGCGGGCGGACGGCGTGGGCCGCGACGAGCGCCGCCACGGCGGTGTTCACGGTGACGATCAGGGCACTGACCAGCCAGACCCCGCCCACGGACATCAGACGCAGGGCGGGTTCGACCTGCCACTGACTGGAGCCGAGCAGCCCCCACGGACCGCCGAGCCCCTCCCACGACCTGACCAGTTCGACCATCAGCCAGCCGGACGGCAGGACGACGAGAGCGGCCGCGGTCCGTCCCGGTGTGACCACCCCGCCCAAGAAGCGCCGTACGAGCCAGCCCCACGGCGCCCACAACAGGCCAAGGAGCGCGGCGATGACGAGGGTGAACACATGGAGGCTCGGCAGCAGCCAGTGGTGCACCGCCACCATGAACCCGAGGCCGCCGAGCCATCCGTCGATCGCGGCCCTGCGCCCGGTCTCCGCCGAACGTGCCAGCAAGATCCAGGGCACGAGCGCGACGTGGGCGAGCCACCACAGCGACGGTGCGGGGAAGGCGAGGGCGGGCAGCGCGCCGGCGGCGACGGCGAGGACGGCCCGCGGGCGGGCCGCTGTGAGCAGCCCCGCTGCCGAGGCGGCCGTGAGGCGTGGCCGCCGCCGGCCCCGGTCGTCGCGGAGTGGATCCATGCAGCGCCTCCCTCGGTCCCCGACGCCCGGTCGTCCCTCCAGTGTGCGCGCCACGGACGATCTAGGACAGTGCACCTGCCAGGCGTTTTCCCGGCCTCGCCTCAGCCCGCTCTCTCAGCCGGAGGCGCGGGTCCTGGACCGCTGCTCGACCTGGCGCCACTTCTCCTGCACGGTCACCTGACGCAGCCGCCAGCCCTGCTGCGTACGCAGGGCCGTGAAGGCGTAGCGGCCGCCGCATATGAAGTCCGGCGCCGAGGATGTCGTGCCGTCCTTGCCTTCGCTCCCGCCCCCGCGCTCCTCCTCGCCCGAGGCGAAGCGCATCGGGTTCACGTAGTCGGCCTGGACCTGGGCGATGTCGTCGATGTCCTGGTCGAGCGTCCCGAACCGTAGCCTCCGGTTGACGATCAGATGCTGGCGCATCGGGAAGAGCTCCATCGTCCCGGCCAGCCATCCGGCCACCTCGGCGGCGCTCGCGTCGATACCGCCCGCCGAGCTGTAGTCGGCGCGCCCGTCCGGGGTGAAGAGGCGCTGGTAGGCGTCCCAGTCGCCGTCGTCGACGGTCACTGCGTACTCGGTGATGAGGGAGTCGATGGCCAACCGGTCCATCACGGTGGCGAGTTCCACGCGCTGCGTCATCGGGTCAGTGTTGGGCACAGGGGGTCCGCAGCCAAGAGGCGTGCAGAAACGTGCCGGAACGGGGGCGGGAACAGGGACCTTGAACACACGCGGAACTGGCGCGGGAACCCGCGCGGGAACGCGGCACCTATGGTGCGGCCGGCGGGGGGCCGTGGCAGCGTAACTGCCGTACTATGCCCGGCAGTTCACCTTTCAGGAAGCAGAAACTCTCCGAGCTGGGAGGCCCGGTGAAGAACGAGCAGCGCATTGCGGCGTACAAACGGCAAGGCAACCGCAAGGAACTGACGGGGCGACAGAAGCGCCGCGTGGCGAGGAAGGCGCGCCAGGGCAAGGGCTGACGCGACGACCGTCGACGGCGGGGGCGTGACGCGGCGAGAGTACGGCACATGAGCCCGCACGCCCGCGGCGTACGTGAATGGACGTCGGCGGTGTGCTCGCCCGCGAGTGCCTGCCCGCTGTCGCGGCCAGTCGGGGCAGGCGGCCGGGCCTCACGACCATCGCCTTCACGGCCGCTCTGCACGTGGGGAACGACTCCGGGGTCCTCGTCTGCGGCGTCAGCGAGGACACCTGATGGGACACTGCCCGATTGCGGCTCCGCACGGGCTCCGACGCGATCGCCGAGCTGCGCCGGGGCCAGCCCCCCATGGAGGGCTGGGGCGAGGTGTTCGCGGCGCGCCTGCGCGACCTGCGGAAGCGGGGCGTCCGCACGGCCGTGGTCAGCGACATGTGGTCCGGCCTGCGCGCGGATGACGGCCGACGGCCTGACGGACATCGCCGACCACCTCGTCCTGACCTGCGAGGCCGATTGCGCCGAACCGGACCGGCGGATCCACGGGATCACATTGCGCATGCTCGCCGTCGGCCGCGCGAGCCTGCTCGAGCGCCCCGCTGACGCGAGCGCTCAGCTGAGTGGGTGAGACCGACTAGGCCGCCTTCACGACCTCTTCGCGCACGGCCGCGGCCCACTCCGTCACCAACTGTTCGTACTCACGGCGCTGTTCGGCCGAGAGACGTCCGTCGGCGCGCAACCACAGGCCGCGGATCCGCTCGTTCAGTTCCGCGGCAGACCGTGCGGAACCAAGGGACTGAGGGGTTAAGGGCATGAGTCAAGCCTAGGGGATAGCTACGACAATCGGAACTCTCAGCTACCGGGCACATCCCCCAAGTGAGCAGACGCACAGCTAAGCGGCCCCGGCGCCAGGTCGTGCCGCCTCATGCCGTACCCGCGCCTTCACCAGCCGAGACGCCCGTACCCGAGACTGCGCCCACGCCCGAGGTACGCCCGGAGGCGCCCGTACCTGCTGTCGTTCCCCAGAACGCCCCTCCGTCACCTCGGGTCTGCCAGCTACCGACTCGGCCCGGAACGACGGCGCTCCTTGGCTTGCACCCATTCGTGTCATAGCACCGCCATACCGCCTCCACAGCAGGCGCGTAGGCGCATGATGCTCCCCTCATCGCAGAGTCCCAGGGGGGAACCATGAGTCAACCGCAGCAACCGCCCGGATGGGGAGCGCCGCCCCAGCAGCCGCCCCAGCCGCAACCCCCGAAGAAGTCCAAAACCGGGAAGACGCTCGGCTTTGGCTGCCTCGGCGCCGTCGCTCTCATCGTCGTGATCGCCGCCATCGGCGCAGCCACCGGAGGCGACTCCAAGGACTCGACCAGCAGCGACAAGGCCGCGACGCCCAACGACAAGCCCAAGTCCGGCGACGCGAAGAAGGACCCGCCCGCCGAAGACAAGGGCAGCCAGGCAGACCAGTTCAAAGCATGCGTCGCCAAGGGCGGCAGCGGCAGCGAGAAGGCAGCCGTCAAGCACGTCACCAAGGTCACTGGCGCGGACAAGAAGAACGACATCCTCGATGCGGCCGAAGTGTTCACCGACTTCACCGGCGGGGTCGTGGGTCCGCACGCGTCGGATGGGAAGCTCGTTGCCAGTGCGTTCGGCTCTTGCTACGAGTCAGAGAACGGTCTGGTGACCGTGTACGACAAGGGCGGCGAGATCCTGTCGAACGGAAACTACTGACCGATCCACGCTGAATCGGCCCGGTCTCTCCCGTGAGCGGCCGGGCTTTCGTACGCCCGCAGGAGGTGGTGGCCCGTGACGCGTCCCAAGTTCAGCAAAAGGGGCCTCGTCTCCGACGAGGAGCGAGCCGAGATCATCCGGCTTCACGGGCGAGGCTACGGCCGTAACGGGTCTCAGGCAGGACCGCCACCGGAACCGCCGGCACTTCGGAGGCTTCTCGAATCGCCGAACGGAGTCCTCATCGCCTTCGGGCGCATTTCAGAGGACCTTTCGTCATGCCTTGTCGGCCTTCTGCTTCGCTGCTTCGAGCGCGACATCCCAGGGGTACCCCTTGGGGGAGCCCGAGCCGGGCGGGTTGGGTTCGAAACCGCCCTCGCCGTACAAGACTGTGATGCCCTGCTCGCGCAGCTCTGTGACGCTCCGGTCCAGGGCGCGATGACTGGCGTAGGCAGCGTTCACGCACGGCATTGCCACGGTTGGGATGCCCTTGCCGATTCCTTCGGCGACGACGCCGACTACGAAGGCCGACGTCAGCCCGAGCGCCCACGAGTTGAGGCTGTTGAAGGTCGCCGGGGCGAAGAGGATCACGTCGGCCTTGGGCCAGACGTCCGCCTCGCTGGGGAGCTTGTACTCGCTGCGGACCGGATGCCCGGTGAGGTCGGCCAAGCCGTCGAGGCTCTCGTCGAGCCACTGGGCCGCGGTCGGCGTCAACCCGAGGCAGACGTCCCACCCGTCAGCCTGCGCCCTCTCGATCACCTCGGCCACTTGGAAGACAGGAGGTGCAGCCGAGCCGAACAGGTACAAGGTCCGTGAGGTCATGGCCTCATCCCACCCTGCACGGTCGGCCACACGCAACTGCCCCCGGTTCAGGCGGATCAAGGGCAGAAGCCAGGCCAGCGCCACGGAGCGCGAGTACCGTTCCAAGTGGTGAGCCAGGAGCGGAGTTCCAGTATGTCCAGAGACGACCACACCGGGGCCCGAATCGCGCACCAGCGGAAGATCGCTGGCCTGACACAGCATGGCCTAGCTATGAAGATCCCCTACTCGTACAGCATGCTCCACCAGGTCGAGGGTGGGCATAAGGCTGCGAGTCCTGATCTCGTGTCGGCCGTCGCGCGGGCGCTGCATATCGACGTCACCGCCCTGACAGGACAGCCGTACATGACCGAACTGCAACAGGACCGGCTCGCCGAGTTGATCCGTCCCATCCGTGAGTCCCTCGACC
The DNA here is from genome assembly GCF_040660195.1 of Streptomyces sp. NPDC050147. Taxonomy (NCBI): domain Bacteria; kingdom Bacillati; phylum Actinomycetota; class Actinomycetes; order Kitasatosporales; family Streptomycetaceae; genus Streptomyces; species Streptomyces sp. NPDC050147. The sequence continues at coordinate 140,879 of NZ_JBFALJ010000025.1, read as the reverse complement.
TGTACGACCTCGGAGCCGATCCCGATGTCACCACTCGCCAGACGCCTCAACTCGTCAAGGCTGCAGCGGACATATGTGAACAGGTGCGCGCGACGCAGCTGAACACGGCCGCGCGAACGCTCCCGAAGCTGGTCGCCGAGCTGACAACCGCGGCATACCGCACACCGTCTGCCGAGCTGTGGGCCGCACTCGGCTCCACCTACCGCATGGCTCACGACGTCACGGTCAAGCTCGGGTTTTACGACCTGTCCACGATTGCCCTCGACCGGATGGAGTGGGCCGCGCAACGGGCATCCGACCCCGTACTGTCCGCGGTCCGCCAGTACATGCGCGGGCTCGTGTACCACCGCGAAGGCGAGCACACCATCGGCCTGCGCCTCGTGAACACCGGCCACCACGTCCTGTCCGAGGGCGAGGAGACCCGCGAGGCTCTGACCGTAGCGGGGCAACTACACCTTGGCGCGACCGTCATCGCCGCGCGTGCTCACGAAGAGAGCGTGGTCGAGACCCATCTCCGCGAGGCAAAGCGGATCGCTGACCAGGTCGGTGAAGCGGGGCACGTGCACTGGCTGTCGTTCGGGCCGACGAACTGGGCCGCGCACGAGCTGTCGGCGCTCACCGAAATGGGCAAGTACGGGAAAGCGGTGGAGAAGGCGAAGCAGCTCCACATGCCGCCGTCATGGCCAGCCTCCCGCCGGGCCCACGTCTGGATCGACCGCGGCCGGTCGGAGATGGAGACCGGTCACAGTGAGGCGGCACTGAAGTCCATCGCGAAGGCCCGTGAAGTGGCCCCGCAGCAGACCCGGTACCACCCCGGAGCGCGGGCAACAATCGAAGGATTGGTGCATCAGCAGCGCCGCACCCCGGACGCCTTGGGGCGCATGTCCGCCTGGCTCGTCCTGTGACATCGGCTGTCACTGAAGAGTGACAGTTAGCGTTCTTGCACGTCATCACACTGGTCTTAGACCTGATCGATGCTGATGACGACAGGGGCAGACGGTGGATGCGCAGCAGAGAGGCAAAGCCGCGGAATGGCTGGCGAGGGCGCAGGAACAGCCCGCGCACGCCTGGCGTGAATGGTCGGACACGGGCGTAGCTTTGCTGCCGCTCGGTCGGCGCTTCGTAGCGCCTCGTCTTGCTGAGCGGCTTGTGCAGGCAGCCACCGGAACCGGGGCGCAGAAGGAGACCGCCGTTCGCCTCGGGCAGCTCCTCGACGGGCCCGTCATCTACGACGGCCGCACGATGGGCGGCACCTACTACCCCTTGATGCGGCCGCTCGGTGACGCTGTGTGGGAGCACCAGAACACGGCGCCGCTCCTGACAGAGGGCACCTTCCTCGGGGTGCCGCGCCTCGACCGAGTGGATACATTCGGTACGCGCTCTACGCCGCGCTCATCACACCCCGGGGCGAGGGACGCCCGGTCCATCCCCCATCAGGAGGTACCTGATGGGCACGCGGATGGACAGCGGCGGCCCCCACGGACGAGATTCCGCGAGGGCCGCTGTTGCGCTGACAGTGGGAGAGAGTGGGAGACGACTGGGAGTTGATCAAGGGGAGACCTCTCGATTGACTACCAAAGTCCTCTAGTTCCTCTGACTTCAACTACAGGAAACTGTAGAAGGGGCGCCGCCCTCACCCTCCGGATTCACCCGCGTGAGGACTCAGCGCACCCGCCCCCACCAGGGCGAAGAGCACGATGCCGAGCACGATGCGGTAGTAGACGAACGGCATGAAGCTCTTGGTCGTGATGAACTTCATGAACCACGCGATTACGGCATATCCGACAAGGAACGCGACGATCGTCGCGAAGATCGTCGGGCCCCAGGAGACATGACCGCCCTCACTCGCGTCCTTGAGCTCGAAGACGCCGGAGGCGAGGACTGCCGGGATGGCGAGCAGGAACGAGTAGCGGGCCGCGGCCTCGCGGGTGTAGCCCATGAGCAGGCCGCCGCTGATGGTGGCGCCGGAGCGGGAGACGCCCGGGATCAGGGCCATCGCCTGGCACATGCCGAAGATCAGGCCGTCGCGGACGCCCAGTTCCTTCAAGCTCTTGCGCTCCTGGACGGCGCGGTGCTTGCCGCCGGCCTCGTCGCGGGCCGCCAGGCGGTCGGCGATGCCGAGGACGATGCCCATCACGATCAGCGTCGTGGCGATGAGCCGAAGATCGCGGAACGGGCCCTCGATCTGGTCCTTGAACGTGACGCCGAGCACGCCGATCGGGATCGAGCCGACGATGACGAGCCAGCCCATCTGCGCGTCGTGGTCGGAGCGTGGCACCTTGCCGAAGAGGGAGCCGAACCACGCGGAGATGATCCGGGCGATGTCCTTGCGGAAGTAGATCAGCACGGCGGCTTCGGTGCCGATCTGGGTGATCGCGGTGAACGCGGCTCCCGGATCGTGCCAGCCCGCGAACGCCGCGGTCAGCCGCAGATGCGCGCTGGACGAGATGGGGAGGAACTCGGTCAGTCCCTGGACGAGCCCGAGGATGAATGATTCAAGCCAAGACATGGAAACTGCGCCGTCCAAGTACGGATCATGGGCTGCGGGTGCGGTCATGTGATGGGAGATACGGGAGGTGTGCCAGCGAGGGGTGATCACTCCCTGCCGTGGGGCAGCGTAGCGTCACTTGGTTACGAGACCGCCGGAGGGCCGCCGTCCGGCGGTCCCGGCCATCCTTGTGCCGGACTTGTCCCTGTGTCGCCGTGGCTCACCTCGAAGCGCGCGCCCGCCCCTGCCGGGGTCTACCGGTTTCGCAGATGGTGGCGCTTGCACCACGCCACCACCGCACCCGCGAGCCCCGTCACGGCGATGAAGCCCATCGCGACGAGGAAAACGGGGGACGTCGGCGTCGACGCGCGGGCGCCCGCGATGACGTACGCGGCGGTGTTCGGGATCGACCCCAGGCCGGTGGCGAGCAGGAACGGCAGCCATCCCATGCGGGACACCGCCGCGCAGTAGTTGGCGGCCGCGAAAGGCACCCCGGGAAAGAGCCGCGCAGCCAGCATCGACCGGAAGCCGTGCCTGCTCAGCTGCCCGTCGGCCGCCTTCAGCCAGCGCCCGCGGAGCAGCGGGCGCAGCGCGTCCTGCCCCAGCATCCTGCCGAGCCCGAAGGCGATTCCGGAGCCGAGGACCGTGCCCGCGAGGGCCGCGGTGAGGCCCGCCTGCGATCCGAACAGGGCGCCTGCCGCCAGATTGAGCAACGGACGCGGTACGAACGCGGTGGTGCACAGGCCGTACGCCACGGCGTAGACCAGCACGGCGGCGGCGCCGCCGAGCTGCGCGGGCCAGCCGTCGGACAGGAGCCGCTGTGGCTCGAAGAGCAGTACGCACGTCCCGGCGGCCGCGAGCAGCGCCAACAGCAGAGACAGCCGCGACCACGGCGAGAGCAGCACCCTGGTGCAGCGCTCGGCGAAGCCCTGCGGGCGGACGGCGGCTGAGTCGAACATTCGGGGAGACTAACCGACAAACGTCTGTGATCGCCGTACGAGACGTCTCACGCACGTCACAGTCCTAGGGTGAGTCCATGAGCGTCCCCGTCCCGCCCAGCGACCTGGCCGACACCGTCATGGCACGGCTCACCGCCACGTACGCGACGTCGGCCGACCCCGCGCGGGCCGCGCGGGCGCAGGCGTACACAAGGAACGTCGCTCCCTATCTCGGCCTGCCCGCGCCGCTGCGCCGCCAACTGTCCCGCACGGTTCTCGCCGGGCTCCCGCGCCCCGACGAGACCGACTGTGCGGCGATCGCACTGCGCTGCTGGGAACTGCCGGAGCGCGAGTACGCGTACTTCGCCGTGGACTGTCTGCGCCGCCACGTGAAGCGCCTCTCGTCGGATTTCCTGCCGGTCGTGCGTCACCTCGTGACGACGGTCTCCTGGTGGGACACGGTCGACGCGCTCGCCGTGCATGTCGTCGGCGGCCTGGTCGCCGCCGATCCGAGGCTCAAGACCGAGATGGACGCCTGGATCGAGGACGAGAACCTGTGGGTCGCCCGCACCGCCCTCCTCCACCAGCTCCGGTACAAGGACGCCACCGACACGGAACGCCTCTTCGGCTACTGCGTGCGCCAGTCGGGGCACACCGACTTCTTCCTCCGCAAGGCCATCGGCTGGTGTCTGCGGGAGTACGCCAAGACCGACCCGGAGGCCGTACGCGCCTTCGTCGAGCGGGAGCGCGGGCGCCTCGCGCCGCTCTCGGCGCGCGAGGCCCTGAAGAACCTCTGAGCGCACCGGACTTCACGCGCCACCCCCGCGGCACCCCGGCGAAAACCATTCGACGTGTCCCCACCCGTCGGCAATGATCTGCGACATGTTCCGGTACGCCTTTTACGCAGACACGTCCGCAGTCGCGGACGTCGCGAAGGCTGCCGTTTTCCTCCGCGCCGCACTTCCTGTCGACGGCGCCCGACGCTGACCCTCCCCGGACACTCCGGCGGACCCCCTAGGGGGAGGGTCGGTTCGGCCCCGGGGTCCCCGTCCCGAGCGCGCACGCGATGACGTGCGCCCAGGACTTCAGCTTCGAGTTCCACAGAAGGAACCGCCATGTCCAAGACGGCATACATCCGCACCAAGCCGCACCTCAACATCGGCACGATGGGCCACGTCGACCACGGCAAGACGACCCTGACCGCCGCCATCACCAAGGTCCTCAGCGAGCGGGGCACCGGCACGTTCGTGCCCTTCGACCGCATCGACCGCGCCCCCGAGGAGGCGCAGCGCGGCATCACCATCAACATCGCGCATGTCGAGTACGAGACCGACACCCGGCACTACGCCCACGTGGACATGCCGGGCCACGCCGACTATGTCAAGAACATGGTCACCGGCGCCGCGCAGCTCGACGGGGCGATCCTCGTCGTCTCCGCGCTCGACGGGATCATGCCGCAGACCGCCGAGCACGTCCTGCTCGCGCGCCAGGTGGGTGTCGACCACATCGTCGTCGCGATCAACAAGGCCGACGCGGGCGATGAGGACCTCATCGACCTCGTCGAGCTGGAGGTGCGGGATCTGCTCTCCGCGCACGGGTACGGGGGTGACTCCGTCCCCGTCGTACGGGTCTCGGGGCTGAAGGCGCTGGAGGGGGACCCACGGTGGGCCGCCGCCATCGAGGCGTTGCTCGACGCGGTGGACACCTATGTGCCCATGCCCGAGCGGTACGTCGACGCGCCCTTTCTGCTGTCGGTGGAGAACGTGCTCACCATCACCGGACGCGGAACCGTCGTCACCGGAGCCGTGGAGCGCGGCACCGTGCGGGTCGGCGACCGGGTGGAGGTGCTGGGCGCGCAGACGGAGACCGTCGTCACCGGGCTTGAGACCTTCGGCAAGCCCATGGAGTCCGCCCAGGCGGGCGACAACGTGGCACTGCTCCTGCGCGGTGTGCCACGCGACGCCGTACGACGCGGGCATGTCGTCGTGGAGCCGGGCAGCGTCAGTCCAAGTCGCCGCTTCACCGCGCAGGTGTACGTCCTGTCGGCCAAGGAGGGCGGACGGTCGACGCCGATCGCGACCGGCTACCGGCCGCAGTTCTACCTCCGCACCGCGGACGTGGTCGGCGACGTCGACCTCGGTGAAGCCGCCGTGGCCAGGCCCGGCGACACCGTCACCATGACGGTCGAGCTCGGCCGCGACATGCCCCTGGAGACGGGCCTCGGCTTCGCGATCCGCGAGGGCGGCCGCACCGTCGGCGCGGGCACGGTGACCGAGCTCGGCTGACCTCCGATGCCCGCCTCCCGCGGGGGATCCACCCCCGGGGGAGGCGGGCACAATGGAGCGGTGACCGATGAGACCGATGACCAGCGCGCGGACGAGGCGATACCCGTCACCAAGGCCGTCGACCACGGCACGGCCAAGCTGATGCCGGACGTGGACCGGCCCCGCGCCTGGCTGCTCACGGTCGACGGAGCGCCCCAGTCGTACGTCGATCTCGACGCGCCCACCTACCTGGAGTTCGAGTACGCGCAGCGCCTCGCGCACGTCCTGGACACAGCCGACGACCAGGACCGCCCCCTGGACGTGATCCACCTCGGCGGCGGCGCGCTCACTCTGCCCCGCTATGTCGCCGCGACCCGGCCGGGCTCACGCCAGGACGTGGTGGAGGCCGACCGGGGGCTGCTCGAACTGGTCACCGAGCGGCTGCCGTTGCCCGAGGGGTGCGGCGTCACCGTGCACGGCGCGGACGCCCGGCAGTGGCTCGGGGCGGCGGCTACGGACAGCGCCGATGTCATCGTCGCCGATGTGTTCGGCGGCTCGCGGGTGCCCGCCCATCTGACCTCGGTGGCCTACGCGCGTGAGGCGGGCCGGGTGCTGCGCGCGGGCGGCGTCTATGCGGCGAACCTCGCCGACGGGGCGCCGTTCGGCTTCCTGCGCTCCCAGCTCGCCACTTTCGCCGCGGTGTTCGGGCAGGTCGCGCTGATCGCCGAGCCGGCCGTGCTGCGCGGCCGCCGCTTCGGCAACGCGGTGCTCGTCGCCTCGCACGAGGAGATCGAGATCGAGGCGCTGGCCCGGCGGACGGCGGCCGACGTCTTCCCGGCCCGCGTCGAGCACGGGGCCGCGCTGCGCCTGTTCACCGGTGACGCGAAGCCGGTGCGGGACGAGGACGCGGTCGCCTCACCCGAGCCGCCCGACGGGGCCTTCAGCATCGGCTGAGGGAGCACCGGCCGAGGAGGCGTCGGCTGGGAAAGCGTCGGCTGATCCGGCACCGGCTGAGGAAGAGCCGGCTGAGGGAGCGGTCGGAACGGGTGCGGGGCCGGCCGGGGGAGTGGCCGCCTTGGCCACCTCCTTCGACGACGCGCGCCGCGTCAGATTGCGCACGTCCGGCACGAACAGCACCAGCGCCGTCACCACGACCACCAGCGCCGCGCAGCCCCACAGCGATGCCGAACGCCCGAAGGCGAGCTCCGCCGGGCCAGCCAGCGCCGTGGCGAGCGGGACCATCGCGATCGAGCCGAACCAGTCGTACGCGGCGACCCGCGACAGCTTCTCCTCGGGTATCTCCTGATGCATCGCCGTCATCCACGAGACGCCGAACACCTCGATCGCCACGCCGCTGACGAACATCACCGCCGCGAGCCCCCACACCGGCAGCGGCACCGCGAGCGCCGCCGACGGCGCGGCGAGCGGGAAGACGCAGAGGGTGCCCGCGAGCAGCAGGCGCCGCGGCTTCCACCGCATCATCAGGAACGCGCCGCCGACCGTGCCCGCGCCGAACGCGCCGAGCGCGAGCCCCCAGGGGCCGGCGCCGCCGAGTTCGTCCCGGGCGACCAGGGGCCCGAAGACCGCCTCGGCCGCGCCGACCACCGCCACCACCACGGAGAACTGCGCGACGATCGCCCACAGCCACGGGCGACCGATGAACTCCCGCCAGCCCTCCCGCAGATCGGAGAGCAGCCCGCCGCCGGGTTCGCGCACCGGAATGTGGCTCACGTCGAGGAACGACCGCAGGGCTGCGGCCACCGCGAACGCCACCGCGTCCACTGCGAGCACCCAGCCGGGCCCGATCGCGGCGACCATCAGGCCGCCGAGTGCCGCGCCGCCCAGACCGGCGCCCTGCATCGCCATGCGGTACAGCGCGAAGGCGCGGCTGGCCTGTTCGCCGCTGACCGTCGACATCAGCATGCCTTCGGCGGCCGGGCCGAAGAACGCCTGACCGGTGCCGCCGAGCGCGGTGAGCAGCATCATCGACCACAGCGGGGGCGTGCCGGAGATGACGAGCACCGCGAAGACCGCCTGCGAGAGGCAGTTGAGGGCGTTGGCCGCGACCATCACGTGGTGGCGCGGCAGCCGGTCGGCGACGGCGCCCCCGATGAGCAGGAACAGCACGAGCGGCAGCGTGCGGGCCGCCGCCACCAGGCCCACGTCGCCGCCGTCACCGCCCGAGTCGAGCACGGCGAACGCCGCCGCGATCAGGGCGCCGTGGCTGCCCAGGTTGGTCACGATCGCGGCGGCGGTCAGCAGGCTGTAGTTGCGCCCGGCCCAGGAGGGGCGGCGCTCGGCGGCGGGTTTGGTCACCAGGGGACTATCGCCGCCGGACGACCGACTTGCCAAACCGATTCCGCACGGGGTCAAAACCCCCGCCGACGGCTCCGACGGCTCCGACGGCTCAGCGGCTCAGGACTCCGCGCCGTCCCCGTGCAGTCGCACCGTGCCGAGGATCTTCTTCACCGTGGCGTCGGGGATCTCGTCCTTCACGCCCTTGGCGCCGTACATCGACCAGGAGACGTACTCACCCTCGGAGTTCTTGAAGGCGAACGTCGTGGCCTTGCCGTCCGAGTCGCACTTGTCGCTTCCGGCCGCGCCGGAGGTCGTGGAGGTCGCGACGCTGCCCTTGATGCCCGACGCGGTGGTGAACGACTCCACCTTGCCGATCTTGATCTTCTTCTTGTCGGCCTTCTTCTGGCCCGTGTACCCGCCGAAGACCCACCACGCGGAGTCGTTGCGCGCGACGTCCTTGGTGTTCTTGGCGCCGTTCTGGCCCTTGGTGCCGACAACGCCGAGGGCGGTGTCGTCCTTGGTGCCGTCCTTGTCGTCGTCCGAGGAGCACCACTTCGGCTTGTAGTGCGCGGGCGCGGACATGCCGATGAGCGCGCTGCCGTCGCCCTTCTTCCTGTCCTCGAAGCCGATGAAGGTGCCCGGGGTGTCGACCTCCCAGTCCGCGGGCACGTCGAAGGCCGTACCCCATTTGGGATTCACGACGACCTGCCAGCCCTTGATCGTCGGCGTCGGGCCCTTGTCCGTGCCGCGCTCGCTGCCGCCGTCGTCCGTGGGGCTCGGTTTCGGGGACGCGGACTTGGCGGGAGACTTCTTGTCCGGCTTCCCGTCGGCCTCGTCGTCCTTGTCACCGCCGAGCACCAGGAAGCCCGTGACACCTGCGGCCACCAGGACGGCGAGCGCCGCGACGATCGCGGTGATCTTCGTCTTGTTTCCGCCGCCACCCTGACCGCCGCCCGGCTGGGGCGGCACGGGCGGTGGCGTGGGCGCGACCCACTGCGGCTGCTCCGGCTGCGAGAAGGCGCCCGAGTGCGGCTGCTGCTGGTAGCCCGGCTGCTGGTACGGGTTCGGCTGCTGGTACCCCGGCTGCTGGTACGGGTTGGGATTCTGACCCTGCGGGTTCTGCTCGCCCCCGGGCGGCTGCTGTCCTGGCCACATGAGCAGTAACCATAGAGGGGCTTGTGGCCTGATGTCATCGCTGGCCCCGTGGCGGGGACAGCACATCGGGGCCATAAGCCCCCGCGTGGTACGAAACGGCTCAGGACTCCGTGGGATCCCCGGACAGACGGACCGTGTTCAGGATCTTCATCACCGTCGCCTCAGGGATCTCGTCCTTGACGCCCTTGGCGCCGTAGAGACTCCAGGCGACGTACTCGCCCTCGGAGTTCTTGAAGCCGAAGGTGATCGCCTTGCCGTCCGAGTCGCACTTGCCGTTCTGCGGCGTGTTCGTCGAGTGAGCGCGCGCGATGCTGCCCTTGATGCCGGTCTTCGTGGTGAACGGCTCCGCCTTCTTGGTGAAGGTGAGGCTCTTCTTGTCCGGCTGGGTGTACCCGCCGAAGACCCACCACGGGACCTGGTTGACGGCGACCTCGTCGGTGCTCTTCGCGCCGTTCGCGCCCTTGGTTCCGACGGCGCCGAGGGCGGTGTCGTCCTTGGTGCCGTCCTTGTCGTCGTCGGCGGAGCACCACTTCGACTTGTAGTACGCGGGTGCGGACATCGTGATGAGCGGCTTCGCCTCGGCACCCTTGCTCGCGTCCTCGAAGCCGATGAGGGTGTCGGGGGTCTGCACCTCCCAGTCGGCCGGGACGTCGAAGGCCGTGCCCCACTTGGGGTTCACGACGACCTGCCAGCCCTTGATCGTCGGCTTCGGGCCCTTGTTCGTGCCGCGCTCGTCCTCGCCGCCGCCGGTCACCGGGTCCGGACTCGGCTTCTTGGACACGGACTTGGCCGGCTTCGGGTCCGCCGCGTCCGCCTCGTCGTCCTTGTCGCCGCCGAGCACCAGGAAGCCGGTGACACCCGCGGCCACCACGACCGCCGTCGCCGCGACGATCGCGACCAGCTTGGTCTTGTTGCCGTTGCCGCCGCCCCCGTCACCGCCGGGCTGCTGCGTCACGCCCATCGGCGCGGTCGGCGCGCTCCATTGGCCCTGCTGCCCCGGTCCCGGCTGCTGGTACGGATTCGGATGCTGATATCCCGGCTGCTGGTATGGGTTCGGCTGCTGGTACCCCGGCTGCTGGTACGGGTTGGGATTCGGGTCCTGCGGGTTCTGCTCGCCCCCGGGCGGCTGCTGTCCTGGCCACATGGCGGGAAACGATACGGGGTGTTGCAGCGGACACGTCACGGAGGACCGGGGGGCGGGGCGGACGTGAAGGTCCGCTCGTTCAGGACTTCGGCTCCGCCTCGATCTCGCGCACCGTACCGAGCATCTTCCTGACCGTCGCGTCCGGGACTTCGTCACTCACGCGCTGCGCGCCGAAGAACGACCACGAGACGAGTTTCCCCTCGGAGTCCTTGAAGCCGAAGGTGGTCGCCTTGCCGGCCGTTCGGCACTTGTCGGCGTTCGAGGTGCCGGAGACCGAGGACGTGGCCAGGCTGCCGGTGATGCCGGACTTGGTGGTGTACGACTCCACCGCGCTGGTCTTGATCTTCTTCCGGTCGGGCTGCGCGTACGCGCCGTACACCCACATCGCCGAGTCTTCCCTGGCGATCTCCTCGGTGGTCTTCGCGCCGCGGTTGCCCCGGCTGCCGGCCTCGGCGAGAGGCGTGTAGTCCTTGGTGCCGTCCCGGTCCGAATCGCTCCCGCACCACTGCTTCTTGAGTACGGCAGGTGCCCCCATCCCGATCAGGACGCTGTCGGGATCGTCGCTCTCCCCGACGGCCGTGACCCAGTCGGGCGACCTGAGTTCCCAGTCCGGGGGTACGTCGAAGGCGATCCCGCGCTCGGGATTCACGACGGTGTGCCAGCCGGGAACCGTCGGCTTGGGCCCCCGGTCGTTGCCGCGGGAGTCGGAGCCATCGGCCCCGGCCGTGCTCGCAGCCGCGGTCGGGGACTTCGCCGGGTCCGGCTTCGCGCTGTCGTCCTTGTCGCCGCCGAGGACGAGGAAGCCGACGACGCCGGCGGCCACCACGACCGCCGCCGCGGCGACGACGGCGATGACCTTGGTCCTGTTGCCGCCACCCCCTCCGTCGCCCCCGCCACCCCGCGGAGCCTGCGGTGGGCCACCGGGAACGGTGGGCGCGTTCCACGGCGCCGGTTGCTGATATCCCGGCTGGTGGTACGGATTCGACTGGTTCGGCCCGCCCCCGGGCTGCTGCTCTCCTGGCCACATGCGAGGCAACGATAGGTGACGTTGATCCACGCGCCGCCGACTCCTGGTCAAAGAACGCTACTCGTGGGTAACATTGTGGCCATGAGCGCTGACCAGATGTCGATAGGCGAGATGCTCGCCGCCACCGTGCCGATGGCCCGGACGCTGAACCTCGAGTTCCGCGAGACCACGCCCGAGAAGGCCGTGGTCGCCCTGCCCGACCAGGCCGACTACCACAACCACGTCGGCGGGCCGCACGCCGGAGCCATGTTCACGCTGGGGGAGTCGGCGAGCGGCGCCATCGTGCTCGCCGCGTTCGGTGACCAGCTCTCGCGGGCCGTGCCCCTCGCGGTCCGTGCCGACATCGCGTACAAGAAGCTCGCCATGGGGCCGGTGACCGCCACGGCGACCCTCGGCCGCCCGGCCGCCGAGGTCGTCGCCGAACTGGACGCGGGGCAGCGCCCCGAGTTCCCGGTGGCGATCGCGATCCAGCGCGAGGACGGCGCCGTGACCGGCGAGATGACGGTCGTCTGGACGCTGCGCCCCAATAACTGAGTCGCGTACGGGCGTTCGCTTCCGTACGTTCGTTGAACACAGCGGCGTCGCGTCGGCCGGGCCACGGGGGTCCCGACCGGCGCGGCGCCGTTCTTCGTGACTCCATCCAGCCGTTCCGGCGGACCTTCTGTTCATGTCATTGACACGAGTCAACGGTCGTCATAGTTTCCGGCCGCCAGGGTTGACGTCTTCGAGGGAGTCGCCGCATGAGACGCACGGGACGCACAGGACGCACGGGACGCAAACGCACCACCCGAACCACCCTCACGGTCATCGCCGCCGCCGCGGCTCTGCTCACCCCGCACACAGCGCAGGCAGCACAGACAGCGCAGACCACCCCGAAGGGCACGTCCCGGGCGGGTGCCGACACGCTCGTCCGTACGGACGCGGGCTGGCTGCGCGGGGAATCCACCGCCGAGGGGCGGCAGTTCCTGGGCGTCCCGTACGCCCAGCGGCCCGTCGGTGACCTGCGCTGGAAGGAACCGCGTCCCGTCAAGCCCTGGCAGGGCGTGCGCGGGGCGACCGCCTTCGGCAACCGCTGCGTACAGACGGCGAGTTGGGACCCCGGGTACGAGAAGCCCAGCCACACGGAGGACTGCCTCGACCTCAACGTCTACGCGCCCGAGGGGGAGCGGAAGCAGCGGCCCGTCCTGGTCTGGCTGCACGGCGGCGGGCTCACCGCGGGCGCGGGGGAGGACATCGTGCCCGACACCTTCGCCCGGCGCACCGGCACGGTGGTGGTGACCGTCAACTACCGCCTGGGAGCCATGGGTTTCCTCGCGGGCAAGGGTCTCGACGAAGAGGCGTCCGACGACGTCTCGGGCAACTACGGCATGCTCGACCAGCAGGCCGCCCTGCGCTGGGTGCGCGCCAACATCGGCGCTTTCGGCGGCGACCGGCAGCGCGTCACCATCGCCGGAGAGTCCGCGGGCGGCCGCTCCGTCTGCACGCAGCTCGCCTCACCGACCGCCAAGGGCCTCTACCGCGCCGGCATCGTGCAGAGCGGCGCCTACGGGGACTGCGCCGCCCGCGAGCGCGACGAGGCGCTCACGCAGGGTGCGGCGTTCGCGAAGAAGGCGGGCTGCCCCGACCCGGCGACCGCCCTCGCGTGTCTGCGGGAGAAGCCCGCGAAGGAGATCCTCGCGGCGCAGGCCGGGTTCGACTGGGGGCCGGTGGCAGGCGGCGACTTCCTGCCGGTCCAGCCCGAGGAGGCGTACGAGAGCGGCGGCGCCTCACGCGTGCCGGTCCTGAACGGCGCGAACAGCGACGAAGGGCGGCTCTTCGCCTACGGACAGTTCGACGGGCAGGGCAAGCCACTGACCGAGGAGCAGTACCCGGGCGCCCTCACTCGGACGTACGGCGCGGAGCTGGGCGCCGAGGTGCTGAGGCGCTACCCCGTGGACGGGCACGCCTCGCCGACGCACGCGTACGCGGCCACCCTCGGCGACCAGATGTTCGCCTGTACGGCGCTGCGCATGGACAGGACGCTCGCGGGCCGCGGCCCCGTCTACGCCTACGAGTTCGCCGACCGCACCTCGCCGCCCTTCGCGTCCATCCGGGATGCGGGCAAGACGTTCGACTTCGGCGCGACCCACGTCAACGAAGTGCAGTACCTCTTCAAGCACTTCGGGCTCGCGTCGCCGCTCAACAAGGAGCAGCGGGCTCTGGCCCGGCAGATGGTCCAGTACTGGGGCTCCTTCATCCACGGCGGCGCGCCGCGCGCCGACGGTCAGCCCACCGCGCCCGACCAGCGGAAACAGCCCGGTCAGGTGCTCTCACTGCGGACCGCGTCCGCCGGAGGGAACGAGCTGAGCTCCGCGGTGGCCCGTGAGCATCAGTGCGACCTGTGGGACCGCGGGGGCCCGGAGGGTGCTGCCCCGGCCGACGCCGGGTGAGCGGGTAGGCTGCCCGGCGTGCGCGATCTTGGGGGGAGCGCGCACGCCGGGTACAGGCACATCAGCACAGGAGGAACCGGCGTTGCACGTCCAGGAATGGCTGGAGACCGTACCGGCCGTCAGTATCTACGCGCTGGTGGGCGTGATCATCGGTCTGGAGAGCCTGGGCATCCCGCTGCCGGGTGAGATCGTGCTCGTCTCCGCCGCGCTGCTCTCCTCGCAGCACGGCGAGCTCAACCCCGTCGTCCTGGGGATCTGCGCCACCGCGGGCGCCATCATCGGTGATTCGATCGGGTACGCGATCGGACGCAAGGGCGGCCGACCGCTCCTGACCTGGCTGGAACGGAAGTTCCCCAAGCACTTCAGCGCCGCGAACGTCGGCAGCGCCGAGCAGTCGTTCCAGAAGTGGGGCATGTGGGCGGTCTTCTTCGGCCGCTTCGTCGCCCTGCTCCGCATCTTCGCGGGACCCCTCGCGGGCGTGCTGCGCATGCCGTACTGGAAGTTCCTGATCGCCAACGTCCTGGGCGGCATCGTCTGGGCGGGCGGCACCACCGCCGTCATCTACTACATCGGTGTCGTCGCCGAGGACTGGCTCAAGCGGTTCTCGTACTTCGGCCTGGCCATCGCCGTCCTGATCGGCGTCGGCTCCATGCTGCTCGTCAAGCGCCGCGCCAAGAAGGCCGCGGCGGCCCGCTGCGAGGCGCGAGCGGACACCGGTGTGCGGACGGCGGCCGAGCCGGTCCCCGTCCCGGCCGCCGACTGACGTCACTCGGCGTGGGCCTCCCGGTGGGCCTTGGCCAGCTCCACGTACATCGTTCCGTTGAGGGTGACGCCCGCGCGCTCCTCGTCGGTGAGCGGGCGGCGCACCTTGGCGGGGACGCCCGCGACCAGTGAGCCGGGCGGCACGACCATCCCCTGCGGCACGAGGGCCTGCGCCGCGACCAGCGAACCGGCGCCGATCACCGCACCGTTGAGGACCGTCGCCCCCATGCCGATCAGGCAGTCGTCCTCGACGGTGCAGCCGTGCAGGACGGCGTTGTGGCCGACCGAGACCCGCTCTCCGATGCTCATCGGGAAGCCCAGGTCGACGTGGAGGCTGCAATTGTCCTGGATGTTGCTTTCGGCGCCGACGACGATCGGCCCGCCGTCCGCGCGGAGCACCGCCCCGTACCAGGCGCTCGCACCGGCGTGCAGCGTCACCTCGCCGATGATGACCGAGGTGGGCGCGGTGAAGGCGTCCTGATCGATCTGCGGGTGCTTGCCGCCGAACCCGGTGATGAGTGCCTCGTGGCTCATCGGAACTCTCCATTCGTACGTGTCTCGCGCCTGGCGGAACCGTACGGGACGGGGCGGGGGCCGCCGCCTCGTGGGGTGAAGATCACAGCTGCCCGGGCTCACCGCGCCGCGCACGGCTGAGTAACGTGAGCGCGTGCCGAAGAACAGGAACACGTTCTCATCCGCGGTCGCCGACTGGCGGCGCCGCGCGACCCAGCGCGCCGTCCACGCGGGCTGGGCCTGGGTGCAGCGGACGGGCGCGGTCACCGCACAGCGGCCGGGGCGGCTGCGGTTCGCCGCGATCGGCCCGGGTACGAAGCTGGCCTTCCCGCAGGGGACCGTCTTCGGTGAGCCGTGGATCCGGATCGGAGACCACTGCATCATCGGTGAGCAGGTCACCCTCACCGCCGGGATGATGCCCGACCTGGACCTCGGCCCCGACCCGATCCTGAGCATCGGAAACGGCGTCGTGCTCGGCCGCGGCAGCCATGTCATCGCGGACACCACGGTGACGATCGGCGACGACTGCTACTTCGGGCCCACGGTGTACGTGACGTCCACGAACCACTCGTACGACGATCCGCACACGCCCATCGGCAAGCAGTGGCCGCGCATGGAGCCGGTCGAGATCGGCCCCGGCTGCTGGATCGGCACCAACGCGGTGATCCTGCCCGGCGCCAGGATCGGCCGCAATGTCGTGGTGGCCGCGGGCGCGGTCGTGCGGGGCCACGTGCCCGACCATGCCGTGGTGGCCGGAGCGCCGGCCCGCGTGGTGCGGACCTGGGACCCGGAGGCCGGCTGGCAGCCGCCGCTGCGGACGCCCGCGCCGGTGCCTATTCCTGACGGGGTCACGCCGGAACAGCTGCTTGCCCTCGCGGAGTTGGACGACCTCGATCTCGGTGAGCAGGTCTGACCCGCGGCGGCCGGGTCAGCTCGCCAGCAGTACCGTGCCCACCAGCGCAAGACCGGCCCCTGCCGCCTGCACCCCGCGCAGCCGTTCCTTGAGCACCATGCGGGCTGCGAGGGCGGTGACCACCGGGTAGACGGAGGCGAGCACGGCGGCCACGGTGACCGGGCCGTTCTGGGCCGCCACCGAGTATGTGCCGTTGGCCGCGACGTCCGCGAGGCCGATGAAGGCCAGGGCCGGGACCGCCGCCCAGACGACGGACATGCCGCTGCCCTCGGGGAGCGCCCTGCCGCCCCGCTTGACCGAGACGAACAGTGCCGCGCCGCCTGTGGCCACGTTCGTCACACGCTGCACGAACAGGGCGAGGAACAGTCCCGTGAGGTTGCTCGACGCCTCGGAGATGAGCGCCATCACCCCGCCGAATCCGAAGGCCGCGACCAGCGTGAGCAGGACCGCCTGCCGCTGTACGGGGGCGCCGCGCAGCTCGGGTCCGCCCGCGAGCACGATGCCGATCACGGCGACAGCGATCCCGGCGAACTGCGGGACGCCCGGCCGCTCGCCGAGGAGGAGGCCGACGCCCACCGGTACGACGACGCCCAGCGAACCGAGGGGCGAGACGACGCCCATCGGGCCGAGCGCCAGGGCCTTGTAGAAGGCGAGCATCGCGACGGGGCCGACGAGCCCGGCGCCGACCGCGAACCACAGCTGCGGGCCCCATTCCGTCCAGCCGCCCGTCGCGACGACTATCACCCCGAGCACGATCACCGCGATGGTCTGCGAGGCGACCACGACCGTGAGCGCGGGGAGGCGGCGGGTCAGCAGTCCGCCGCCGAAATCGGCAAGGCCCCACAGGAGGCTGGTGGCCAGAGCGAACAGTGCTGTCATCGAAGAACCTCGCAGTACAGTGTGGTGAACCTTTGGGTGCACCACACCGTAGTTCAGTATCGTAAACTCTGTCATTCAATATATTGGACGGAATGTGTCGGACCTCGATCAGCTCACCCAGTCCCTCGCCCGCAACCTCAAGCGCTGGCGCTCGGAACGGGGCTTCACGCTCGACGCGCTCGCGGCCCGCGCGGGCGTCAGCCGCGGCATGATCATCCAGATCGAGCAGGCCAGGACCAACCCCAGCGTCGGTATCACGGTGAAGCTCGCCGACGCCCTCGGCGTCAGCATCACCACCCTCCTCGACTACGAGCAGGGCTCGCACGTCCGGCTCGTGCCGCCGGAGCAGGCGGTGCGCATGTGGTCCACGGAGGCGGGCAGCAGTACGACGCTGCTGGTCGGGACCGAGGCGCGCGGGCCCTTCGAGCTGTGGGCGTGGAAGCTGATGCCCGGCGAGGGCAGCGACTCGGACGCGCACCCGCCGGGGACGATGGAACTGCTGCACGTGGCGGCGGGCGAACTGACGCTCCTCGTGGACGGCGTGGAGCATCTCGTGCCCGCGGGATCGGCCGCGTCGTTCGAGGCGAACGTCCCGCACGGCTATCACAACAAGGGTGCGGAGCCCGTCGAGATGACCATGTCGGTGTCGGTGCCGCCGGCCCACGCCTCGTCGTACTGAGCCGAGGGGCGGCCTGTTAGCGTGCGGCCATGCGTGCACCCATGGGAGATTTCGACGACGTCCGACCCGCGCCCGAGGCCCTCGACCTCCTGATCGCACCCGTCGCGGAGGCCGTGCGCGGATGGAGCGGGACCATCCCCGCCGAGCAGCTCATCCACGTCGACACCGACCCGCAGTGGGCCGACACCGCCACCTTCGTGGAGCACTACGGCCAGGACATCCTGGAGCAGTCCGCGAACTGCGTCGTGGTCGCGGGCAAGCGCGGCGGCGAGACCTCGCTCGCCGCGTGCCTGGTCCTGTCCACGACCCGCGTCGACGTCAACGGCGTCGTACGTCGCCAACTCGGCGCCCGCAAAGCCTCGTTCGCACCGATGGACACGGCCACCGGCGAGACCGGCATGGAGTACGGCGGCATCACCCCGATCGGCCTGCCTGCCGAGTGGCCGCTGCTCGTGGACGCAGCCGTCGTCGACCTGCCGTACGTCCTGATCGGCAGTGGCAGCCGCAGGGGCAAGCTCATCGTGCCCGGCAAGGCGTTCGCCGAACTGCCCAACGCGGTGGTGCTCGAAGGGCTCGGCGTCGCCTGACGCGGAGGGGGCTCACCCGCAGACGCCCGACTCGCGCAGCCGGGCGATGGCCTGCGGGTCACGTCCCAGTTCCTCCAGGATCCGCTCGGTGTGCTCGCCCGCGGCCGGCACTGGGTCCATGCGCGGGGCGACCCCACTCAGATCCGCGGGCGGCACCAGCGCCTGCACCGGGGCCGAGCTGCCCGGGATCGCGACCTCACGCCAGCGGTCACGCTCGGCGAGCGCGGGGTGGTCGAGGAACTCGGCGACCGAATTGACGCCCGCGTTGGCGATGTTGGCGCGGTCGAGCAGCTGCATCGCCTCCTCGCTGCCGAGTTCCGCGAAGCGCGCGGAGATGATCGCGTCGAGTTCGTCGCGGTGCGCGACACGGTCGGAGCCGGTGGCGAACCGCGGATCGTCGGTCAACTCCGGACGCCCGACGACCTGTTCGCACAGGGCGGCCCACTCGCGTTCGTTCTGCACGGACAGCAGCACGTCCTTGCCGTCGGACGCGGTGAACGGGCCGTAGGGCGCGACCGTCGCGTGCCGGGCACCGACGCGGGGCGGCTGCGTGCCGCCGTAGCGCGTGTAGTACGCGGGCTGGCTCATCCACTCGCCGAGCGCGTCGAAGAGGGAGACCTCGATGGCCGGCGCGCGCCCGGTGGTGGCCCGGGTGAAGAGCGAGGTGAGGATGCCGCTGTAGGCGTACATCCCGCCCGCGATGTCCGCGACCGAGATCCCTGCCCGCACCGCCTCGTCGGGCGTGCCGGTCAGCGAGAGCAGCCCGGTCTGGCACTGCACGAGCAGGTCGTACGCCTTACGGTCCGCCCAGGAGCCGCTGGTGCCGTACCCGCTGACGGTGCAGGGGATCAACGAGGGGTAGCGGGCCTGCAGTTCGTCCGCGCCGAGGCCGAGGCGGTCGGCGGCGCCGGGGGCGAGGTTCTGCACGAACACGTCGGCGCCCGCGAGGAGTTCGTGCAGGATCGCCCTGCCCTCATCGGACTTGAGATCCAGGGTGAGGGACTCCTTGGAGCGGTTGAGCCAGACGAAGTAGCTCGCCTGGCCGTGCACCGTGGTGTCGTAGCGCCGGGCGAAGTCGCCGCCCCCGGGACGCTCGACCTTGATCACGCGGGCGCCGAGGTCGGCCAGCTGGCGGGTGGCGAAGGGAGCGGCGACGGCCTGCTCCAAGCTGACGACGGTGATGCCCGCCAGGGGGAGATGACCGGCCGGCTCGTGGTGCTTCGTCGCCATGACTGCCTTTCGTTCGCGGGTGTGCTGCTCGTTCGCGGGTGTCGCCGCTCTTTCGCCTCTTGCCTGCGCAGTTGTGCCCGCCGCGTCAATCGCCTTCGCCCACGACCGACTTGGACACGAGGTGCCCGTCGGCGAAGCAGAGCCGGTAGCCGTCGGACGACAGGAGACGCGTGCTGTAGTACGCGCAGTCCTGGCCGCGCGGCGTCGCGGGCGCGCCGTCCGGCGGGCCGTCCCTGGTGAACCGGGGCAGCCGGGATTCGACCTCGCCTCGCGGCTCCCCGGTCGTCAGACCGTCGTACACGTCCCGGTCCAGGACCGAGAAGACCGAGCTGATCAGGCCGAGGGGGATCATGAGCAGCAGTATCCCGGCGAGGACCGCGAGCGGCGCGAGGACCACCTGCGTGAGCCGCCGTCTGATCCTCCGCCTGGCCAGCTCCAGTTCACGGGCGGACGTGGTCGGCCGGGGCGCGCCGGCGGCGCGTGGTGCGGCTCCCGCCGCGGGCAGCTCGGCGGTCACCTCGAAGCCGCCGCCGTCCGTGGGGCCCGCGCGCAGCGTGCCGCCCGCGAGGCGCACCCGCTCGTCGAGGCCGACAAGGCCGCTGCCGCCCGACGCCACTCCGGGCAGACGTCCGGCCGGGGCAGGGTCGTTCACCACCGTGAGGCGCAGCGTGTCGCCGTCCCGCGCGATGCGGACGCGGACCGCCGCGCCGGGAGCGTGCTTGGCTGCGTTCGTCAGGGACTCCTGGAGCACGCGGTGGACGGCGTGGCCGACCATCGGCGCCAGATCACCCGTGGCCCCCGACCGTACGAGGGTGACCTCGACCCCGGAGGCCCGCGCGCGCTCGACCAGGGCGTCCGCGCTCTCCTCCGACGGCGCCCTCGGCGGCGCTTCGTCGTCGGCCCGCAGCACGCCGATGATCTCCCGCAGCCGTTCCGTGGCCGCTCCCGCCGCCTCGCGCAGCTCACCGACCGCCGCCTGCTGGCGGGCATCAAGGGTGGGATCGACCTCCAGCACGCCCGCCCGGACGGCG
Source organism: Streptomyces sp. NPDC050147 (assembly GCF_040660195.1). Taxonomy (NCBI): domain Bacteria; kingdom Bacillati; phylum Actinomycetota; class Actinomycetes; order Kitasatosporales; family Streptomycetaceae; genus Streptomyces; species Streptomyces sp. NPDC050147. The sequence goes on along the minus strand of NZ_JBFALJ010000025.1, from coordinate 120,542 downwards.
ATGAGCGTCAGGTCGTGGCCGAGCGAGTCGTGCATGTCGCCCGCGATCCTGGCCCTTTCACGGATACGGGTGCGGTCGGCTATCACCTGCTGCTCGTGCTCCATGCGTTCGGCGAGCCGCCAGCCGGTGGCCGTCAGGTCGGCGTACTGACGGCGATAGCGGCCGAGCAGCCAGGGCAGCACCACGGCGATCAGGAGTGTCAGGAGCATCGTGGGCCAGCCCCACAGGTCGCTCGACACGACCGTGCACAGCACAAGACCTGCCGCGGCGACCGTCCCGAAGAGCCACAGCGCGGGACGCACCGCGACGCTGCGACTACCCGCGAGGTAACCGAAGACGGCCAGCGCGGCCCAGTAGACGGGCGTCAGCATCTCCGCGTCCGTCATCAGACTCAGCGCGATGGGCACGGCGAGGGCGACGAGCGGCCACCGCCTGCTGAACGCCACGGCGCCCCCGAGCAGCGGCACCCCCACGGCCGCCACGACCGCGTCACGTCCGTCGGGACCGAGGGCGGCCGAGACCGGTGGCGCGCACACCACGAGCCACACGCCGATGTCGAAGAGCCGGGGAAGCCAGCTGTGTACGCCACGCACCGGCCAAGCATCGCCGATCAGCCACGGAACGCGCGCCCCTGACGAAAGCAGGGGATCTCCCCTCCGGGCCCTGGGTCCTGGGGACCTGGGGCTTCCAAGCCCTGGGCTCCCGGGGTCCTGGGGGACGTGTGGCGTGGGGGCGTTCACTCCTCTCCGACGAGCCCCGCCTCGTACGCGAGGATCGCGGCCTGCACACGGTTCTTGAAGCCGAGGCGGGCGAGGACCTGGCTGACGTACGCCTTCACCGTGCCCTCGACGACGTGCAGCCGCCCGGCGATCTCCGCGTTCGACAGACCGGCCCCGACCAGCGCGAGCACCTCGCGCTCGCGCGCCGTCAGCTCCTCGACGCGGGCCCGCGCGGTGGCCTGCTTGCCGAGCTGCCCGGCGCCGAGGTGGGAGATGACCCGCCGCGCGATCGACGGGGAGAGATACGCGCCGCCCTCTGCGACGGCCTGGACCCCGGCGATCAGTTCGCGTGGATTGCCGGACTTGAGGAGGAACCCGGCAGCTCCCGAGCCGAGCGCGCTCGCGATGTACTCGTCCTCGGAGAACGTGGTGAGCATCGCCACCGCGGTGTCGGGCGCGACCTTGTGCAGCTCGGCCGCCGCCTGGAGGCCGTCGAGCCGGGGCATACGAATGTCGAGGAGACAGACGTCCGGGCGGTGCTTGAGGGCGAGTTCGACCGACTCGCGCCCGTCGGCCGCCTCGGCGACCACCTCGATGCTCTCGCAGGTGCCGAGGATCGCCCGTACCCCGGCCCTGATCATCGCCTCGTCGTCGGCGAGCAGCACTCTGATCATGCGAGCACGCTACCCCGGCCGTTCGGGACCTCGTTCGGGATCTCCTGCCGGGCCCCGTTCGGGATCTCGGCGGGCTGCGCAGCGTGAGCAGCGGACGAGCCGGCATGCGACCTCGGACAGGTGGCGGGCCAAGTGTTTGCGATCGCCGTTCACCTGATGCTCATGAGGGTCCTGACCGTCGGCCTCGCGGCCATGGTGCGCAGTTCAGCCGGGGCCATCACCGTGCTGTTCGTGCTGCTGCTCATCGTGCCGACGATCCTTCGATCGATTCCCCTCGACTTCCTCACGGACCTGGCGCAGTTCCTGCCCCGGGCGGCGGGCACGCGGTTCCTCACGGGTGAAGCGGGCCCCTCCGCCTGAGCCCTCCTGCGCTCACGACCGACCCTCCCCGAACGGAGACCGGATCTGTCATGCCATCGACATCCGCCGCCTCGACGCCCGCCGCTCCCGCTGCTTCCCCCGCGCGCACGGCCCCTGCCGTTTCCAGCGTGTACGTCACCTCCATCGCCGACTCCGAGGAGCAGGTCCGGGCCGCGCAGCGGCTGCGGTACCGCGTCTTCGGCGAGGAGATGGGCGCCACGCTGCACACCTCCCTGCCCGGCCACGACGTGGACCCCTTCGACGACCTCGTGGACCACCTGATCGTCACGGACACCACCACCGGCGAGGTCGTCGGTACCTACCGCCTGCTGCCGCCCGGCCGGGCCGCGCGGTCCTATTCCGACAGCGAGTTCGACCTGCGTGCGCTGGACGGGCTGCGGTCCTCCACGATCGAGGCGGGCCGCTCCTGCGTGCATCCCGACCACCGCTCCGGCGCGGTGATCAACCTGATGTGGTCGGCGCTCGCCCGCTACGTCCTGCTCTCCGGCCACCGCCATCTGGCGGGCTGCGCCTCGGTGCCGCTGTCCGACGGCGGCAGGGCGGCCTCCAGCGCCTGGCTGCTCGGCACGTCCAAGCACGCCTCGCCGCCCGAGCTGCGGGTCCAGCCCCGGCGCCCCTGGGTGCCCACCGCGTCGCCGGTGGAGCGGCCGGCCTACGCCGACCTGCCGCCGCTGCTGAGGGGTTACCTCCGCCTCGGTGCGTGGATGTGCGGGGCGCCCGCGCACGACCCCGAGTTCGACGTCGCCGACTTCTTCGTCCTCCTGGACATGGACCGGCTCGGCGACCGCTACCGCCGCTATTTCCTGGGGGAGTCGCGATGAGCCCCGCGGGAGCCCCGGCGGCGCTGTGCACCCCGGCCTGCGTCACCCGCTCAGCGCCGGAGATCCAACCGGTCGAACTGGCCCGCCGGTACGCCGCGTTGGCGTACGAGATCGGCATCGCCGTGACCCAGGGCGACCGGCTCGCCGACCCGCGCGCGCTGCGGGCGCGGGCCCGGGGAATCCTGGCGGCGCTGGGCATACGTCTCGACGCCGGGCCGGAGCGGCTGACGGTGGCCGGCTCTCGTCCCGGCACCCTGATCGTCGCCAATCACATCTCCTGGCTCGACGTCGTCAGCCTGCTCGCCGTGGAGCCGGTCATGGTCCTCGCCAAGCGGGAGGTGGGCGGGTGGCCAGTGATCGGTACGCTCGCCCGGCGGGCCGGTTCCCAGTTCATCGACCGCGACGGGCTACGGCAACTACCCCATGCCGTATCCGAGTTGGCGTCGACTCTGCGCTCCGGCCGCTCCGTCCTCGCCTTCCCGCAGGCCACGACCTGGTGTTCCGTGGCCGGTGGCCGCTTCCGGCGGGCCACCTTCCAGGCGGCGGCCGACGCGGGCGCGCCCATACGGCCGGTGACCATCCGCTACCACCAGCACGGGACGCGCAGCACCACGGCCGCCTTCCTCGGCGACGAGACCTTCGGGGCCTCGCTGCACCGCGTCGCCCGCGCCCGTGGACTGGCCGTGCGCGTCACCGCACACGCCCCGCTGCGCGGCTCGGACCGCCGGGAGCTGGCCGCCGAGGCCCAAGCGGCCGTCGGAGCGTACGAGATGCCCGCTCATGTCTGAGGTCAGGAACCTCCGAGAGCCGTGACCGGTGTCACCTCGCTGACATGCACCACGGCGTCGAACCACTCCGCGAGCGAACCGCCGGACAGATGATGGCCGGCGTCATCCCGGGCGTTGTGGAAGGGACCGACGAGACGGGTCTTGGCGGGGGCGCCGAGCCAGGCGTCGACGGGCGCCGGGCGCGGCGTGCGCAGGTCCAGGAAGTACGCGGGCAGGCCGGCCGCTCCGAGCGCCGCTTCGGCGAAGTCCGCGGGCGGTACGGGGTGGTCCGTGCCGTGGTGGAAGGTCAGTCCGATCGACACGTATCCCTTGCCGAAGTGCTCGCGCAGGTGCCCGCCCGCGTTGCGGTGTGTCTGCGGGGCGGGGGAGGAGACCGTCCGGGGAGCGCCGACGGCCGTATGGGCGAGGCCGCCCCAGTAGACGGTCTTGTGCCGGGTGCGCTCGTGCCACCGGATCGTGTCGTCGGCCAGGGCCCGCTCGATCCCCGCGAGACCGGCACCCGGCGGTGTGGACCGCGGTGAGGGAGCCGCCAGTTGGACGGGGTCGTGCGGATTGCGTTCGTTGTGGGCACGCATCCAGCGCAGTACGTCGAGGATCTCCCGGGTGCGCAGGAAGGCGCGGGCCTCGGAGAGCAGGGCCGACGGATCGCCCACCCCGGTCAGGACGTACGCGTCGAGGCCGAGCCGTACCGGATCGTCCCCTTCGAGGACCAGGGAGCGGAACCCCTGCTCCTCGACCAGGAAACGCAGCATCCGGTGCTGGACGACGGACAGTTCGTGCGTGGCGCGGGACCCCACGCCGAGCGCGACGATCTCGGCACCCGCCACCACGGCGGCCAGCGGGCGCAGATCCTCCGACCCGGCGTGTGGATCAAGGGCGTTGATGGGGTGGGCGTGCCGGCCCAGCCAGTCGGCCGCCGCTTCGGTGGTTGCCTCGGTGATCGCCTCGGTCGTCGCTTCTGATATCCGGTTCATGAGCCCAGGCTCGTACCTGAAGTTTGGTTCAGGTCAACTGGGTTGTGCGGCACGGGAACTCGGGGCCCTCCTCGGCCGACTCCTGAACAGGCGCGGGCACGACGGTTCCGCGCTGTCGCGTTCACGAGTGTCAGGAGACCGACGATGAGCGATCGTCCCCCACTGCCCCTGCTCGGCGGGTTTCTCGCGCTGCTCGCGGTGATCTTCGCGGTGTCGTACGCCGTGGGGACGGCCGTCGGACCGGGCGAACCCGGGACGCAGCGGACCGATAAGGATGCCGAGACCGACAAGGAACCCGCCGACGAGAGTGGTGGCGGGTCTCATGGCGGCGACATGGAAGACATGCACTCCGGAGGCGACATGGAGCACACGCACCCGGGTGGTGGCCGATGAGCGAGTCCACGTCCACGGAACGCGGAATCGGTGCGGGCCGTCGTCGGCTGCTGCGTGGCGCGGCGGCCGGGACGCTGGGCGCGGCCGGGCTCGCCGCCGCGTCGGATCACCCGGCGTACGCGGCGGATCGCGATGCCCCCGCGCCGGACGGCGCGGCATCGGTGAGCGTCGCCGTGCTGCTCTACGACGGTTTCACCGCCCTGGACGCCGTCGGCCCGTACGAAGTGCTGTGCCGTGTACCCGGCGTCCGCGTGACGACGGTCGCGCGGAAGGCGGGCCCGGTCCGCACCGACACCGGCGAGTTGGCGCTGGTCGCCGAGCGGGCCATGGGCGACGTCACCCGGGCCGACGTGCTCCTGGTGCCCGGCGGCGGCAACCGCGGGACCGTCGCCATGATGGAGGACGCCGACGCCCACCGGTGGATCCGCCGCGTCCACCGCCACTCCACGTGGACCACCTCGGTCTGCACCGGCTCCCTGATCCTCGGCTCCGCGGGCCTGCTCCGCGGACTCCCGGCCACCACCTACTGGGCCTCACGCCCCTACCTGGAGAAGGTCGGCGCCGTCTACACCCCGGGCCGCTTCGTGGAGACCGGCAAGATCATCACGGCGGCGGGTGTCTCCGCGGGCATCGACATGGGCCTCTACCTCGCCTCCCGCCTCTCCGACGAGAAGGTCGCCCAGGCGATGCAGCTGGCCGTCGAGTACGACCCGGATCCGCCGTACGACACGGGCAGCCCCGAGAAGGCCGACGCGGAGACGCAGGCCCTTGCCCTCAAGCTCCTTGCGGACTCCGCGCGATAGTCCTCCCTCAGGAGTCGCGGCCCGGGGCCGTCCAGTTCCCGCCCGTTGATGTGCCGTGGTTCACACATGTGGGGCGGGTGAGCGGCCCGGGGCCATTTCGCGTACCCGTCCGTGGAAGGAGGGGCACCAATGCAAAGATGGCCCCGCCATGACTGCTGGGTGGTGTTCTCGCGCGGTACGGGCTGCGGTGTTCGCGGCCGCCTGTGTGCTGCTCGCTGCCCTGGGGCACGTCATGATGTCGGGGACCTCGGTGCCCTGGTGGACGGTGGGTGCCGGAGCCGTCGGAGTCGGCGGCACGGCATGGCTGCTGGCCGGGCGCGAGCGGGGGCTGCCCCTGGTCGTCGCCGTGGCGGTCGCCGCTCAGACCGCGCTGCACGCGGGGTTCTCCCTGGCCCAGGCCGCCGCGCAGCCCTCGGCCGGAACGCCGCTCGTGCGGCGCTGGGTGCAGCACGTGCTCTGCGCCGCGCCGGTGGGCGCCGATTCCACGGGGGCCACAGGGGCCACGGCGGTCATGGGAAGGCAACAGGGGTCGGCCATGTCGGCGCCGCTGCCCGACGCGGGGACGACTCCCATGCCCGCCATGCCCGCGTCGTCGATGAGCTCCTCCATGGAGCACATGGACCACATGGGCGGCGGCCACGACATGAGCGGCATGTCGCCGACCGGCATGCTCGCCGCCCACCTTCTCGCCGCGCTCCTGTGCGGTCTCTGGCTCGCGCACGGCGAACGCGCGGCCTTCCGCGTCGCGCGTGCCTTCGCCGGGTGGCTCGTCGCCCCGTTGCGGGTGCCTCTCGCGCTGCCCACGCCCGCACACCGGCCCCGCATCCGGCGCCATCGCCACCGTTCGGCCGGCCGGCCGCGGCAGTTGCTTCTCGTTCACGCCATCACTTCTCGGGGCCCGCCCGCGGGGACCGCTGTCGCCTGACAGCTGGTTCCCCGACGCCGCTCCCGTGCGCCTTGTCGCGCGGCCGGACGGCTCGGGCATCGGTCGTACGCACTCTCGCGCGGCCGTACCCCCCTCACCGGACCCGCCGGACCCGCCGCACGCACGCACGCACGTACGTACGGCGTGTCCGGGTCCCGGATCCCGGATTCCCGAGAAGGACACCAGGTGATCATTCCTGCCCTGCCCAGCTCACCCTCTGCCGACGAGTCGATAACGGCGTGGGCGCTCGCCGCCCGTGCCGGAGACCCCGAAGCGGTCGAGCACTTCGTACGCGCCCTGCACCGGGACGTCCGCCGGTACGTCACGTACCTCGGCGGCGACCCCCAGGCCGCCGACGACCTGACGCAGGACACGTTCCTGCGGGCCCTCGGCAGCCTGCACCGGTTCGAAGGGCGCTCGTCCGCCCGTACGTGGCTGCTCTCCATCGCCCGGCGCGCCGTGATCGACAGCCTGCGGCACGCCGCCGCCCGGCCCCGCCTCAGCGACACGGACGACTGGCAGTCCGCCGCGGAACGGGCCCAGCCGCGAGGGCTGCCGGGCTTCGACGACGGCGTGGTCCTCGCCGACCTGCTCGCGACGCTGCCCGACGAACGGCGTGAGGCCTTCGTCCTCACCCAGCTCCTCGGGCTGCCCTACGCGGAGGCCGCGCTGCTCACGGGTTGTCCGGTGGGCACGGTCCGCTCCCGCGTGGCGCGGGCCCGCGTCGCGCTGATGCAGCGCCTGCGGGAGGCCGAACGCCCCGCCCTGGTGGGCACCGCGGCCTGACGCCCCCGCACGATCGCCGGGCCGTGACCACGTCTAGGCCCGGCCTTGCAAGGCCCCGAGCTGCGCCGGAGTGAGACGGTCCGGTCCGGCGCGGCTCAGGGCCTCGGTCACGCGGTCCGGTGGCCAGCCCAGCGCGGTGGCCACTTGGGCGACCGGGAGCGATGTGCCCGCGTGCCGCAGCGCGGCCAGTACGGTCAGGGCGTCCTCGACGGTTCCCGAGCCGCCGCTCATGTCGTCGCTGAGCGTCGCGAAGAACTGGCTCATGTGGGCGAGCCTGGCCCCCGCGGGCGTCGCCGGGTCGAGGACGTCGACTCCTCGCTGTGCGGTCTCGGCCCACATCGCGTGCTGCTGGGCGCTCGTCATCCACGCCCGGAGCCAGACGTCGTCGTCGATGACGTACCGCCGGCGGCGGTGTCCGGGCTCCCGTACGCGCCGGATCACCTCAAGGCCCTCGAGGTAGCGGACGGCCAGGGACACCGACGCGGGGCTGACCCGCAGCCGCTGGACCAGGTCCGCGGCGGTGAGGCTGCCGGAGTCGTCGGTGATGAGACGGGCGAGAACCCGCGCGGCCATGCGGGGCACCCCGGTCCTGACCATCAGCGCCGCGAGCTGCTCGGCGAAGTCGCGCACGGCGTCGGGGTCGCGGCCGTACGCATCGGGGGGCGTGGCCGGATCGCGGTGCGGGATCGCCTCGCGCCGTCGGGCGCGTCGTCGGGTGGCGAGGTGGGCGTGGTCGGCGCGGTATCCCCCCGGCCCGCCGTTGCGGGCCACCTCGCGGCTGATGGTCGAGGTCGGCCTGCCGATGCGCCGGGCGATCTCGGCGTACCCGAGCCCTTCGGCGAGACCCGCGCCGATGTCGCGGCGGTCCCGGTGGGTCAGTCTGCCTCCCGGCATGAGCATCGGCCTCCTTCCTCGCTCGCGAGCGCCGCTTGCGTTCAACGGCAAGCCCATTGCAATGAATCCGTGCAATTCCCCATGCCCGGCGTCTATTAGTCCAGTCATTCATTGAAGGCTGCTTGAACGCAACGTAGCTTCGCCGCTATCTGCACGCTGTACGGATACGGGGAGGAGCCGACGTGACGGCGACGAGCGAGGACGTGGTGCTCGATGTCGAGGGGCTGCGCATGCGCTACGGCACGGTCGACGTACTGCGCGACGTGACGTTCCGGGCGCGCCACGGTGAGGTGCTCGCCCTGCTCGGGCCGAACGGGGCGGGCAAGACCACCACCATCGAGATCATGGAAGGGTTCCGGATGCGCTCGGCGGGCCGGGTCCGGGTGCTCGGAACGGACCCGGCGCTCGGCACGGAGGCCTGGCGTGCGCGCATCGGGGTCGTCCTGCAGTCCTGGCGCGACCACGGCAAGTGGCGGGTGCGGGAGCTGCTCGCGCACCTCGGGACGTACTACGCGCCCTACTCCACCGGCACGGTCCGGCGGCCGTGGGACACCGATGAGCTCATCGCGGCGGTCGGCCTGACCGCCCAAGCGAGCCAGAAGATCAAGACGTTGTCCGGCGGACAGCGGCGCAGGCTGGACGTGGCGATCGGCATCGTGGGCCGTCCAGAACTGCTGTTCCTGGACGAGCCCACGGCGGGCTTCGATCCGGAGGCCCGGCAGGAGTTCCATGCACTCGTCCGCCGTCTCGCCGGTGAACACGAGACCACGATCCTGCTCACCACGCACGACCTGGACGAGGCGGGCAAGCTCGCCGACCGCATGATGATCCTCGCCGGGGGACGGATCATCGCGGACGGTTCGCCGGACGACCTGGCACGACGGATCGCGGGGGAGGACGAGGTGCGCTGGACGTGCGGCGGGCGGCACTTCGTGAAGACGACCCCCGAATCGACGGCGTTCGTCCGCGGGTTGTTCTGCGAGTACGGCGACGCGGTGGGCCAACTGGAGGTGCGCAGAGCGTCGTTGCAGGACACCTACCTGGCGCTGGTACGGCGCCAGGATGAGGCCCGGACGTGCGGGACCGCGAAGGTGGTGGCCCTGTGAACGCGACGGGCGTGGCGCTCCGGGCGGGCTGGGCCCGCGGCCTCATCGAACTGCGGCAGTCGTTCACCAACGGCGGCGACGTGCTCTCCCACCTGCTGTGGCCGGTCCTGATGCTGACCGTCCTGTTCTTCATGCGGGACACGGCCTTCGGTGGAAGCGGACTTCTGCTCGGGACCCTGGCCCTGCCGAGCATCCTCGGCATGAACGCGGCGATGGGCATGGTCAGCATGAGCCAGGCGCTCACCGCCGAGCGCGAGGACGGCACCCTGCTGCGTGCCAAGGCCACGCCGAACGGGATGCCGGGTTATCTCGTCGGCAAGGTCGTCTCCGTGGCCGGCGGCCTGCTCGCCGACCTCGCGATCCTGCTGATCCCGGGGGTTCTGCTCATCGGGGGCCTCGCGGTCGGCGGCCCCGGCTCGTGGCTGACGCTGACCTGGGTGCTCGTCCTCGGCATGGTCGCGACCCTGCCCATCGGCGCGGTCCTCGGCTCGCTGTTCACCAGCGCGCGCAGCCAGGGGCTCATTCAGCTGCCGGTCCTCGGCATGATCGCGATCTCCGGCATCTTCTACCCGATCACGGCCCTGCCGGACTGGCTGCAATGGGTCGCCCAGGCGTTTCCCATCTACTGGCTCGGACTCGGCATGCGCTCGGCCCTGCTCCCGGACAGTGCGGTCGCCATCGAGATCGCCGAATCCTGGCGCCACTGGGAGACGGCCGGAGCGCTGGGGGCGTGGGCCGTGCTCGGGCTGCTGGTGGCTCCGGTCGTGCTGCGCCGAACGGCCCGCAGGGAGTCGGGCTCCAGCGTGGCGCGTCGGCGGGAGCGGGCGCTGCGGCGGGTGGGCTGAGCGCCCCGCGCCCCGAGGGCCGCGGGGAACCGACCGGCCGGCCCCTGCCGGGCCGGCCGGTCGGCAATCGCCCCGAGGCGGCGCTAAAGCATCGGCAGTTCGATCGCCGGGCAGCGGTCCATCACCATCTCAAGGCCCGCTGCCCGCGTCCGCTCGTACGCCGCCTCGTCGATGACGCCGAGCTGGAACCAGACCGCCTGCGCCCCGATCGCGACGGCTTCCTCGGCGGCCTGGCCCGCCAGAGCGCTGTTGAGGAAGACGTCGACGACGTCGATCTTGAAAGGCACCGCGGAGAGGGACGGGTAGCCCTTCTCGCCGTGCACGGTCTCGGCCTTCGGGTGGATCGGGACGACGCGCTTCCCGTACCGCTGCAGGACGCCGGCGACCCCGTACGCCGCCCGTTCCTCGTTGGTGGACAGGCCCACGACCGCCCAGGTGTCCCCGAGCTCCGTCAGGATCTTGCGCACTGTTGCCGGATCGCCGTACACGTCCCGCTCCTTCTGCCGCCGATGGTCGGATGACTGCGCCACGCGCGCGTGCCGGACGCGTGCTTCAAACACGTACGTCAGACGCGTACGTCAGACATTCACGCCGAAGTCCGACGCGATACCGCGCAGTCCACTGGCATAACCCTGGCCGACCGCCCGGAATTTCCACTCCGCGCCGTGGCGGTAGAGCTCGCCGAAGACCATGGCGGTCTCGGTCGAGGCGTCCTCGGAGAGGTCGTAGCGGGCGATCTCCACGTTGTCGGCCTGGTTGACGACGCGGATGAAGGCGTTGCGGACCTGGCCGAAGCTCTGGCCGCGGTTCTCCGCGTCATGGATCGACACGGGGAAGACGATCTTCGTGATCGTGGCGGGCACCGAGGCGAGGTTCACCTTCACGGCCTCGTCGTCGCCCTCGCCCTCACCGGTGAGGTTGTCGCCGGTGTGCTCGACGGAGCCGTCGGGGCTCTTGAGCTGGTTGTAGAAGATGAAGTGCTGGTCGGACACGACCTTGCCCGAGTCGTCGCAGAGCAACGCGCTCGCGTCCAGGTCGTAGTCCGTGCCGGTGGTCGTGCGGACGTCCCAGCCCAGGCCGACCAGGACGGCGGTGAGGCCGGGGGCCTCCTTGCTGAGCGAGACGTTGCCGCCCTTGGCCAGGGAAACTCCCACGATGTCCTCCTGAAGTCCTGAGGTGAAGTGCGTACCGGCCGTGGTCAGGGCCGGAACTAAAAACTACAACACTGTAGAAACAGCCGGGACGCGGCGCCCCCTGTACCGCGCCCCGTTACGATGTGGCGCTCCTTGAGGGGCCGTCAAGAGAGCCGTCAGGGAGCGATGGGGAAAGTCCTCGTATTTCGGCGGCGGGGAAGTTCCGCACCACCTCGCGGATTCCTTGACGCGGCCCCAAAGGGCCACGAGGCTCCATGCGTTGTCGAGGAGTTCCGCCGAAGGTAGGGAGGACGGACGATGACTCGGACCGCACAGGAGTTGCTCGACGGTGTGGCGGCGCGGCTCGCGCCCGACCCGGCGGACAATCCGCTCGTCCCGCGCCTCGCCGACGGCACCGCGAACCGTTCCGCGATCACCGCTCTCGCTCTGGAGCAGCGCTCCGTGATCCCCGCCGACCGCCGCTCCTTCCTGCATCTGGCCACACGCTCGGCCGACGCGGGAGAAACCGAGTGCGCGGCCTTCTTCCGCACCCTCGCCGAGGGCGAGACGCTCGCCTTCGACCGCCTCGGTGCTCTGGTCGCGGCGTGCGGCGTGGACAAGGCCGACGCCGAGGCGTACGAGCCGCGCGCGGGCTGCCAGGCCTATCCGGCGTACGTGGCCTGGCTCGCCCTGAACGCCGCCCCCGTCGACGTCGTTCTCGCCCTGACCGCCAACTTCGCCTCCTGGGGCGCCTATTGCGCGACGCTCGCCGAGGCGCTGCCGGCGCACTACGGCTTCACCGAGGAGGCCTGTGCCTTCTTCGCCTTCTTCGCCGAGCCCGCGCCCGACCTGGAGCGGCAGGCGCTCGCCGCGGTGCGCGCGGGCATGGACCGGGGTCTCGACGCGACCGGGTCCGCTCTGCGCCACGGGAAGCTGCTCCAGCGCTACGAGGCGATGTTCTGGGAGACGCTCGCCGACCCGGCACACGGCGTCTGACCGCCTTCGCCCGCGGCCTGAGACGCCTTACTGGTCGCGGGACTTGGGCAGCGACTGGCCCGTCAGCACGTACGTACCGCTGGAGGCATCGTCCGCCTCGTACGGGCGCTGGGCACGTGGCTCGGCGGGGTCCCTACGTACCCGGCGCGGGAGGAGTGACCGGCAGGACGACGGCGGTGACGGCGATGCCGTCACGTATCAGCCAGGTGCCCGCGAAGCCCGTCAGCTCGCGCCCCGCCACCGTCGGCCCGGGGACGAGAAGCGCCGCGGTGAACGTGCCGTCCGGGTGCAGGAACAGCCGCGCGTCCTCGAAGCCGAGCCAGCGGCCGGTCAGCGGGAACCACGCCTTGTAGACGGATTCCTTGGCGCTGAAGAGGAGCCGGTCCCAGGGGACCTCCGGGTGCCGGCCGCCGAGCTCGGCCAGGGCCGAGCGCTCCGTCTCGTCGCTGACCAGATCGAGGACGTCGCCATTGTCGAGCGGAGCGGCTGGTTCCGCGTCGATGCCGAGGGAGAGGACGTCCGACGCGCGGGCCAGGGCGGCGGCGCGGTAGCCCGTGCAGTGCGTCATGCTGCCGACGATGCCGTCGGGCCAGCGCGGTTCGCCCTTGGGGCCGGGCAGGATCGGCACGGGCGGCAGGCCGAGCTCGGCCAGGGCGCTGCGGGCGCACTGCCGGACGGTGGTGAATTCCTTGCGCCGCTTGTCCACGGCCCGCGCCACGACCTGCTCCTCCTCGGGGAACAGGAACGGATCGGCCGGGTCCTCGCGGACCTCCACGACGGTGACGGGTGCGGCGGCGAGCAACGACCCCAACACATCGGTCCCGCTCAGGAATTGGCGTACGCGATTCGTAGGTGACGTCACAACGGATCACCGTACCGGGGCCGCTCCCCGAGCGGGGGCCTACTCTGGCGGGATGCACGACGAGTACCGCACAGTGGCCCGCGAGGCCGTGCACGAGACCGAGATCAACCGCTCGCGCTTCCTGTGCGCCCTCGCGCCCGCGGCCACCGAGGAGGAGGCCCAGGAGTTCGTCGCGCGCGTCCGCAAGGAGCACCCGTCCGCCTCGCACAACTGCTTCGCGTACGTCATCGGGGCCGACGCCGGAGTGCAGAAGGCGAGCGACGACGGGGAGCCCGGCGGCACCGCCGGTGTGCCGATGCTCCAGATGCTGCTGCGCCGCGACATGCGGTACGTCGTCGCCGTCGTGACCCGCTACTACGGCGGGGTCAAGCTCGGCGCCGGCGGGCTGATCAGGGCCTACGGAGGGGCGGTCGGTGAGGCGCTCGACGCGGTCGGCACGCTGACCCGCAGGCGCTTCAGGCTCGCCACCGTCACGGTCGACCACCAGCGCGCCGGGAAGATCCAGAACGATCTGCGGTCGGCGGGGCGCGAGGTGCGTGACGTGCGGTACGGGGACGCGGTGACGATCGAGATCGGCCTGCCCGACGCCGACGTCGAGGCGTTCACGGCCTGGCTGGCGGACGCGACGGCGGGCGCCGCGGTCTTCGAACTCGGCGGAGAGGCGTACGGGGACGCCTGACGGCCGCTGAGCCGGGCAGGCCGCCCGAGCCCAGGCGCGGATAGGTGCGAATGGGTAGAATTCGGGGCATGGGAGAGCGGTCCGCAGCTCCGTCTGCGCCCGAACTCGTCCTGGAGACCGACAGCGGCTCCACGGTGATGAGTCCGAGCCGGGACTATCACGTCGGACGCGACCCGTTGAGCGACATCGTCATCGACGACGCCCGCGTCTCCTGGCACCACGCCGTCCTGCACGCCGAGCGCGACCACTGGACGATCGAGGACGAGCACAGCACGAACGGCACCTACGCCGACGGTCAGCGCGTCCAGGAGTGGGATGTCGGCGCCGGCAGCGTCCTGCGCTTCGGCCATGTCACGGACGGCCCGCGCGCGGTGCTCGTCGGCCGCCCGCCGCCCCCGCCCGCCGCCCCCGAGCGCCCCTCCGCCGTCCGCACCCCCTCGGCCACCGGCACCTTCCGGCAGCCGACGACCGTGCGCCCGCTGCCCGCCCGCACCGTCCGCATCGGCCGAGCCGCCGACAACGACCTGGTCATCGACGATCTGGTCGTCTCACGCCGCCACGCCGAGCTGCGAGTCCTCGCGGACGGCACGTACGAGATCGTCGACCTCGGCAGCCACAACGGGACCTACCTCAACGGCCAGCCGGTCGACCGGGCCCGGATCGCGGCAGGGGACATCGTCGGCGTGGGCCACCGCGCGTACTGCCTCGTCGGCGACCAGCTCCAGGAGTACGTCGACACCGGCGAGGTGTCGCTCGACGTGCAGGAGCTGACGGTCGCCGTCGACCGGGGGCGCAAGACACTCCTCGACCGCATCTCCTTCCCCGTCGGCGAGAAGTGCCTGCTCGCCGTCGTCGGGCCGAGCGGCGCGGGGAAGTCCACCCTCCTCAACGCCCTCACCGGTCTGCGCCCCGCCGACGAAGGCACGGTCCTCTACGACGGCCGCGACCTCTACCGCGACTACGCCGAACTGCGTCAGCGCATCGGACTCGTGCCGCAGGACGACATCCTGCACGCCCAGCTCACCGTGCGCCGGGCCCTCGGATACGCCGCCGAACTGCGCTTCCCCCAGGACACCGAGAAGGCGGAACGCAGGGCCAGGGTCGACGAGGTCATCCGGGAGCTGGGCCTTGAGCAGCGCGTCGACCAGCCCATCCACAGCCTCTCCGGAGGGCAGCGCAAGCGCGTGAGCGTCGCCCTCGAACTGCTGACCAAGCCCTCCCTGCTCTTCCTCGACGAACCGACGTCCGGGCTCGACCCGGGCATGGACCGCTCGGTGATGCACATGCTGCGCGGCCTCGCCGACGACGGCCGGACGGTCATCGTCGTCACTCACAGCGTGCTCAGCCTCGACGGGTGCGACCGGCTCCTGGTGCTCGCCGCGGGCGGCAGAATCGCCTATTACGGGCCGCCGCAGGACGCGCTCCCGTTCTTCGGCTTCGAGGAGTGGCCCGAGGCGTTCGAGGCCTTCGAGGGGGATCGCGACCGGGACTGGGCGGGCGAGTACCGGCGTTCGCCCTTCCACCAGCGGTACATCGTCAACTCCTCGGCGCAGCCGCCCCTGCCGCAGGGCGGCGCGGGCCCGGCCGCCGCGTTCGCGGCGCCGCCGAAGGCGCAGAGCTGGGGGTCCCAGCTGCGGACCCTGGTACGGCGGTACGCGGCAGCCCTCGTCGCCGACCGGACCTTCCTCGCGATCATGATCGCGCTGCCCTTCGTGATGGGCGCCATGGCCCGCGCGCTGGCCGGGAGCAGGCTGACGCAGGAGACGGCGATGAACGCGCTGCTCATCCTCTGCGTGGGCGGAGTCCTGACCGGCGCGGCCAACGCCGTGCGGGAACTGGTCAAGGAACGGGTCATCTACCGCCGTGAGAGGGCCGTGGGGCTCTCCAGATCGGCGTATCTGATGTCCAAGGTCGTCGTACTCGGAACGATCACCGTCCTGCAGGCCGTCGTGCTGACCCTGGTGGCGCTGCTCGGCGTCGATCTCAACGCGCCGGGCGGCGAGGGCGTGCTGCTGTCCCCCCTGGTCGAGATCACCGTGGCGGTGGCCCTGCTGGCGTTCACGGCCATGATGCTGGGGCTCCTGGTCTCGGCGCTCGTGCGCAAGGAAGAAGTGACGATGCCGCTGCTCGTGCTGCTCGCCATCGTCCAGGTGGTGTTCTGCGGCGCCCTCCTGAAACTCCACGGGGTGCCCGGCGTGGAGCAGCTCGCGTGGCTCGTGCCGTCGCGGTGGGCGCTGGGCGCGATGGCGGGCACCATCGGCCTCGGCAGGATCGTGCCGGGGGAGCTGACCGCCGATCCGCTGTTCCGTCACTCCGCGGGGATCTGGCTGATCAACATGGGCATGCTGGTGGCCCTCTGTGTCGTGTTCGGCTACGTCGTCGCAAGGCTGCTGAGACGACACGAACCCGCGGTGATGCGGAAGTAGACCAGGAGCAGGACCAGGACCAGGAGCAGACGAGATGACCACAGCGGACTTCCGCCCCACACATGTGGTCCCCCAGGACGGTCTTTCCGCCTGGGAGGCGCCGGACGTGAACCGCCCGACGACGCCGCTCGACGCGCTCCTGCCCGTCCAGCTCGCCGACCGCCTCGGTGACTGGGCCCGGATCGTCTGCGCGAACGACTGGTCGGCCTGGGTCGACGGCCGCCTCCTGATCGCCGTACCGAAGGACCCGCCCGCCGCCGGCCACCCCCTGACCCGCACCGGGGACCCGGGCCCGCTGCTGGCGCGAACCGAGGAGGCGCTGAGCCGCTACCGCCGCGCGAGCGAGGAACTGGCGGCCGGCGAAACCAACGGCGAGTCCTTCCGCGACCGGACGCACGGTCTACGCGTCGGCGTGGTCGTCGACGGCGAGTCGATGTGGCTCTACGACGCCGAACACGAGCGCTGGGTGTACTGCGAGGGCACCCGGCTCAACACGTACGCGGCCGGGGAGGCCCCGAGCGTCCACGGAGCGGCCGGGGAAGCCGCGGGCCTGGAGCCGCCACGGGCCGTGGGCCCAGTGTCCCCGAACCAGGCCGGCGGTCCGGACGGCGACGACAGCACTGGGCGGGTGCCACCCGTGAGCGACGGGGCGCCCGTGAGCGGCGGGGGCGTGGGTTCGGGCGGTGCGGCGGGCCCGGAACCGACGCAGGTCGTTGAGGCCGCTGGTGGTTCGGGTCGGGCTTCCGTGCGGGGCGGCGAGTCTGGCGCCGGTCGCGTGTCCGCGGGTGAGCGGGCCGTGGGCCCTGGTGGCGTGGCGGGTCCGGAATCGACGCAGGTGGTCGAGGCCGCTGGTGGTTCGGGTCGGGCTTCCGTGCGGGATGGCGAGTCTGGCGCCGGTCGCGGGTCCGCGGGTGAGCGGGCCGTGCGTCCTGGTGGCGCTGCGGGCTCTCCCGAACCGACACAGGTCGTCGAGGCCCTGTCCGGCGCGGGGCCGGTCCGAGCTGCGGACAGTGAGCGCGGCGAGGGGCTCGCCCCCGATCCGGCCGCCGAGGAACCCACTCGTCGCATCCCTCCCGTCACGGTCGACCCGGGCCCCGCGGTCCGGTCCGGTGACGCGTGATGGGGGCCGTGCCGCGCGACGACGAACCGGCGAGCCCGAGCACCGCTCACGGACGGCCGTCCGAGCTGATCGGACAGCAGATCGCGGGCTACCGCGTCGAGCGGGAGATCGGGCGCGGGGGAATGGCCGTCGTCTACCGCGCCAGGGACCTGCGCCTGGACCGGACCGTCGCCCTGAAGCTGCTCGCCCCCGAGCTGGCCCGCAACGACACCTTCCGGCAGCGCTTCACGCACGAGTCACGCGTGGCCGCCGCGATCGAGCACCCGCACATCGTGCCGGTCTTCGAGGCGGGCGAGACCGACGGCGTGCTCTACATCGCCATGCGGTACGTTCCCGGGCTCGACCTGCGCCACCTGCTCGACGACTCGGGCCCCCTCCCCGTCAAAGCCGCCCTTCGCATCGCCGCGCAGGTCGCGTCCGCGCTCGACGCGGCCCACGATCACGGCCTGGTCCACCGTGACGTCAAACCCGGCAACATACTCGTGGCCAAGGGCACGGACAGCGACCACCCGGAGCACGTCTACCTCACGGACTTCGGTCTGACGAAGAAGTCGCTCTCGCTGACCGGGTTCACGACCGTCGGCCAGTTCGTGGGGACCCTCGACTACGTGGCGCCGGAGCAGATCTCCGGACGCCCGGTGGACGGCCGGTGCGACGTCTACAGCCTCGCCTGCGTCGTCCACGAGACGATGGCCGGCGGGCCGCCCTTCCAGCGCGACGACGACATGGCCCTGCTCTGGGCCCATCAGTACGACCAGCCGCCCCGCCTGACGGAAAAGCGCCCCGAGATTCCCGCCGCCCTCGACGGCGTCCTCGCGAAGGCGCTGGCCAAGAGCCCGGAGGACCGGTACGGCTGCTGCCTCGAATTCGCGGCCGCACTGCGCGCCGCGGCCACGGGAAGCGCGCGGGGTCATGCCCCCACGCGGGTGGACCCGCGGGTCGTAGGAGCACCGGCGGACCCGGGAGCGCCCCCGGAGCCGCCGAGCTGGGCGCGCCCGGTCTTTCGGCGGCTGCCCGGCTAGGACGGTGAGCGGCCGTCCTTCTCCACCTCACCGCGCCGGTGCACCCCACGCGCGAGCAGGCCACCGATGAAGCCGGTGACCAGACCCCACGCCACGGCGAGGATCAGCGCGGTCCCCAGTTCCGGGTCCAGCTTCACCAGCCCCGACAGGCCGCCGCCCAGGTCGCCGATGCCCAGGAGCGACAGGCCGTAGTGGGCGGACACGCGGGCGAGCAGGCAGACGGCGAGCACCGTCGAAGTCAGCGCCACCGCCATGTGCACCGCGTGCTGCCAGGCCGGCATCCGGGCCGGTGAGCGTGCCGCCATGAGGAACGCGGCGCCGAGCACCAGGGCCGCCGCGACCACCAGCAGCCACCACACCCGCCCGTCGTGCTCGGCGAGTGTGCGCAGGTTGAGCGTGGAGTCGTCCGGAGTGCGCAGTACGTCGTCCAGGACCTTCGGCATGGGCAGCCCGAAAGGCCCGTCCACGCGGCCCTCCCAGGACGCGCCGAGCCCGAGGGTGAAGGCGAGCCAGACGAGGTTGGGCAGCCCGAGCAGGAGCACCGCGAACGTCTCGGCCGCGTGGCCCTTGGTCGCCGCCACGACCACGCCGACGACGAATCCCAGGGCGGCGTAGGCGAGCAGCAGGGCCACCATCGCGTACGCCGCGGGCCGCACCGACTCCTGGAAGCGCAACAGGCGGGCCGGGAGCGGCGCCCCGCGCGAGACCAGCAGCGCCAAGGCCAGGACACCCGCCAGCCACAGCAGCCCGAAGAGCAGGGTCAGCGGGACATCCGTCTCGAAGCCGACCTCGGGCGAGGCGCCCAGCAGATCACCGATGTCGGCAGCGGCCCCCTCCCCGAGCGTGATCGTGAACCGGTGGCGGGCCAGCAGGCCGAGGCCGATGAGGAGCAGCACCCACAGTGCGGCGAGCCGCCCGGCCCAGCCGGCCAGTTCCCTGGTGTCGGCGACGGCCCGGTGCCGCAGCGGCCTGAGAAACCCGGCCGCGACCACCAGGGCCCCGGCGAGGGTGACCGAGAGGGGGAGCACCGAGAGCCCGGCGTTCGTCTCGGCGATCGCCCCTGCGTCGCCGGAGAGCCCGACGGAGCCGCCGACCGCCATCACGACGACGGCCGCGACGACACTGGGAAAAGCGCCGCCGGGGAGGTCCGCGGCCCCGGCGGCCCACAGGCCGAGCGCGGCGACGACGGCCATGGCCACCAGCGCGGCGAGCACGGCGAGGAGGGCGTGGATCCAGCCGTGGGGGGCCCGCCGGTTCTCGGACGCGCGCCGCGCGCCTGCCCGTCCGGGCGGTGTCTGGTCGCTCACGTTGTCACGCTATGCAGCGCCGCGGCGGTCCGCCCCTCGGGAGGGCCGACCGCGTCGGCTTGCGGGACCCGGGGAAGCGGGACACACAATAGGCGCATAACGGAATCAGGCGTGCGGATCGCATGAAGCGTCGCTTACTGGGTCTGAGCGCCATATATCCCCTACGCAGGGAAGAAGTGCTCGTGAGCGCCGAACCGCCGTCGTCAGGACGCCCCACAGGACCCCCGTCCGGCCCGCTCTCGGGGCCTTCGCAGCCCGGCCCTTCGCAGCCCGGTGGCACCCCGAGCGGCCCACCGGGCGGCCCACCGGACCCTCCGGGCCCGCCCGGCGGCGCGAGCCCCGAGCAGGGCCCCGGCAGGGGTCCGGAGCAGGGCCGCCCCTGGTGGAAGTCGGCGCCGCGCGTGGCGGCGATCTCCCTCGTGCTGGTGGCAGCCGTGGTGCTGACCGTCGTCCTCACGCGGCCGGACAAGGCCTCTGAATCCGGTGGCGAGGTCGCCCTGCAGCCTGCCGGGAAGCAGGGCCCCGATCCCTTCACCGAGTCGACGGCCCGGGACGACCCGACGCCGCCGTCACCCAGCGCCCTGCCGAGCTCCTCGGCGTCGGCCAACGTGACGCGCGCCGTCGACGGCGCCGCCCCCGGCCTCTACGGCGGGACGCGCAAGGTCGGCAGCTGCGACGTGGAGAAGCAGGTCGGCGCCCTGGAGAACGACCCGGCGAAGAACAAGGCGTTCGCCTCGGTGCTCGACATCGAGGCGTCCGCCGTCCCCGCGTACCTGCGGGCGCTCACACCCGTACGGCTGCGCATGGACACCCGCGTCACCAACCACGGCTACCGCGACGGCGCCCCCACCGCCTATCAGGCGGTCCTGCAGGCCGGGACCGCCGTCCTCGTCGACGACCGGGGCGTGCCGCGCGTGCGCTGTGCCTGCGGCAATCCGCTGCTGCCCCCTGTCGCGCAGAAGAGCACCCCGAAGCCGACGGGTGACGCGTGGCCCGGCTATCGGTCCTCCAACGTGGTGGTCGTGGCGCCGGCCACCCAGGTCGTGAATGAATTCGTCATGTACGACCCGGAAAGCGGCGACTGGTTCGAACGTGACAAGGGCGACACGGGCGCCGGTGACACGAAGACCGCGCCGCCGGTGAAGCAGCCCTCCCCGTCCCCGTCCACGTCGACCCCGCCCTCTTCCTCCCCTGCGCCCCCTTCGGTGTCCCCTTCCACCGGTGAACCCTCCTCGCCGCCCGCCTCGTCCGCACCGCGGACGCCCTCCTCGGAGCAGGAGGAGCCGCCCGCGTCGCAGCCCGCGCAGCCGCCGTCCTCTCCGTGACAGATCGAGGTTCGTGATCGAGCAGGGGCCGACAGGCGCTAGCGTGGTGGGTGCTGTCGGCGGGGCCCGTGCTGGGGCGGTCCTCGAGCCGGGGCGTAGGAGGGGAAAGTGAGCATGCGGGCCGGAGTGGCGTCTTGAGAATTCTGCACACGTCCGACTGGCATCTGGGCCGGGCGTTCCACCGCGTGAGCATGCTCGGCGCCCAGGCCGATTTCATCGGCCACCTCGTCGCGACGGCGCGCGAGCGCCAGGCGGACGCCGTCGTCGTGTCCGGCGACGTGTACGACAGAGCGGTACCTCCGCTCGCCGCCGTGGAGCTCTTCGACGACGCGCTGCACCGGCTCGCGGACCTCGGCATCCCGACGGTGATGATCTCCGGCAACCACGACTCGGCGCGCCGCCTCGGCGTCGGCGCCGGGCTCATCGGCCGCGCGGGCATCCACCTGCGCACCGCCCCCGCCGCCTGCGCGGACCCGGTGGTCTTGGCCGACGATCACGGGGACGTGGCGTTCTACGGCCTTCCCTATCTCGAACCCGCCCTGGTCAAGGACGAGTTCGGGGTGGCGAGGGCCGGGCACGAGGCGGTGCTCGGCGCCGCCATGGACCGGGTCCGCGCCGACCTGGCGGCCCGGACTCCGGGTACTCGTTCCGTGGTCCTCGCCCACGCCTTCGTCACCGGCGGCGAGGCGAGCGACAGTGAGCGGGACATCACCATCGGCGGGGTCGCCGCCGTACCGTCCGGGGTCTTCGACGGCGTCGACTATGTGGCGCTCGGCCACCTGCACGGCAGCCAGACCATCAGCGAGCGCGTGCGCTACTCGGGCTCCCCGCTGCCGTACTCGTTCTCCGAATCCAAGCACCGCAAGAGCATGTGGCTCGTCGACCTGGGAGCCGCGGGCGAGATCGCGGCCGAGCGGATCGACTGTCCGGTGCCGCGCCCGCTCGCCCGCATCCGCGGCGACATCGAGACGCTGCTCGCCGACCCTGACCTCGCCCGCCACGAGGGCGCCTGGGTCGAGGCGACGCTCACCGATCCGGTACGCCCCGACGAGCCCATGGCCCGCCTCTGCGAGCGCTTCCCGCACACCCTCAGCCTCGTCTTCGATCCCGAACGCGCCCCCGAGGACCCGGACGTCTCGTACGCCCAGCGCCTGAAGGGCCGCAGCGACCAGCAGATCGCGGAGGACTTCGTGACCCATGTGCGAGGAGCGGGGCCCGACGTACGCGAACAGGAGGTGCTGCGAGCGGCGTTCGACACCGTCCGCAGCGACGACACGCTGCGCGAGGTGGCGCGATGAGGCTGCACCGGCTGAGGATCACCGCGTTCGGCCCCTTCGGCACCACCCAGGACATCGACTTCGACGACCTCTCCGCCGCCGGGCTCTTCCTGCTGCACGGGCCGACCGGCGCGGGAAAGACATCCGTCCTGGACGCCGTCTGCTACGGCCTGTACGGCTCCGTGCCGGGGCCCCGGCAGGGCAGCGGCCAGGGCGTGACGCTGCGCAGCGACCACGCGCAGCCCGGCGTGCGGACGGAGGTGTGCCTCGAACTCACCGTCGCCGGGCGCCGGTTGGAGGTCACCCGGCAGCCGCCGTGGGAGCGTCCGAAGAAGCGCGGCACCGGCACCACCATGGAGAAGGCGCAGAGCTGGCTCCGGGAGTACGAGGCCGGGGAATCCGGGCACGGTGGCGGGTGGAAGGACCTCAGCCGCTCCCACCAGGAGATCGGCGAGGAGATCACGCAGCTGCTCGGCATGAGCAAGGAGCAGTTCTGCCAAGTCGTGCTGCTGCCGCAGGGTGACTTCGCGCGCTTCCTGCGGGCCGACGCCGAAGCCCGCGGCAAACTGCTCGGGCGGCTCTTCGACACGCACAGGTTCGCGGCGGTCGAGCAGCGGCTCGCCGAGCAGCGGCGCGAGGCCGAGGGCGCGGTGCGGGAAGGCGACAAGGAGCTCCTCGCCGACGCGCATCGGATGCAGCAGGCCGCCGAGGGCGGCCTTGAGGGCGCCGAGCCGCCGCTGCCCGATCTCTCACCCGGCGATCCGGGGCTCGCCGAGTCCGTCCTGACCTGGGCCGCCGTCGCCCGTACCAGCGCCCGTGAGCGGCGCACGATCGCCGGGTGCGCCCTCACGGCCGCCGAGTCGGCGCAGGCCGCCGCGGGGCGCCGCCTTGAGGACGTACGTGAACTCGACCGGCTGCAGAGGCGGTTCGCCCAGGCGCGGGAGCGGGCCGGGCGCCTGCGGGAGCGCGCCGAGGAACACCGGCAGCGGCAGGCCCGGATGGAGCGCGCCCGCAAGGCCGAGAGGGTCGCCCCCGCGCTCGGCCTGCGCCGGGCCACCGAGGAGGAGCACCGCCGCGCGAGCGCCGAAGCGGCACGAGCGCGCGGGCAGCTGCCCGCCACGTTCGCCGACTCCGGTGCGGCGGGGCTCGCCGCCGCCGCGCGCAAGGCAGCCGAAGAACTCGGCGGTCTCGAATCCGCCCGGCGCGCCGAGCGGCGTCTGACCGAACTCGGTACCGAGCGCGCTTCCCTGGAGCGCGAGGAGCGAGCCGACGACGAGCTCCTGCGCGAGGCCGCGGGCTGGCTCGACGGCTGGGACGCGACCCGCAGCGCGCTCCAGGAGCGCATCGAGTCCGCTCAGGACGCGGCGACGCGTGCGGAGCACCTCGCGGCCCAACTGGAGTCCACCCAGGGCAGGCTGGCCGCGGCGCGCCGCCGCGACCGCCTCGCCGGGGAAGCGACCGTCGCGTACGAGCGCACCCTCGCGGCCCGTGAGCGTGCCACCACGGCCCACGAACACTGGCTCACCCTGAAGGAACAGCGCCTCACCGGCATCGCGGCGGAACTGGCCGCCACTTTGGCCGACGGCGCCCCCTGCGCGGTCTGCGGAGCCACCGAACACCCCGCGCCCGCATCGAAGACCGCCGGGCACGTCGACCGAACCACGGAGGAGTCGGCGCTCGCCGCCTACCGGCAGGCCGAAGAGGCGCGCACGCGGGAGGAACGACACCTCGGCGAGGTGCGCGAGTCGTTGGCGGCGGCCGGTGCCGCGGCCCTCGGATCGTCCGGCGGGGAGAGGGGCGATGAAGAGGCGGAGACCGCACCCCAGGGGCCATCGGCCGAGCGACTCGCCGCGCTGGCCGACGAGTTGGGAAGGGAACACGCCGAGGCGCGCGGTCGCGCCTCCGAGCTGCACGCCGCCAAGGAAGCCCTCGCCCACGCCGAGCGCGAGCACGACCGCAGGGTTGCCGTGCGGCAAGAAGCCGCCGTGCGGGCCGCGTCCCGCGCCACCCTCCGGGACACCCTGGAGCGCGAACAGTCGGGGCTGGAAGCCGAGTTGGTCCGCGCACGCGGCGCCAGCGGCAGCGTCGCCGCCCGAGCCGACCAGCTGGAGCGGCAGGCCGCCCGCCTGACCGAGGCTTCGGAAGCCGTACGCGTCGCCGACGACACCGCCGAGCGGCTCAAGGACGCCGACGCGCGACTCGCCGACGCCGCCTTCCGCGCCGGGTTCGACACGCCCGGGGAGGCGGCAGAGGCCCTGCTGGACGACGCGGGCCACCGCGAACTGCAGCACCGTATCGACGAGTGGCGCAACGAAGAGGCGGCGGTGCGTTCCCTCCTCGCCGAGCCGGACGCGGCCGCCGCCGCCCAGCAGCCACAGGCCGACCTCAGGGCCGCCCAGGAAGCCGCCGACCACGCCGACCAGCGGGCCCGCGTGGCCGCCTCCGCGCTCGACGCGGCCACGCGGCGGTGCGCCGAACTCGACCGGCTCTCCGACCGCTCGGCCGCCGGAGCCCGGCGGCTCGCGCCGCTGCGCGACGCGTACGACCGCGTGGCGCGCCTCGCGGGCCTTGCCGCGGGCACGTCGGCGGACAACGAACGCAAGATGCGCCTGGAGTCCTATGTCCTCGCGGCCCGGCTCGAACAGGTCGCGGCCGCGGCGACCGCGCGGCTGCGGCGCATGTCCTCCGGCCGCTACACCCTCGTCCACTCCGACGACCGTACGGGGCGCGGGCGTTCGGGCCTCGGTCTGCATGTGGTCGACGCGTGGACCGGCCGGGAGCGCGACACGTCCACGCTCTCGGGCGGCGAGACCTTCTTCGCCTCGCTCGCCCTCGCGCTCGGCCTCGCGGACGTCGTCACCGACGAGGCGGGTGGCGTACGGCTCGACACACTCTTCATCGACGAGGGCTTCGGCAGCCTCGACGACCAGACCCTCGACGAGGTCCTCGACGTCCTCGACTCCCTGCGCGAGCGGGACCGCAGCGTCGGCATCGTGAGCCACGTCGCGGACCTGCGGCGACGCGTCCACGCCCAGCTGGAGGTCGAGAAGGGGCGCGCCGGGTCGGTCGTACGGCAGCGGGGCGGGGTGTGAGGGACGCCCCGGACTCGACGGCTCAGCGGCCCAGCGGGCGCCTCGGCAGGGGAGAGGAGTAGACGATGCTGGTGGTCACCGATCCCAGCGCGCCGATCTTCCCCGCGACCTCCTCCAGGTGACCCATCGAGCGGGCGGCGACCTTGATCACGAAGCAGTCGTCGCCGGTGACGTGGTGCGCCTCCAGGATCTCCGGGGTCACCTCGACGAGGTCGTGGAACGGCTTGTAGTTTCCGTTCGGGTAGCGAAGGCGTACGAACGCCAGGATGGGCAGGCCAAGACGCTCCGGGTCGACCACGGCCGCGTACCCCTGGATCACGCCCGCCTCCTCCAGGCGGCGGACCCGTTCGGTGACGGCGCTCGGGGACATGGCGACGGCGCGCGCCAGCTCCGCGTAGCTTGCGCGGCCCTCGCGCTGGAGGACATCGAGGATGCGCCAATCGGTGGCGTCCGTGGAATAACCGGTCATGCTTGAGAGGTAACAGGGGAATCCCCGGCTGATCAAGAGGTACGCCGGTGATCATCCCTTCTGGATCGCTGGTTTCGCCCGTAGATTTCTGGCCATGAGCACAGTGACGAACACCGAGGCGACGACCTCCACGAGCACTCCGGCCGACGCGGCCGCCGGCCCCAATGCCGTCCTGCGGGTGGCTCCCGCTTCCCCGGCTGCCGCCGCCGCGTTCTTCGGGGCGAGCCTCGCCTTCCACGCCGACGTGTCGGACGTCGCCTCGGCGCTCGCCGCCGACGGCGACCCCGGCTTCGTCGTGGTCGACTCCCGATCGACGGCGTCCTGGGACCAGGGCCACATCCCCGGAGCGATCCACCTTCCCACCGCCCTCGTCCCCGAGCAGGCGGAGCAACTCCTCGACAAGTCCGTCCCGGTCGTCACGTACTGCTGGGGTCCCGGCTGCAACGGCGCGACCCGCGCCGCCCTCGCCCTGGCCCAACTCGGCTACCAGGTGAAGGAGATGCTGGGCGGCTTCGAGTACTGGGCCCGCGAGGGCTTCGAGTTCGAGACCTGGGAGGGCAACGAGCGCCGCGCCCCCGACACCCTGACGGCCCCGGCGGACGCGGCGGACTGCGGCTGCTGAGGACTCAGAGCGCGGACAGTTCGTCCACCAGGTCGTCGAGCCCCAGCGACCCCTGCGACAACGCGGCCATGTGCCACGCCTTCGCGTCGAACGCCTCGCCGAGCCGCCGCCGCGCGTTCTCGCGTCCGAGCAGCCAGGCCCGCTCGCCCAGCTTGTAGCCGATGGCCTGGCCGGGGATGGAGAGATAGCGGGTCATCTCGCTCGCCACGTAATCCGTGGGACGGCTGCAGTGCGCGTCGTAGAACTCCTGCGCGAGGTCAGGCGTCCAGCGCTCACCCGGGCGGAAGGGCGAGTCAGCCGGGATCTCCAGCTCCAGGTGCATGCCGATGTCGACGATGACACGCAGCGCCCGCATCATCTGGGCGTCCAGATATCCGAGCCTGCGCTCGGCGTCCTCGAGGAAGCCGAGCTCGTCCATGAGCCGCTCCGCGTACAGCGCCCAGCCCTCCGCGTTGGCGCTGACGATGCCGATGGTCGCCTGGTAGCGGGAGAGGTTCTCCGCGACGTGCGCCCACTGCGCGAGCTGGAGGTGATGGCCGGGCACACCCTCGTGGTACCAGGTGGAGACCAGGTCGTAGACGGGGAAGCGGGTCTCGCCCATCGTGGGCAGCCACGTCCGCCCGGGGCGCGAGAAGTCCTCCGAGGGGCCCGAGTAGTACGGGGCCGCCGCGCCGCCCGGCGGGGCGATGCGGGACTCCACCTTCCGTACGCGCTCGGCGAGTTCGAAGTGCGTGCCGTCCAGCGCCTCGATCGCCTGGTCCATCAGCTCCTGGAGCCAGACCCGCACCTCCTCCACGCCTTCGATGTGCGTGCCGTGCTCGTCGAGATGGGCGAGCGCCACCCACGGTGTGTCCGCGCCGGGCAGGATCTTCTCGGCCTCGGCGCGCATCTCGCCGAGCAGCCGGTGGAACTCGGACCAGCCGTACGCGTACGCCTCGTCGAGGTCCAGGTCGGCGCCGTTGAAGTAGCGGGACCAGCGGGCGTAGCGCTCACGGCCCACCGTGTCGGGGGCGCCCTCGATCGCGGGCGCGTACACGTCACGCAGCCAGTCGCGCAGCGCCACGACAGAGGCGGTGGCCTCGCGTGCCGCGGCGTCCAGCTCGGCCCTGAGCGAGTCCGGCCCGTCCGCGGCGAACTCCTCGAACCAGCCGCGGCCCTCGTCACCGCCGGGGCCCGCCCACTCGCCGAGCTGCCCGATGAAGACGGCTGTCGGCCGGGGAGCCGCGAACAGCTTGCGTTCCAGGCCGAGTTCGAGCGACGCCCGGTACCCCTCGTACGCGGCAGGCACGGCACGCAGCCGTTCGGCTATCGCCGCCCAGTCCTCTTCCGTCTCCATCGGAGTCACGGTGAAGACCTCGCGCACCGCGTGCGGGATGGTGTGCAGATTGCCGACCGCACGCAGTCCCTCGTCGGCATCGTGGACGGCGAGTTCCGCGGTGAGCCGCTCCCGCAGAAGCCGCGCGCACCGCCGCTCGGCGTCGCTGTCGGCGCCGGGCCTGCGCTCCGCTTCGTCGAGCCGGGCGAGCGTCGCGCGGGCGAGCTCCGCGACGGCCTCCTGGCCCTCGGGCGAGGTGTCCGGGAGCTTGCTGTGGCTGGCCTTGACGCCGAGAAACGTGCCGTTGACGGGATCGAGGGCGATGAACTCGTCGACGTAGGCGTCGGCGACCTGGCGAGGCAGCGGGCCGCCGCTTTCGCTCGTGTTCGGGATCTTCGTGGCTGACATGCGGACATCCTCGTACGCGGAACACGCCCCCGTCATCACGATTGGCCGGAGGTCGCCCCTTGGTCAGCGGCCTCCGGGCCCGGCGGCAGGAGCGGGCCGCACTCCCACTGCTGGAAGATCAGCCGCGTCTCCACGCGTGCCACTTCACGGCGCGCCGTGAACTCGTCGAGGACGAGTCGCTGCAGGTCCGCCGTGTCGGCCACCGCCACGTGCACCAGATAGTCGTCGGGGCCCGCGAGATGGAACACCGAACGGGCCTCGGGCAGCGCCCTGATCCGCTCCACGAACGGCCCGACCAGCTCGCGCCGGTGCGGCCGCACCTGCACGGAAAGCAGCGCCTGCAGGCCGCGGCCGAGCTTCGCCGGATCGAGCCGCAGCTGGTGCCCGAGGATCACACCGGAGCGGCGCAAACGGGAGATGCGGTCCAGACAGGTCGACGGCGCGACGCCCACCTGGGCCGCGAGATCGCGGTAGGTGATCCGGGCATCGTTCTGCAGCAGCCGCAGTATGCGGAGATCCACCGGGTCGAGTACGACAGAATCAGCCACTTGCCGAACGTAGCACGGGGTTCAACTACCAGGAGCCGGTCTTTGTTCAGGCTGTCAGGTATGGACACGAACACGGAATGCCGCCCCGGAACCGGCCACCAGGACCCGACTGCGGCGCCACTGCCAGGAGCCCCGGCCCCGACCGTACCGCCCGCACCGCGGGCCCTGGCCACCGAGGCCGTGCACGCCGGACGCGACGACCTCGCCGGGCTCGGCCTGCACGCCGCCCCGATCGACCTGTCCACCACCTACCCCTCGTACGACACCCGTGGCGAGGCGGCCCGCATCGACACCTTCGCCGCCGACGGCAGCCTGGACGGAGGACCGCCCGTCTACGCCCGCCTCGCCAACCCGACCGTGGCCCGCTTCGAGACCGCCCTGGCCCGGCTCGAAGGCACCGAGAGCGCGGTCGCGTTCGCCAGCGGCATGGCGGCGCTGACGGCGGTTCTTCTCGTACGCGGAGCGGCAGGGCTGCGCCATGTCGTCGCGGTCCGCCCGCTGTACGGCTGCAGCGACCACCTGCTCACGGCGGGGCTCCTCGGCTCCGAGGTGTCCTGGGTCGACCCAGCGGGCATCGCCGATGCCATACGGCCGGACACGGGCCTGGTTCTCGTCGAGTCGCCCGCCAATCCGACCCTCGCCGAACTGGATCTGCGTGCCGTGGCCCAGGCCTGCGGGACCGTGCCGCTGCTCGCCGACAACACTTTCGCGACGCCCGTCCTGCAACGGCCGGCCGAGAGCGGGGCGCGGCTCGTGCTGCACAGCGCCACGAAGTACCTGGGCGGCCACGGCGACGTGCTGGGCGGTGTGGTCGCGTGCGACGAGGAGTTCGCGCGGCAGCTGCGGCAGGTCCGGTTCGCCACCGGCGGGGTGCTGCATCCGCTCGCGGGATATCTGCTGCTGCGGGGCCTGTCCACCCTGCCGGTGCGGGTACGTGCCGCCTCCGCCAGCGCGGCGGAGCTGGCCGGGCGGCTGGCTGCCGATCCGCGCGTGAGCCGGGTGCACTATCCGCGGATCGGCGGCGCCATGGTCGCCTTCGAGGTCATCGGCGACCCGCACGAGGTGACCGCCGGGGTGCGTCTGATCACCCCGGCGGTCAGCCTCGGCAGCGTCGACACGCTCATCCAGCATCCGGCGTCCATCAGCCACCGCGTCGTGGACCCGGCGGACCGGCGGTCGTCGGGCGTGAGCGACAAGCTGCTGCGCCTTTCCGCCGGGCTCGAGGACGTCGAGGACCTGTGGCAGGACCTCGACCGTGCCCTTGGCCCTCAGCCGTCCGGCATCAGCGTCGGTACCAACGCCGGGGTCAGCGCCGGCACCGGCACCGGCACGTCGGCCGGAGCCCGGGTCAGTGCCGCTCCGCCCGCCCCTGCGGCTGGTCGTACGGCAGTCGCGAACTCACCGGCGTAGCTTCGAGACGCGCGGTGATGACCAGCGTGCCCTCCTCGATCTGGTAGTCGAGGGGCAGCCCGAGGCCGCGCATCGCGGCGACCATGCCCGTGTTGGACGCCTGCGTCACCGCGTACACGCTCTCGCAGCCCGCCTCGACCGCCATCGTCACCAGGCGGCCGAGCAGTTCGCTGCCGATGCCACGGCGCTGCCAGTCGTCCTCGACGAGCAGCGCGATCTCGGTCTCGTCGCCGTCCCAGAGCAGATGGCCGATGCCGACGATGCGCCCGGAAGCGGTCTGCACCGCCAGGGTGCGGCCGAACCGCGGGCTGAGCAGGTGGGTGAGATAGCGGTCGGCGTCCCGTACGGGGCCGTGGTATCGCATGCCGAGGGTCCGCTGCGAGCAGCGCTCGTGCATGGCCTTGGCCGCGTCGACATCGGCGGTGTCGGCCCGGCGCACGGTGATGGAGTTGCCCTCGGCCAGGGTCAGTACGTCGTGGCTGCGCGGGACGCGCGGGCCGAGCCGGGTGTCGAGCTCGACCAGGGCACGCGCGCGGGCGAACTCGGTCGGTGTGAACGGCAGATACGGCCGCTCCACGGTGATCACTTCGCCCTCAGGGGCCTGCAGGCGCAGCACCGTCCCCTCGAGCGCGCCCTCGACGGGGGCGCCGTCGGCGGGCACGTCCGCCCGCGGTCCGGACGCGGCCTTCGCCTGCGCGTTCGCGGGCAGTGACCGGATGGTGCAGCGGCCGAGCAACTGCCGTAGCGCGAGCGGGAGTTCGGCGGCGTCCAGGGCGGTGCGGGTGGCGAGGCCGAGGATGCGGGTGGGGGCGTCCACCAGGTCGTGGGCGTCCGCCCGCTCGATCCAGGTGCTCAAGCCGCCCGCGTGCGCGACGCCCCGGGTGATCTCCGCCGCGGGCACGTCGGCGGGGGCGCGCAGCAGGAACTCGTCGACGGTGCCTTCGGCCAGCGGGTGTGCCTGGAGGCTCAGGATGTCGACCTCGGCGTGGGCCAGGGCCGTGCACAGGGCGGCGAGCGCGCCCGGCTCGTCCCGCACCGTGGTGCGCATCCGCCACAGCGTGGTCTCCCCGGTGGACGACTCGGTCGCGGTGATGCCGGTCCGCTGCCCGGCGGTGTGGGGCCGGGCGTCGGTATCGTCCGCCGTCGGGGGTGCGTGGTTGTGGCGGCGTGCCCACCATGTGTGGAAGCCGACCGTGGCGAGCAGCGCCACGGCCGAGATCACGAGCAGGGCGGGGCCGTCGGGACCGTGCCCGATCATGTTCGCCACCGCGTCCGCCACGGCCACGGCCGTGAAGAGGGCGGCGAGTTCCACCAGGTCCCGCCGCCAGTGGTGCACGGGACGGCCATGTTTGGTTCGCGTCACATCAGACATGTCAGCACTCATACAGCCACTGTGGAGGAAGGGTGTTGCGTGATCACGAACGTTCTGTGACTGATGAGTTAAGACGCCTTCTGTCCGTTTAGTTCAACTTTGGCCTTTCGTGAAGTGCGGACGTGTCCTCTTGGTGCGCGTTCGACGGCGAAATCACTGCTGCCCCACCCGTCCCGGCTGCAGCACCTTCGTGAACAGCACTCCGCCGCCCTCCTGGCGCAGCCGCACGGTCAGCTCCCCGCTGTCGCCGTCGATGTCGACCTCGCCGAAGTGCTGCGGCGTCTCGGCGGGCGAGGTGTTGGAGCGGTTCGGCGCCTTGACGAAACGCTGCTCGGCACCGAAGGTCCCGTCGAGCTTGAGCGCCTGGAAGCCGCCCGCCGCCAGCGGTCCCGACACGAACTCCCAGAAGGGCGCGAAGTCCTTGAACGCCGCACGCGAGGGGTCGTAGTGCTGTGCCGACGTGTAGTGCACGTCGGCGGTGAGCCACACCGTCCCGGTGACCTTGCGGTGCTTGATGTGCCGCAGCAGTTCGGCGATCTGCAGCTCGCGGCCCAGCGGCGCGCCGGGGTCGCCCTGCGCGACCGCCTCGAAGTTCGCCGAACCGTCCGGCACGACGAGGCCCAGCGGCATGTCGGAAGCGATGACCTTCCAGGTGGCACGTGAACGCGACAACTCCCGTTTCAGCCACCGCAGTTGCCGGGCGCCGAGAATGCCGGTGGCGTCGTCGGGCTGCCGACCGGGCGAGTTGGCGTTGCGGTAGGAACGCATGTCCAGGACGAAGACGTCGAGAAGCGGCCCGTGCCGCAGAACGCGGTACACCCGCCCGTCCTCGTCACCCGGCGGGAGCGTCGAGATGGGGTAGTACTCGCTGAACGCGCGCAGGGAGCGCCCGGCGAGGACGTCCACGTTCTTCTCGGTGTAACGGGGGTCGGTCAGGATCTGCCCCGGGTACCAGTTGTTGCGCACCTCGTGGTCGTCCCACTGCACGATGGAGGGCACCTGGGCGTTGAAGCGCCGCAGGTTCTCGTCGAGCAGGTTGTAGCGGAAGGCGCCCCGGAACTCCGCGAGCGACTCGGCGACCTTCGACTTCTCCTCCGTCGTCACGTTCCGCCATACCGTGCCGTCGGGCAGGGTGACGCTCGGCAGGATGGGCCCGTCGGCGTAGATGTTGTCGCCGCTGCACAGGAAGAAGTCCGGGTCCCTGCGGCGCATCTCGTCGAAGACGCGCCAGCCGCCACGGTCCGGGTTGATGCCCCACCCCTGGCCCGCGATGTCACCCGACCACAGGAAGCGCACTCCTTCCTTGCGCCCCTTCGGCGTCGTACGGAACGTGCCGGTGACCGGCTCTCCGGTGCGTCTGGGGTCGTCCGGGTCGGCCAGGATCACGCGGTAGTGGATCTGCTCGCCCGCGGGCAGCCCCCGCAGCCGCGTCGTCCCGGTGAAGTCGGTGTCCGGACCGAGCACCGGGCCCTTCCACCGGGTGGGGTTACGGAACGACTCCGTTGCGGACGTCTCCACGATCATGCGGGCCGGACGGTCGGAACGCACCCACACCAGACCCGCGTGCGACGTCACGTCACCGGCCTGCACACCCCACTCGGCCCGCGGGCGCCCTGACCGGGCGAACGCCGGAGCGGCCCCGGTGATGGACGGCACGGCGAGCGCCGCCGGCACGGCGAGCGAGCCGCGCAGCACACTGCGGCGGCGAGGGGACGGGCTCGGCTGTGGGTGTGACATGAATGCGCCTCCAGTGACAGGTGCGACCAGTGTGCAGGGCAAGAACTAGTGGTACGCGGCGGCGCACACACGAACCACAAGTGAACAACTGCCAACAGGCGCAAGGGAACCGGTGTGCGAAGGGCATGTCCTCCCATCGCCGCCCTCGTACGCGGCCTCGGGTCTGGGGCCCCGGGGCACCCGTCCTGCGTCGCAGGTCGCACGTCGCGGGGGGTCGGTCGTTCGTCCCAGGCCGGGCGGCCGATGCCGGGAGATCGTCAGCTGTCTAGGCTCGGCGGCAGAGGCGCGCGGCCGAGCGCGCCCACCGGAGGGGGACCCATGCCTGTCAACGGTCAGAGCCACATCCGCATCGCCCGCCCGTCCCGCGACCTCGCTGCGGCGGAGCGTTTCTGGGTCGAGGGCCTCGGCCTGGACGTCGTCTGGCGTTCGCAGGGCGATGGCGCTCCTGGGGAGCACGACCTGCTCATGGTGGGTTGGCCGGAGGCCCCATGGCATCTCGAACTCGTCCACGAGGCCGACAAGCCGGTCCTGCCCCGCCCCACGGAGGAGGATCTGCTCGTCATCTACCTGGACGAGCCCGTCCCCGACGACCTGGTGGCCCGCTTGGAGGCGCACGGCGGAACCCGCGTCGTTTCGCCCAACCCGTACTGGAACGAGTGGGGCGTCACCATCGAGGACCCCGACGGCTACCGCCTGGTGCTCTGCACGCGCGCGTGGTCCAACTCCTGATACGGCCAACTCCTGATACGGCCCGCTCCTGCCTCAGCGCCGGTCGCCGGCCTCGGCGAGGAGCCGCACCCCCTCGGCGATCCGGGCAGGCGTGAGGTGGGCGTAGCCGAGCACGAGACGCACACCTGAGCCGTCCGCCGAGCCGTAGTCGCTCAGCGGGCGGACCGCGACCCCGGCCTCCGATGCCCGCCGCAGGAAGTCCGCCTGCGATCCCCGTTGTCCGGGCAGCCCGGCGATGACGTGCAGCCCGGCGGCGATGCCGGACACCTCCGTGCCGGGAAAGTGCTCGTCGAGCGCCGCGACGAGCGTGTCCCTGCGTTCCCGGTAGGCACGCTGACAGCGGCGCAGCTGGCGGTCGTAGTCACCGCGTTCGACGAAGCGCGCGAGGAGCGCCTGGTCGAGTGCCGGATTGCCCAGGTCCATCATGCGTTTGCGGGCGACCACCTCATCGGTCATCGACTCCGGGACGAGCAGCCAGCCGAGGCGCAGCCCCGGAGCGAGTGACTTGCTGACCGAGCCCGTGTAGGCGACGCGTTCGGGGTCGAGTCCTTGCAGCGCGCCCACCGGGGCGCGGTCGTAGCGGAAGTCCCCGTCGTAGTCGTCCTCGATGACCAGCCCGTCCACGGCCCGGGCCCAGTCGAGGAGTTCGGTGCGTCGCCGTGCCGAATAGCCGATGCCCAGGGGGAACTGATGCGCGGGTGTGGTGACGATCGCACGCAGGTTCCGTTCCCGCAGTACGCCGGTGACGACACCCTCGTCGTCCATGGGCACCGGCACCGTGGCGACGTCCGCCGAAGCGAACAGCTCGCCGTGCTGCGGGCTTCCGGGGTCCTCGACGCCGACGGTACGCACCCCGCGCGCGTGCAGCACGAAGCCGACCAGGGCCATGGCCTGCGCCACGCCGGAACAGACGACGATCGTCTCGGGGTTCGCGACCACGCCCCGGCGGCGTACGAGCAGTTCGGCGAGGGCCGTACGCAGCCGGGGCAGGCCACGCGGGTCCGGGTACCCGAGGGCGTGGTGGGGGAGTTCGGCCATGACGCCGCGGTGCGCGGCCGCCCACGCGGCGCGCGGGAACAGGGAGAGGTCGGGGGTGCCCGCGATGAAGTCCACGCGCGCGTGGACGGGACGCGGCGCCAGATCGCGGGCGCCGCGCGCGGCCTTCCGCGCCGCGCCGCCCACCCAGGTGCCCGCGCCCCGGTCGCTGCGCAGATAACCCTCGGCCGTCAACTGCTCGTACGCCTCCGTGACAAGGCCACGGGAGACGCCCAGGTCGGCGGCGAGCTCACGGCTGGAGGGCAACCGTGTCCCCGACGCGAGGCGACCGGACCTGACGGCCTCGCGCAGCGCCGACTGCAGGCTGCGGCCACGGCTGCGGGCGGGGGCCGAGGCGGCGGGGAGCAGCAGCTCCCAGGCGGCGGTCGCGGGCGCTCGGTCCGAACTCGATGACACCGGGACGCGCCTCCTTGGTGTGACGGCGATGGCCGGGCGCGTCACGGGATCCCGAAGTGGTCCCCGAAACGGTCCCGGAAGTGGACCTTAAACCGGTCCGCGTCCGTTCCTAACGTCGGGGACATGAACGCGAACCTCACACGCGGGTCTCTCCTCGCGGCCCTCGCCTGCCTCCTCGTCGGAGGCTCCTTCACCGCCAACAGCCTCCTCGGCGACTACCCGTACGCGGGCGGCCAGTTCCTCCGCTACGCCCTGGCCTTCCTGCTGCTCCTGCCGCTGCTCGGACGGGGCGACGCGGCGCCGCTGGGTCGCCTGACGCGCCGCCGGTGGGGGCGGCTCGCGATGCTCGCCGCCGTCGGCATGGTCGGCTTCAACCTGGCGATCCTCGCCGCGGAACGCTCGGCGGAACCTGCCGTACCGGGTGTCTTCGTAGGATGCGCCCCGGTCGTCGTGGCCGTCATCGTGCCGCTCCTGGAGGGGCGGCAGCCGCAGCGCCTGGTGATGTACGGGGCCTTGATCGTGGCCGCCGGAGCCTTCACCGTGCAGGGGTGGGGCCGTACGGACGGGCTCGGCATCTTCTTCTCCGTGTGCGCGCTCGCGGGCGAGGTCGGCTTCGCGGTCCTCGCCGTCCCCGTGCTGCGCCCGCTCGGCCCGAAGCTGCTCTCCGCCACGGTCTGCGGAATCGCCGCCGTCGAGTCCGCCCTCATCGGCGTCGTGGTCGACGGCGGTGACTGGCTGCCGGTGCCCGGCACCACCGAGGCGGCGGCCCTGCTCTGGCAGGCGGCGATCGTCACCGTCATCGGGTTCGTCTGCTGGTACTCGGGCATCCAGCGCATCGGCGCCGAGCGGGCCACCCTCTTCTCCGGTCTCATTCCCGTCGCGGCGGCCTTCACCGCCCCTTTGGTCGGCACCGGCAGCTACGGCGTCCCGCAGGCCGTGGGCAGCGCGCTCGTCGGCGCCGGAGTGGCCATCGGCTCCGGCGTGCTACGCGGCCGGCGTGCGGCGGCAGGTGTCGAGGACGACGCGCGAGACGAGGGCCGGGTCGTCGTTCATCGGGACGTGACCACAGCCGGGAAGCCGCACCAGACGCGCCTCGGGGACGGCGTGCTTGGCACGGACGCCCTGGCGGCGCAGCAGAATCCGGTCGCGCGAGCCCCA
The DNA here is from genome assembly GCF_040660195.1 of Streptomyces sp. NPDC050147. Taxonomy (NCBI): domain Bacteria; kingdom Bacillati; phylum Actinomycetota; class Actinomycetes; order Kitasatosporales; family Streptomycetaceae; genus Streptomyces; species Streptomyces sp. NPDC050147. The sequence goes on along the minus strand of NZ_JBFALJ010000025.1, from coordinate 83,974 downwards.
CGCGACGGTGACGGCGATGTCGGGCAGGTCAGCGCCGAAGAGCACGTCACGTCCGGCTGCGAGGGTCTGCTCGAACCCCTTGGCGTCGCGCAACGCGAGCGTCTCGGCGACGACGGCCTCGGGTGAACGGCGGCCGGGGCGGGCGTAGATGGTGCTGGTCAGCGCCGCACGCCCGGCCGCGGTCCGCGAGAGCCGTTCGATCAGAGGCAGCGGAAGCAGCCGTGCGCCGTGCCGCATGGCGAGCAGGGTGGTGAACGCGTACCGCCGCTCACCGGGTGTCCAGAAACCCGCGGGGGACAGTGCGGTGACCGAGCGCACGAGCTTTTCCCGGCCGAGCTCCAGGGCGAGCAGGCCGCCCAGCGAGTTGCCCGCCACGTGCGGACGCTCGATCTCCAGGGCCTCGCACAGCGCCCCGAGCACGGACACCACCGTCGTGATGTCGTAGGGCAGCCCCTCGGGCAGGGCGTGGGACTCCCCGAAGCCCGGCAGGTCCACGGCTATCACGTCGTACCGCGCGGCCAGGATGCCGAACACCGGGTCCCATGCCTGGCGGTGGTGCCCGATGCCGTGCAGCAGGAGCAGCGGCTCGCCCTCGCCCGCGCGTTCGTAGGCCAGGGTCAGCGTCCGCGGGCCGCCGGGCGATTCGACGCTGAAGGACACCTCTGCGGCCATTTGCTGCTCCAGTCCCCGCCGCCCAGCGACGGTCCTCAGACACCTTAGACACCTTGTCAGCAACAATTACCGCTCAGTAGCCTTTAGTTCAAGAGGGTGAGGGCAACGGCCGCCGGACCGATGTGGGGCGCGACGCACCCAATTCGTCTGGACACCAGGTGGTTTCGTCGGCTGGGATGGAGGAGTGGCGACCGACACCGTGACCGACGTCTTCGAAGAGCACCGATCCGTCCTGATGGGCGTGGCCTACCGCATGCTCGGCCGGGTGGCCGACGCCGAGGACATCGTCCAGGAGTCCTGGCTGCGCTGGTCGGCGGCCGACCGGTCCCAAGTGCGCGAGCCACGCGGTTACTTGGTGCGCGTCACCACCCGGCTGGCCATCGACCGACTGCGCCACGTGCAGTCACGCCGCGAGTCGTACGTGGGTCAGTGGCTGCCCGAACCCCTCGTCACGGACTACGGGCCGACCGTCCCCGACACCGCCGAGCAGGCGGTGCTCGCCGACTCCGTGTCCATCGCCGTCCTGGTCGTCCTGGAGTCCCTCTCGCCTCTGGAGCGCGCGGTGTTCGTGCTGCGGGAGGCCTTCGGGTTCCCGTTCTCGGAGATCGCCCTCACGCTGGACCGGGGCGAGCCCGCCGTGCGCCAGCTCGCGGCGCGGGCCCGCAAGCACGTCGACGAGGGAAGGCCGCGTTATGAGGTGGATCCGGACGAGCGCAGGGACCTGACCGAGCGGTTCCTCGCCGCGGCGGCCGGTGGGGACCTGGGTGGCCTGATGGCCTTGCTCGCACCGGACGTACGCCTCGTCGGCGACAGCGGCGGCAAGGCCAAGGCCCCGCTGCGCGTCATCGAGTCGGCCGACAAGGTGGGCCGTTTCCTCAGCGGCGCGGCGCGCAAGGGCGTGCCGGCCGGGGCGGAGCTGGAGGCCCGGTTCCTGGAGATCAACGGCGCGAGCTCCGTCCTCTTCCTGGTCGACGGCAAGCCGCACTCCCTCTTTCAACTGGACGTCGCCGACGGACAGATCACATGCGTCTACATCATCCGCAACCCGGACAAGCTGGTCGGGCTCGCCTCCTAGGCCCCGGATGACGGACCCCCGCCCGCTCAGGGCGGGGGTTTTTGTCTTGTTCGCCATGCGTATGTGGCCCCACGCCAACAACGCGTGAATGCTCTGTGGCATCGTCCCTGTGCGCGCTGTAACGGATCCAGGATTGGTCTTGACCAAGGGTGGGGGCCGCTCTATCGTCGCAGAGATAGTGCAGGAACCTTTAATAAACAAGGGCGCTAAAAAGCCGCCGGCACACGGCGATTGCGGAGGACAGGGTGGGGACCACGCAGCTGGAAACGGCACCGGAGCCGAAGTACTGGCACCTCAAGACCGTGCTCAGCGAGGCACTCGACTCCGAGTTCGCCGTCGGGGAGATCCTGCCCAACGAGCGTGATCTCGCGGCCCGGTTCGGCGTCGCCCGCGCCACGCTCCGTCAGGCACTCGAACAGCTCGAGCTCGAAGGCAGGCTGCAGCGCCGCCGCGGGGTCGGCACGACCGTCGCCCCGCCGCGGATGGGTGTGGCCGTCGGATCCGCACAAGGCACCTGGCCGGGCGAGGTCGGCGACGCCTGGCAGCCCGCCGACTGCGCACCGGCGGTCCCGCCCGCCGCCGTGGCCCGCATGCTGGCGGCAGACCCCGACGAGCAGGTGCACGTGGTGCGTCGCACGCGCGTCTCGCACGGCCAGCCCGTGGCCGCCGAGCTGCTGTACGTGCCGATGTCATCCGTCGCGGAGCCCTCCGGCGTGGACGCCCCGTCGGGACCGTCGCGCGCGCGTGGCGTGCTGCGTGAGCTGCACCGGCTCGGCCTCGAAGGACAGGACCGCGCCGTCGAGCTCGGCTCGGCCCGCGCGGACGACGCCAAGGCGCTCGACCGGCTGCCCGGAGCGCCGGTCCTCGTCGTGACGACCCGCTTCTTCGCCGAGGGACGCACCGCGGCGGTATCCGTGGCGACCTACCGCGCCGACACCTGCCGCCTCACGTTCGGCGACGCGGGCGGCGTCGAGATCCACCACGGCCCCGAGCGCCGGGCGTCCTGACGCTCAGGTCGGCGTGGCGGCTCAGCGCCGCGCGGTGACTGTCCCCTCGACGGCGAACAGCTGCTCTTCGACATGGTCGAGGGCGCGGCGGAGAGTGCCTGTCGCGTCGGCCGGGGTGCCGAGCGTGCGTGGGCGCCTGCCGCCTCACGTTCGGCGACGCGGGCGGCGTCGAGATCCACCACGGCCCCGAGCGCCGGGCGTCCTGACGTTCAGGTCGGCGCGGCGGCTCAGCGCCGCGCGGTGACCGTCCCCTCGACGGCGAACAGCTGCTCCTCGACATGGTCGAGGGCCAGGCGCAGCGCGCCCGTCGCGACGGCCGAGTCGCCGAGCATCGACAGGGCGACCCGGGGCGGCCGCAGGCAGTAACGGGCCAACTCGCGGCGCAGCGGCTCCAGTACGCCGTCCAGACCCGCCGCCCAGCCGCCCACGACGACCAGCTCGGGGTCCAGGGCGAGCACCAGCGCCGCCACGTCGTGCACCAGGCGCTGAATGAACCGCTCCACGGCCTGCTGCGCCCGCTCGTCGCCTTCGCGCGCGTGGGCGAACACCTCCGCCACCGCCTGCTCGTCGAGCGGGTGCAGCGGCTCGTCGGTGGTCGAGAGCAGCGTCTCCGGGGTCACGTCGCGGCCCAGCAGATGCAGCGCGCCGATCTCCCCGGCTGCGCCGCCGTAGCCGCGGTGCAGCCGCCCGCCGATCAGCGCCCCGGCCCCCGGGCTGAGCCCCGCGAGGACGAACACCACGTCGTCGGACTCGGTCGCCGCGCCCTTCCAGTGCTCGGCCACGGCCGCCGTGTTCGCGTCGTTCTCCACCAGCACCGGGCACTTGAACGACCGGCGAAGGCGCTCGCCCAGCGGGAGCCCCGTCCACTCGGGCAGCGCGGTGCCGAGCCGGACCGTGCCGTCCGCCTCCACGATGCCGGGGCTGCCCACGCCCACCGCGCGCAGGGAGCTGCGGGCGATCCCGCCACGGCGCAGCAGATCGGCGACCGCCGTGCGCAGCCGCTCGATGCGTTCGTCGGCCGGAGCCGTCTCGGCCACGTCCTTGGCGGCCGTGCCCATCACCCGGCCGTCCAGGTCCGAGAGGACCGCGGCGACCCGGTGCGGGCCGATCTCCAGGCCGAGCAGATGCCCCGCCTCGGCCCGGAAGCGGAACCTCCGGGCAGGCCGTCCCTGGCGTCTGGCCGCGCCTTCCTCGGCGGCGGTCTCCACCACGAGCCCGGCCTCGATGAGCCCCTCGACCACGCCCTCGACGGTCGGCCTGGAAAGCCCCGTCACGCGGGTGATCTCGGTGAGTGTCGCGAAGTCCGCCGCACGCAGCGCGTGCAGCACCACCGCGGAGTTGATCCGCCGCAGCAGAGAGGGATCCCCGCCGGTCAGCCGCCCCAACGTACGTCCTCCCAGCTCGTGCGCATGATGGGCGGATCGTACTCGCCGGGGCCGACCGCTGCGAGTGCCGGGCCCACCTGTGACACAGAGTGCCGATCGGCCGTCGCCCTCACCCCGGCGCCACGAAACCGGATTCGTACGCGGTGATGACCGCCTGTGTCCGGTCGCGGGCCCCCAGCTTCGACAGAACGGCACTCACATGCGACTTGACCGTCTCGGCGCCGACGATCAGCTCCCTCGCGATCTCCGCGTTCGACAGGCCGCGCGTCATGAGGCGCAGCACGTCCGCCTCGCGTTCGGTGAGCGCGGCCCGGTCCAGGGTGGCCCTGGCCGCCGCGTTGCCGGGCCGCTGTCCGTACGCGCCCGCCAGCTGCCGCACCGCAGCGGGGAACAGCAGCGACTCGCCCTCCGCGACCAGCCGGACGGCGTTCACGATCTCTGTGGGACGGGCCCGCTTCAGGAGAAATCCGTCGGCGCCCGCGCGCAGCGCCTCGTACACGTACTCGTCGTTCTCGAAGGTCGTCACGACGAGGATCTTCGGCGGGTCCTGCACCGTGCGCAGGACCGCGCGGGTGGCCTCGATGCCGTCCATGAGCGGCATGCGGACGTCCATGGCGACCACGTCGGGCCGCAGTTGACGCACGAGCGGAATCACCGCGGCGCCGTCGGCGGCCTCGCCGACCACCTCGATGTCGGGCTGCGCCTCCAGGACGGCGCGCAGACCCGCACGTACGAGGGGTTCGTCGTCGACGAGGAGGACGGTGACCGGCATCCGGCCAGCGTAGATCACCCCAGGGGCAACTCGACGTGCACCTGCCACTCGCCCTCACGCGGACCCGTGGTGGCCCGGCCGCCGAGCAGCGTGGCCCGCTCCCGGATGCCGCGCAGCCCGCTGCCGCCACGCCCGGTGACCTCGCCTCCCGTGGGCAGCCCGTTGCGTACGTCGAGCTCCAGGGCCTTCTCGCCGACCGTGAGCCGCACCTGTACCGGGACGGGCCCGGAGTGGCGCAGCACGTTCGTGAGGGCCTCCTGAAGCATGCGGTAGGCCTCGCGGGAGACCGGCCCCGGCAGCTGCTCCAAGGGGCCCGTCACCTCGGTGTCGACCTTCGCTCCCGAAGCGCGCGCGGAGTCGAGGAGTTGGCCGGCGTCGGCGAGCGTGGGGCGCCGGCTCGCCGGCTGCCCGTCCTCCCGGAGCACGCGCAGGACGCGCTCCAGGTCCTCCAGGGCCGCCCGGCCCGTCTCCTCGATCGCGCCGAGCGCCCGGTCGGTGAACGCCGGGTCGGCCGCAGCCCGAGCGGCGCCCGCCTGAACGACCGCGACGGTCAGCGCGTGCCCGATGGAGTCGTGCAGTTCGCGGGCGATGCGATTGCGTTCGAGGAGTTGCTCGGTGCGCTCCTCCAGGGCGGCGAGGCGCTCCGTGGGGGAGGGGCCGAGCAGCCGCCGGGCTGCCGTCGCCATCAGCCGGCCGGCCACCACGGCCAGTGCGAGGAGGAGCAGCAGCGGAAGCGGCGCGAGCAGCGCGTTGGTCCAACTCGGGGCGGGAACGGGGAGGAGCACACCGGGATCCTCATTGGGCTCCGTCACCGATCCCAACAGGGCCAGCATGGTCCCCAGCAACTGCACCGTGCAGAACGCCGCCACGGCCCCGGCCTCAAGACGCAGCACGAGCCAGACCGCCGTCCTGCCCCGGTCCCGCCAGGACGCGGAGGGAGCGACGGAGACACCGGGGTCCTCGTCAGCACCGGGCACGCGCGCGTGCTGCCCCGGAAACAGCATCAGCCGGGCCTGCAGCCCCTCCGCCCGGCGGATCGACGGCAGGACGGCGAACGCCGCGACCAGCGGAACCGGCTGGACCGCGATCAGCACCCAGTCGGCGGGCGAGGGCTCGCTGACCCCGGGATGGATGAACGCGACCATCAAGGGGACAGCCGCGCCTATGAGCAGGTGCAGCCAGCGCGTATAGGTCACCGCGCGAACGAGCGGCCTGAGGAAGCGGGGCATCACGTCATCGTGCCAGCCCACCGCCGCCGCACGGCTCCCCCGCGAGGGGGAGACGGACTCCCCGGGCGGGGGAAGCCCAACCACCCTGCCGACCGCCAGTCTGGGGCCATGACCAGCATCGACGTCCAAGACCTCACCAAGGAGTACGGCACCACCCGCGCGGTGGACGGACTGACCTTCACCGTCCGCCCGGGGAAGGTCACCGGGTTCCTCGGCCCCAACGGCGCCGGCAAGTCCACCACCATGCGGCTCGTCCTCGGCCTGGACCGGCCCACTTCGGGCACGGCGACAGTGGGTGGCCGCCCCTATGCGGCCATCGACGAACCCCTGCACCACGTGGGGGCCCTGCTCGACGCCCAGGCCGCGCACGGATCGCGCAGCGCGCGCAACCACCTCCTCGCCCTCGCCGCCAGCAACCGCATCCCCGCGAGCCGCGTGGACGACGTCCTCGAAGAGGCGGGGCTCGCCTCCGTGGCGGGGCGCCGGATCAAGACGTTCTCCCTCGGCATGCGCCAGCGCCTGGGCATCGCGGCCGCGCTGCTCGGCGACCCGCGCGTCGTCATGCTCGACGAGCCGTCCAACGGCCTCGACCCCGAAGGCATCATCTGGATCCGCGAGCTGCTGCGGCGCCTCGCCCGCGAGGGCCGGACGGTCCTCGTCTCCAGCCACCTCATGAACGAGACCGCCACGTTCGCCGACCACCTGGTGGTCCTCGGCCGGGGCAAGCTGCTCGCGGACACCTCGATGGCGGACTTCATCGCGGCGCACAGCAGCCCGCGGGTACGGCTGCGCACTCCGGAGAGCGACCGTCTGCGGGGCCTCCTGAGGGACAAGGGGTACGCGATGGCGGCGGGGGACGACGGCCGCTGGACGGTGGACGGCGCGCAGGCCGAGGAGATCGGGGCCGTCGCCGCCGGTCATGGCATTCCTTTACTCGAACTCTCCGACGAGCGGGCCTCCTTGGAGCAGGCCTACCTCGCCCTCACAGCCGGCGAGACCGAGTTCGCCGCCGCCACCCCGACGCCCCGCCAGGAGGTCTGACCATGTCGACGTCTGCCGTGCTCCGCTCGGAGTGGATCAAAATCAAGTCGGTGCGTGCCAGCCTCGGTTCGCTCATCGCCGTCTTCGTGGCCACCGTCGCCATCACCGTGCTCGCGTTCGCGGCGGTCGGCACGGCGGAAGCGGACAACGCCGGTTACGAGCCGCTCTTCAGCGCCTTCTACGCACTCAACTTCGGCCAGATCGCCGCCATCAGCTTCGGTACGACAGCGATGTCCTCCGAGTACCTGAACGGCGCGCTGCGGATCTCCCTCTCCGCGGTGCCCCGCAGAGGGCTCTTCTACGGGGCCAAGGCCGCGGTGGTGGGCGCCCTGGCCCTCGGCGTGGGGATCCTCACCAGCTTCGTGGGCTTCCTGTCCGGTCAGGCCTTTCTGGGGGAGTACGCCATCGGCCTCGGCCACGCGGGTGCCGTCCGGGCCTGCGTCGGCGGAGGCGTCTACCTCGCGCTCATGGCGCTGCTCGCCGCGGGCCTGACCACGCTGCTGCGCAGTGGGGTCGCCGTACTGAGCATCCTCATTCCGTTCACGCTGATCGTGTCCTTCGTGGTCGGGGACGTGGCGAGCGGCGTCGCGGAGTTCCTGCCGGACCGGGCGGGGCAGCAGGTGCTCCACGAGAACCCGTCCGGAACTCTGGGTCCTTGGGCGGGACTTGCCGTCACCGCGGCGTGGGCGGCCGCCGCACTGCTCGCGGGCTGGTGGGCGGTGCGCAGGCGCGACGCGTGAGGCAGGTGTCCGGATGGTGACGCCGGCGGCCTGACGGTCGGCCAGTTGTCAGTGGCGGCCGCTTTACTGGATGTCATGAGTACCGCAGAGCATCTCGCCGCGATCGACCTGCTGCGCCCACGGGACTTCCCCGCTGAGCACGGCAGGTCGCCGTCCGGCGTCGGCGGTCCGGGCTATCACATCGCCGAGTTACTGACGAGTGGCGATTTCTGGGAGGACGACGGCACGCAGTGGGAGGCGACAGCGGATCAGTACGACGCCGAGCGCGACGGCCTGAGCGTCCTGCTCGCCGAGCGCTGGGGGGCGCCCCAGATATTCAGCCTGGCGAGCCTCTTCGAACGGGCGCAGGGCGACGATTTTGGTGACGGCGACGGCGGTTTTGGTGACGGTGACGGTGACGACGACTCGGGCGAGGACATACCGGAGCCGTGGGGCTCGCTGAGCTCCTCGGTGCCTGACCTCCATCTGTGGCAGGTGGACGGGCGGTGGATCGCCCTCGGCGTCTCCCAGTGGGACAAGGAGCTGCCGTTCCAGCTCCTCGCCGTCGTCACGGAGATCGATCCGCCGTAGCGGGCGCGTCGAGGGCGTGGACGCGCAGGGCGCGGCCGCAGGAGGGGTCGAAGACGCGCCGCTCCACATGCATGCCGAGCTTGTTCATGATCCGCTCCGAGGCCTCGTTGCCCACCTGGGCGATGCTGACGATCCGCTCCAGACCGCGGTCGGTGAAGCCGAAATCGAGGACGGCCCGCGCCGCCTCGGTGGCAAGGCCCCGCCCCCAGAAGGAGCGTCCCAGGCGCCAGCCGACCTCCACGGCGGGCAGCACCTCGGGGAGGTAGTGCGGCACGGAAAGACCGGTGAATCCGGCGAGTTCACCCGTGGCGCGGACCTCCACGGCGAAGAGACCGAAGCCCTCGGTCTCCCAGCCGCGCTCCCACCTCGCCAGGGTGGACCGGGTCCATTCCTCCGCTTCGTGGACGGAGCCGTCGCGAATCCAGCGCATCACCTCGGGGTCGGAGTGGATGGCGGTCATCGGGGTGACGTCCGCCTCGCGCCAGCGCCGCAGCACGAGGCGGGGCGTCTCGAGCAGGGTCACCGCGGGTCCGTCCCGGTGGCGAGGCCGAGCTCGTCGCCGTCGCGCCGGGCGAAGTGCCGGGCCACCTGCGCGTCGGTCACGTGCGTGAGTTCGGCGGGAGACCAGTGCGGATGGCGGTCCTTGTCGACGACCTGGGCGCGGATGCCCTCGACCATGTCCGGGGCGGTGATCGCGGTGGCCGACACACGGTACTCCTGATCGAGCACCTGCTCGAGCGATGCGAGGTCGCGGGCCCGGCGCAGGGCGGCGAGGGTGACCTTCAGGGAGGTCGGTGACTTGCCGAGAATGGTCTCGGCCGTCTCCTTGGCCGCCGGGTCGCCGGAGTGGTAGAGCCGGTCCACGATCTCCTCCACGGAGTCGGCGCGGTAGCAGGCGTCGATCCACTCGCGGTGGGCGGCGAGTTCCCCCTCGGGCGCGGCGGCGGCGTACTCCGCGACCACCTCGCCCGCGTCGGCGCCGGCCAGCGCGGCGGTGAACTCCGGCAGGCGTTCCGACGGTACGTAATGGTCGGCGAGGCCGCACAGGAGCGCGTCGCCCGCACCCACCGCCGAGCCGGTCAGCGCGAGGTGGGTGCCGAGCTCGCCGGGCGTCCGCGTCAGGAGATACGTACCGCCGACGTCCGGCACGAAGCCGATCCCCGTCTCCGGCATGGCGATCCGGGAGCGCTCCGTGACGATCCGCACGCTGCCGTGCGCGGAGAGGCCGACCCCACCGCCCATCACGATGCCGTCCATGACGGCGACGTACGGCTTCGGGAAGCGGGCGATGCGGGCGTTGAGCCGGTATTCGTCACGCCAGAAGGCCACGGACGCGGCGCCGCCGCCCGCGCGGATGTCGTCATGGATGGACCGGATGTCGCCCCCGGCGCACAGCCCGCGTTCACCTGCGCCGGTGAGGACGACGGTGGCGATGTCGTCGTCCCGCCCCCACTCCTTCAGGGCGTCGTCCATCAGGCGGACCATGGTGTGGTTGAGGGCGTTGATGGCACGGGGGCGGTTGAGTACGAGGTGGCCCGCGTGGCCGTGGGTGCGCAGGAGGACGGGAGCTTCGTCGGAGTCAGCGGTGGTCATGGGGCGGGTGGCTCCTTCGACGACGGGTGATGCGCTCGGCGACACGTGAGGGCTGCGCCCGCACAGATCGAATCTACGTCGTGGGTCCGGCGGGTGGCGGCGGGGGTCTCCTGATTGCGTCAGGGCGAGTGGAAGGCGACCTCCGGGTTGGCTTTCGAGGGGCCGTCCAGCAACGGGCGGCGCTGGTTGTCGAGGTGCTTGTCGAAGAAGGCCGTGACGTAGGCCGTGGTGATCTGTCCGGAGCGTTCGCCGGAGAGCGGGGCCGACGGGTCGGTCATGTTGAGCTGACCGCCGAGTATCGGCAGGTCGGTGAAGGTGAGGTGCCCGGAGTCCGCGACGGTGAGCCAGCGCTTCCAGCCGTGCAGGCGGTCCCACTGCCGCGGCCAAGTGGCGTCTTCGGCCGAGGGGTTGTGGTCCTTGCGGGTGCCGAGCATGAGGACGGGGCGGTCGGTGCCGGCCGAGGGGACCGGGGCGAAGAACGAGCCGTCGAGGTTGGCCGCGGCGCGGACGCGGTGGTCCGTGCCGGTGGCCACGGCCGCGGCGTTGCCGCCGAGGGAGTGACCGGCTGCCCCGATCCGCCGGGTGTCGATGAGCGCCGCGTAGTCATGGCGCCGCCTGTCACCGGGCCGGGCCCTTTCGGTCAACTCGTCGATGACGAAGGAGATGTCCGCTGCCCGGTTCCGCGCCGCCTTGGCCAGCATCTTCTTCTCCCCGGCGTCACCGCCCGGCGCCTCCTCGACCTTCTCGCAGGCGACACAGGTGCGTATACGAGAGGATCCCTCCCGGCCCGGGAACGCGGTTCCGAAGGACTCGTACGCGTGGTCGACGAGAGCGACCAGGTAGCCGTGGGACGCCAGTGTCTCCGCGAGTGCGGTGAGGGTGGCGCGATGCAGCGTGAAGCCCGGGGAGAGGACGACCAGCGGGTGCTTGCCCTTGGCGGGGCGGGCGGTGGAGTGGGCGTTCGTGCGGACGGAGGTCAGCTGCTCGGCCTGGTACACCTTGTCCAGGTTCTGCCCCTTCAGGAGCAGTTCGGCCTCTTTGGTCGCCAGGTACGGAGCGCGGTCACCGTCAGCCGTGCCCCGCGGGGCCGGGTAGAAGACGGACACCATCAGCTCCCGGGACCCCGCTGAGGGCACCCACGGGTCGCGGCGCTCGTCGTCCACGAGGTGGAGGGTGTCCCGCCCGATCCCGTAGGGCCCGGAAGGGCGTGGCAGGGAGAGCGGTGCTTTTGTCGCCGACGAAGAAGCGCGTCCCACCGACGTCGCACCGCCCTCCTCGGCGCAGGCCGCGACGGCGGGGGTGAGAAGGGAGAGGGTCAACAGAGCGGTGACGGCGTTGCGCTGTGCGCGGATTCGGATCATGCAAGGGAGACTACGAACCGCGGAGAGCCTCCGGCAGCGACGAAGGTGTGGAGCGACCCCCTACTTTCGTAAGGGAGTTCGGGGGCTCACTCCGCACTGCCACCGTTTGCCTGAAACGCCTCCAGAATCCGCTCGGCCGCCGACGTGGCCGTCAACGTGCCCTCCCGCACCCGCTGTTCGAGGCCAGGGGCCAGATCCCGTACGGCCCCGTGCCCCCGCAGCCGGTCCAGCAGCTCGTCCCGCACCATCGTCCACGTCCAGTCGACCTGCTGGTCGCGTCGTTTCGCGGCGAGGCGGCCCGTGGAGTCGAGGAGCGTCCGGTGCTGTTCCAGGCGGTCCCAGACCTCGTCCAGGCCACTGGATTCCCGGGCGCTACAGCTGAGAACGGGCGGAGTCCACGCCGCGTCAGCCGGGTGCATCAGGCGCAGGGCGCCCGCGAGTTCACGCGCCGCCGAGCGCGCGTCGCGTTCGTGCGGGCCGTCCGCCTTGTTGATGGCGAGAACGTCCGCCAGTTCCAGGACGCCCTTCTTGATGCCCTGGAGCTGGTCGCCGGTGCGGGCCAGGCTGAGCAGCAGGAACGAGTCGACCATGTTCGCGACCGCCGTCTCCGACTGGCCCACGCCCACCGTCTCCACGAGCACCACGTCGTAACCCGCCGCCTCCATCACCACGATCGACTCGCGCGTCGCCTTGGCGACCCCGCCGAGCGTCCCGGCGGTGGGCGAGGGGCGCACGAACGCCGCCGGGTCGACCGCGAGGCGTTCCATCCTTGTCTTGTCGCCGAGGATCGAACCTCCCGTCCGTGTCGAGGACGGGTCGACGGCGAGGACCGCGACCCGGTGCCCGAGCCCGGTCAGCATCGTGCCGAGCGCGTCGATGAACGTCGACTTGCCGACGCCTGGCACGCCGCTGATGCCGATCCGTCGCGCCCGGCCGCTGTGCGGAAGCAGCTGGGTCAGCAACTCCTGGGCCTGGGCGCGGTGTTGCGGCCTGGTCGACTCGACGAGCGTGATGGCGCGCGCGATCTGCGCCCGCTTTCCGTCGAGTACACCCTTGACGTACGCGTCGATGTCGATCCGCGGCGCCGCCATGCTCACAGCTCGTGGCCGAGGTCGGCCGCCAGCCGCTTCACCAGGTCGAACGCGGCGTCCGGGATGACCGTGCCGGGCGGGAAGACGGCAGCGGCGCCCATCTCCAGGAGCGTCGGCACGTCCTGCGGCGGGATCACACCTCCCACCACGATCATGATGTCCTCGCGGCCCTCGGCGGCGAGCTCCGCACGCAGCGCCGGCACGAGGGTCAGGTGCCCGGCGGCCAGCGATGAGACACCCACGATGTGCACGTCCGCCTCGACGGCCTGGCGTGCGACCTCCGCCGGGGTCTGGAAGAGCGGGCCGACGTCCACGTCGAATCCGAGGTCGGCGAAGGCCGTGGCGATGACCTTCTGGCCGCGGTCGTGGCCGTCCTGGCCCATCTTGGCGACCAGGATGCGCGGACGGCGCCCCTCGGCCTCCTCGAACGACTCGACGAGCGTGCGGGTGCGTTCCACGGACGGGGACGAGCCTGCTTCGGTGCGGTACACACCGGAGATCGTACGGATCTGCCCCGCGTGCCGCCCGTACGAGGCTTCCAGGGCGTCCGAGATCTCGCCCACAGTGGCTTTCGCGCGCGCCGCGTCCACCGCGAGCGCCAGGAGGTTGCCCTCCAGACCCGGGCCCGGGTCCCGCTCGGCCGCCGCCGTCAGCGCCCGCAGCGCGTCCTGACAGGCCGCCTCGTCGCGCTCCTCGCGCAGCCGCTTCAGCTTGGCGATCTGCTGGTTGCGTACGGAGGAGTTGTCGACCGCTCGGACGTCGATCCGCTCGTCGGTCTCCACGCGGTACTTGTTGACGCCGATGACGGGCTGGCGCCCCGAGTCGATCCGCGCCTGCGTACGCGCCGCGGCCTCCTCGACGCGCAGCTTCGGGATGCCCGCGTCGATGGCCTGCGCCATGCCGCCCGCCGCCTCGACCTCCTCGATGTGCTGCCAGGCGCGCCGGGCCAGGTCGTGCGTCAGCTTCTCGACGTACGCGCTGCCGCCCCACGGGTCGATCGTCCGCGTCGTGCCCGACTCCTGCTGGATGAGCAGCTGGGTGTTGCGGGCGATGCGCGCGGAGAAGTCGGTCGGCAGGGCGAGCGCCTCGTCGAGGGCGTTCGTGTGCAGCGACTGGGTGTGGCCCTGCGTCGCCGCCATCGCTTCTACGCACGTCCGCGTGACGTTGTTGAACACGTCCTGCGCGGTGAGCGACCAGCCCGAAGTCTGCGAATGGGTGCGCAGGGACAGCGACTTGGGGTTCTTCGGGTCGAACTGCTTGACCAGCTTCGCCCAAAGGAGGCGCGCCGCACGGAGCTTGGCCACCTCCATGAAGAAGTTCATGCCGATCGCCCAGAAGAAGGAGAGCCGCGGCGCGAACGCGTCCACGTCCAGGCCGGCTTCCTGACCGGCCCGCAGGTACTCCACACCGTCGGCGAGCGTGTACGCCAGCTCCAGGTCGGCTGTCGCGCCCGCCTCTTGGATGTGGTAGCCGGAGATCGAGATGGAGTTGTAGCGCGGCATCTTCTGCGAGGTGTACGCGAAGATGTCGGAGATGATCCGCATCGAGGGCTTGGGCGGATAGATGTAGGTGTTGCGGACCATGAACTCTTTGAGGATGTCGTTCTGAATGGTCCCGGCCAGCTTCTCGGGCGGCACGCCCTGCTCCTCGGCGGCCACGATGTACAGCGCGAGTACGGGGAGCACGGCGCCGTTCATCGTCATCGACACCGTCATCTTGTCCAGCGGGATGCCGTCGAAGAGCTGACGCATGTCGTAGATCGAGTCGATGGCGACGCCCGCCATGCCGACGTCACCGGTGACGCGCGGGTGGTCACTGTCGTACCCGCGGTGGGTCGGCAGGTCGAACGCGACCGAGAGGCCCTTCTGACCGGCCGCGAGGTTGCGGCGGTAGAAGGCGTTGGACTCCTCGGCGGTGGAGAACCCGGCGTACTGCCGGATCGTCCAGGGCTGGTTGACGTACATCGTCGGGTAGGGGCCGCGCAGATACGGCGCGACACCGGGGTACGTCTCCAGGAAGTCGAGGCCTTCGAGGTCGGCGCCCGTGTAGAGGGGCTTGACCGCGATGCCTTCGGGCGTCTCCCACAGGAGATCGTCGTCGGCCTTGCCGGTGGACTCCTTGACGGCGCTGCGCCACTGGTCCTTCGAGACGTCGGCGGTGGCGTCGGACGCCAGGCCGACGCCGGAGAAGTCGGGGATCGCCATTACGCCACTCCCATGTGGTCGAGGGTGGAGGAGAGTACGGACACCGCGTCGCAGCCCGCGAAGACGTACGCGTCCACGGCTGTGCACTCGGTGGCCTCGGCGGGGCGCCCGGCGAGGAACACCCGCCGCGCGCCCGCCGATTTCAGCGCGTCGGCGACCGCTTCGGCCTGCTCCTCGTACAGCGCGTCGCTGGAGCAGAGGCACGCCACCGTGGCACCGCTGGCCTTGAACGCCTCGGCGGCCGTCGTCGCGTCCACCGTCACCGGGTCGTGCACGGCCTCGATGCCGCCCGCCTGGAACAGGTTCGACGCGAAGGAGGCACGCGCGGTGTGCGCGGCGGCGGGGCCGAGCGCGGCGATGAACACCCGGGGGCGGGCGCCCGTGGAGGCGAGGTGGGCGTCCGACCGCGAACGCAGGACCTCGTACGCCTCGTCGCGGCGGATGCGCGGCAGGCCGCCCGACGCCTCGGCGGGAGAGACCTCGCGCTCGACCGGACGCTCCGTCAGGTTCGGGAACTCGCTGACACCGGTGATGGGTTCACGCCGCTTGGCCAGCTTCTCACTGCGCTTCGCCCAGGTGGCGGCGAGACGTTCACCGATCAGACCGGAGCGCAGGGCCGCGGCCTGGCCGCCCGCGCGCTCGATCTCCTGGAAGAACTCCCAGCCCGCGTGGGCCAGTTCGTCCGTGAGCCGCTCCACGTACCAGGAACCGCCCGCCGGGTCGATGACGCGGGCGAGGTGCGACTCCTCCAGGAGGATCGTCGAGGTGTTGCGGGCGATGCGGCGCGCGAACGCGTCCGGCAGGCCGAGCGAATGGTCGAAGGGCAGCACGGTGACGGAGTCGGCGCCGCCGACACCCGCGCCGAGGCAGGCCACCGTCGTGCGCAGCATGTTCACCCAGGGGTCGCGGCGCGACATCATCACCGGTGACGTCACGGCGTGCTGGCGCTGCGCCCCCGCGTCCGGGGCGCCGCAGACCTCCGCCACGCGGGCCCAGAGCCGCCGGGCCGCCCGCAGCTTGGCGATGGTCAGGAACTGGTCGGCGGTGGCCGCGTAACGGAACTCCAGCTGGGCGCAGGCCGCCTCGACCGAGAGCCCCGCCTCGGTCAGCTCGCGCAGGTAGGCGACCGCCGTGGCGAGGGAGACGCCGAGCTCCTGCCCGGCCGAGCCGCCCGCCTCGTGGTACGGCAGGGCGTCGACCGTCAGCGCGCGGAGATTCGGGTACTCCTGCCCGCACAGCCGGGCCAGTTCGGTCGCGGCGGCCGGGTCGAGCCGCTCGCCGGTGCGGGCCTCGTGGCCGAGGGGGTCCGCGCCGAGGGTGCCGCGCGCCGCGTCCTTCGGGACGCCCCGCTCCTCGTAGAGACGGAACAACTCGCGCGCGGCGGGTTCGTATGCGGCGCCCGCGTCCAGGGCGACGGGCGCGAGGTCGAGATAGACGCCGTCCAGGGCGCGCGCGATGCCGGACACCGGCAGTGCGCCGGGGCCGATGCCGAGCCACAGCGAGGTGACGCCGTTCTCCAGGTCCGCGAGCACGGTCTCGTTCGAGCCCGCGGGGTCCGTGGCCACGTGCCGCTGCCGTACGTCCCAGCCGCCCGCGGCACTGCCCGCGGCGGTACCACCCCTGACAAAGGGGGCGAAACCCGGATAGCCGGCGTCGGGCGCGGCGTCTCGGGCGGTGTACAGGGGGCGGGTGCTGAGCCCGTCCTCGAGTGCGGTGGACAGCGCTTCCTCCGCGGCCGGCCCCGATACGTCCTTACCCGATTTGCGCAGCACGCCTTCCACCAGGCGCTGCCACTGCTCATGGGTCGCATCAGGGAACTCGGCGGCCAGGGAAAGCCCGTCGTCAGGCAGGACCGTCATGGGCATGATGCTAGGGCGGAACCCCTGGCACTCGGTGCCGTACAGGGCTGTGACCTTGACCTCTTCCGAACGCTCTTGATCTCAAACGAGCGGACGGCTACGGCGGGGCGGCCCTTCAGGACCCCAGATAGCGCAGGACGGCGAGCACACGGCGGCTGTAACCGGTCGTCCCCGCCAGTTCCAGCTTGTCGAAGATCGCGTTGATGTACTTCTCGACGGCGCTCAGCGAGACGTACAACTGCCCGGCGATCGCCGCGTTCGTGTGCCCCTGCGCCATCTTGCCGAGCACCTCGCGCTCGCGCGCGCTCAGCCGTTGGAGCGGGTCGGTGTGGCTGCTGAGGGTCAGCAACTGCCGTACGACCTCGGGGTCGAAGGCGGTCTGGCCGGACGCCACCCGCTCCAAGGCGTCCAGGAACTCGTCGACCTGGACGACCCGGTCCTTGAGCAGATACCCGACGCCTTCGGTCGCTGTGGTCAACAGCTCGGTGGCATAACGCCGTTCGACGTACTGCGACAGGACGAGGACGCTCGTCCGCGGCCACTCCTTGCGGATCTCGAGGGCGGCCCGCAGCCCCTCGTCCGTATGGGTGGGCGGCATGCGTACGTCGATCACGGCGGCGTCGGGCGGGTCCTGGGCCACGGCGGCGAGCAGCGCCTGCGCGTCACCGACCGAGGCCGTGACGGTATGGCCCTCGTCCGCGAGAAGCCGGGCCAGGCCCTCCCGCAGCAGCGTCGAGTCGTCGGCGAGCATTACGCGCATGGCAGCTCCGCGGTGATGAGGGTGGGCCCACCGGCGGGACTCTCCACGGTGAGGGTGCCGTCCAGGGCGGCCACGCGCCGGGCGAGCCCGAGCAGACCGCTGCCGGACGGGTCGGCGCCACCCCGCCCGTTGTCCTCGACGCGCAGGTGAAGCACGGCGGTTCGCCGCTCGGCGAGGACCGTGACGAGAGTGGCGCCGGAATGCTTGACGGCGTTCGTGACGGCTTCGGCGGCGACGAAGTACGCCACTGCCTGCGCGGTCGGGGGCGGGGTCTCGTGCAGGGCGCAGTCGAGACGTACGGGGATGGCGGCCCGCTCGGCGACCGTGGCCAGGGCCGCGGCGAGCCCGCCCTCGTCGAGGGCGGCGGGGTAGATCCGCCAGGCGACGTCGCGCAGTTCGACGAGGGCCCGCTGTGACTCCTCGTGCGCCTGGGCGAGGAGCCGGGCGGACTTCTCCGGCTCGGAGGAGCGGCGGGCCCTGCCGAGCAGCATGCCGAGGGCGACGATGCGCTGCTGTACGCCGTCGTGCAGATCCCGTTCGATGCGGCGCCGCTCGTCGTGCACGGCCACCACCACACCGGCGCGACTCGCGACGAGTTCGCCGATCCTGCGCTCCATGAGCTGCCCGTCGTTCGGGCCGAGGAAGCGGCGCGCGTGACGCTCGTCCGCGAGCGCGACGCCGTACGTGCCCTGCACACAGAGATAGAACAGGAAGAGGCCGCCGACCGAGGAGAGAATCAGGGTGCCGGGAGCACGGATGTCGGCGACGAACCAGCCCCACACCGCCAGTGAGGCATAACCCGCCCCGAGCAGCGCGAAGGCGAGCACGACACCGCCGAGCAGACCGAACGCCCACCGCGACGCGATGTAGTTCACGGCGGGCAGGCCGGTCGGCGGCGTGGCCAGCTCGGTGCCGAAGAACGCGGCCATGCGCCGCCGCTCCAGTTCGGCCAGGCGCCGGGCTCCGTCCACGATCCGGGCCTCGGCGCCGCGCCCGGTGCGCCGTCCGAGGGTGGCGAGCAGCCACACCCCGGCCACCAGGGCGAACGCCATCTCGACGAGTCCGGTGAGGGCCCCGGCGAGGACACCGACGGTCACCCTGAACCAGCGCTGTAGATGCGTACGCATGATCGGTCACGCTAGTCCAACGGATGGGGCACCAGTACTGCGGAAAACCGCAAGGCTGCCCTGCGGTGCACCGCACATGACGTCTGTGGCCGCCCTCATACCGGCCCGAGTCGCCGTTCCCTAGCGTCGAATACATGATCCTCACTGCCGCGCACACAGCGTCCGCCGCCGCGAACGAAGCCCCCACCGGCGGCATCGCGGGCTGGGCGACCGACCTCATGGACTCGCTCGGCGCCGTCGGTGCAGGGGTGGCCATCGCCCTGGAGAACCTGTTTCCGCCGTTGCCCAGCGAGGTGATCCTGCCCCTTGCCGGTTTCGCGGCGAGTCAGGGCAGGTTCGGTCTGATCACGGTCCTGCTCTGGACCACGGCCGGTTCCGTTGTGGGCGCGCTCGCGCTCTACGCGGTCGGCGCGCTGCTCGGCCGGGACCGCACGGTGGCCATCGCGGCCCGGCTTCCGCTCGTGAAGGCGTCCGACATCCACCGCACGGAGGAGTGGTTCGCCCGGCACGGCACCAAGGCGGTCTTCTTCGGCCGGATGATGCCGATCTTCCGCAGCATGATCTCGGTGCCGGCGGGCGTCGAGCGGATGCCTCTGCCCGTCTTCCTTGCCCTGACGACCGCGGGCAGTCTCATCTGGAACGCGGTGTTCATCCTGATCGGCCACGCACTCGGCACCCGCTGGCACCAGGTCAGCGAGGTGGTCGGCCTTTATTCCAAGGGCGTGATCGCCGTGGTCGCGCTGGCGGTGCTCACCTTTGTGGTGGTGCGGGTGCGCAGGGCCGGCAAGGGCGAGCACCGCTCGACGCGCTGAGCGCTAGGCGCTCAGAGGATCGCCCCGGGCGCGTAGGCCGCGGCCTCGGGGTGCTCCTTGAGCACGGCCTCGATCTGCGCGACGACGGCGGCGACCTGGTCGCTCGCCGCGCCCGTGAACGACAGCTTGTCGGCCATCAGGGCGTCGAGCTCCGCGCGGTCCAGCGGGATGCGGGAGTCCGCGGCGAGCTTGTCGAGGAGTTCGTTGCGCTCGGCGCCCTGCTCGCGCATGGCCAGCGCCGACGCGACGGCGTTCTCCTTGATGGCCTCGTGGGCCTCCTCGCGGCCGACGCCCGCCCGCACCGAGGCCATCAGGACCTTGGTCGTGGCGAGGAAGGGGAGGTAGCGGTCCAGCTCACGTGCGACGACGGCCGGGAAGGCGCCGAACTCGTCGAGCACCGTGAGGAACGTCTCCAGGAGCCCGTCCAGCGCGAAGAACGCGTCCGGCAGGGCGACGCGGCGTACGACCGAGCAGGAGACGTCGCCCTCGTTCCACTGGTCGCCCGCCAGCTCACCGGTCATCGACGCGTAGCCGCGCAGGATGACGGTGAGGCCGTTGACGCGCTCGCAGGAGCGGGTGTTCATCTTGTGCGGCATCGCGGACGAGCCGACCTGGCCGGGCTTGAAGCCCTCCGTGACGAGCTCGTGCCCGGCCATCAGACGGATGGTCTTGGCCAGCGACGAGGGGCCCGAGGCGAGCTGCACCAGGGCGGTGACGACCTCGTAGTCGAGGGAGCGCGGGTAGACCTGGCCGACCGAGGTGAAGGCGCGGTCGAAACCGAGGTGACCGGCGATCCGCTGCTCGAGGTCGGTGAGCTTGTCGGCGTCGCCGCCGAGCAGGTCGAGCATGTCCTGGGCCGTGCCGACGGGGCCCTTGATGCCGCGCAGTGGGTAGCGGCGCAGCAGGTCGTCGACGCGGCGGTACGCGACGAGCAGCTCGTCGGCGGTCGTCGCGAAGCGCTTGCCGAGCGTCGTCGCCTGCGCGGCGACGTTGTGGGAACGGCCGGCCATGACCAGTTCCGCGTACTCGCCCGACAGCTTCCCCAGCCGGGCGAGCACCGCGACGGTGCGGTCGCGCACCAGCTCCAGGGAGAGGCGGACCTGCAGCTGCTCCACGTTCTCGGTCAGGTCGCGGGAGGTCATGCCCTTGTGGACCTGCTCGTGCCCGGCGAGCGCGTTGAACTCCTCGATGCGGGCCTTCACGTCGTGGCGCGTGACCTTCTCGCGCTCGGCGATCGAGGCGAGGTCGACGTCGTCGAGGACCCGCTCGTAGTCGGCGAGGGCGGCGTCCGGCACCTCGATCCCCAGGTCCTTCTGCGCCCGCAGGACGGCGAGCCAGAGCTGACGCTCCAGTTTGACCTTCTGCTCGGGCGACCAGAGGGTGGCGAGCTCGGCGGAGGCATAACGCCCGGCGAGGACGTTCGGGATACGGGGCTTTGCAGGCGCGACAGTCACGTGAACGGAGTTTACCGGGCGTCCATACAGGCTCCGAACCATCCTGGTGATGTAGGAACCTCCAGGTCACACGTCACAGGCCGCAGGCCGCAGTCATCGGCCCGGCGGCCGGGGCGAGACCTTCGTGCCGACGGGGCAGAGGGCCGGCCGCGCGGACCGCTCGGGGGAAGCGGAGCCGCACGGCCGGGGCAGGGGGTGTCAGCTGGTGGCGCGGACGGCGTCGAGGATGAGGGTGGCGACGTCCTTGGGACGGGAGACGGCGACGGCGTGGGAGGCGCCGTCGAGTTCGACGACGGCTCTGCAGTTCCGTGATGACTCCGGACCAGCTGGCGGCGTCGGCGAACGCGCCGTGCACCAGGACGACGGTGGGGGTGGCTTTCGTGGCCATGAGGGTTGCTTCTCCCGGGAGTGGGGCAGGGCGGCGCGTCAGCGCGCGTCGAGCGTCGAGCGCAGGGTGGAGACGGCCAAGGCGATGGCCGTCTCCGCGGCGTGGGTGTCGCGCAGGGCGTTGAGCATCACGAAGTCGTGGATGACGCCCTGGAAACGGACCGCGGTGACCGGGACCCCGGCCTGGCGCAGCTTGTTCGCGTACGCCTCGCCCTCGTCGCGCAGCACGTCGGCCTCACCGGTGATGACCAGGGCCGGCGGCAGCCCGGTCAGCTGCTCGGTGGTGGCCCGCAGCGGCGACGCCGTGATCTGCGCGCGCTCGCTCTCGTCGGTCGTGTACTGGTCCCAGAACCACTGCATGCCGTCCCGACGCAGGAAGTAGCCCTCGGCGAACTGGCGGTAGGAACCGGTGTCGAAGCTCGCGTCGGTGACCGGGTAGAACAGCACCTGCCCCAGCAGCGGAACGTCGCCGCGCTCCTTGGCCATGAGCGTCAGTGCCGCGCTCATGTTCCCGCCCACCGAGTCCCCGGCCACCGCGAGGCGTGCCCCGTCCAGACCGTGCGACGCCCCCTGGGCGACGATCCACCGGGCGACCGCGTAGTTCTGCTCGATCGCCACCGGGTAGTGCGCCTCCGGCGAGAGGTCGTACTCCGGGAACACCACGGCGGCGCCCACGCCCACGGACAGCTCGCGCACCAGGCGGTCGTGGGTGTGCGCGTTGCCGAACACCCAGCCCGCGCCGTGAATGTAGAGGATCACCGGCAGCGAACCGGACACTCCCGCGGGACGCACGATCCGCGCCCGCACACTTCCCGTCGGGCCGCCCGGAACCGTCACCCACTCCTCGTCCACCTCCGGCAGCTCCACCGGACCGGACTGCACCTCGTCGACCGCCTTGCGCCCTTCCTCGGGCGCCAGGTCGAACAGGAACGGGGGACGTGACGTCGCCTCCGCGAACGCGGCGGCCGCCGGCTCCAGTACCGGCACGACCGGCTCAACAACATCCGACAAGACGGACTCCTCAGAATTCAGCCACGCACCGGACTGTCCGGCGGGCAACCCCGTTCGGGACACCAGGCCCTGTGGGGTTGTGCCGTAAAGCTAAAGGCGGAAGAGCGGGCCGAATCGCCCGCCAGCGCATTCCCTGTGACCTGGGAGCGCACTGCGCCGACCGCTTCCCAAGTGCCCATGCACGCTCCCGGCTCTGCTGAGATGGGCGCATCGTGACACCGGGCACTGACAACGGCCGGTTGCGGCCGGTCGTCCCGGCTGTGCCGCAACTCCTGGTGATCCGCCTACGTCTAGGCTGCACCACATGGAGCAGCGCGAGATCATCCAAAGAGTCGTCGGCATCCTGACCGAGGCGATCGAGATGCGCAGACAGGTACGGGAGAACCCGGACGGCGAGGTCGAACCCAGCGGCGCGGTCGGCGCGATGCTGGAGGAGATGCTGCCGCGGATCGAGATCCCCGCCGACGCCACCGCCATCGAGGTCGCCGAGGTCGTGGGCCGGGAACTGAGCCCGGTCATCGAGCAGATCACGTCGGCCTTCGCCTTCTCCTTCGCACAGTTGGCCGAGGCGCACGACGAAGGACGCACCGATGTGACGTCGGCGGACGTACTGCAGTCCATCGCGCTGCACTTCGAGGACGAGGTGGAGGAGTAGGCCGCGCGACGACCGACGGCGCGGGTGAGCCGCCCCCGGGGGCAGCTCACCCGCGCCGCTCTATGCTGTGACGCCAGATTCACGCGGGGCGTCACCAGACCGTCACGGGGGCGAGGATGGATCAAGGACTGGCGGCGATTCTCGGCGCGGCCGTGGGGGCGATCGCCACCGGGACGGCGGCGCTCGTCACGGCGATGTCGGCGTCACGCCTGAACAAGAACAAGGCGAGGCAGGAAGCGTGTCTCGCCTATCTCACCCTGGTGGCCCGGATTCGCGTGGCGCTGGTCGACCTCAGCCGCCACTTCCGACCGGACCTGACCGACCTCTACGAGCCGCTCGACGCAGCGACAGCCCGTGCCCGCACCGCGGACATCGACGCCCAGTACCACGAGCTCATCACGGAGCACGCGGTCCTGATGCTGGCCGGACCCCGCCGGGTCTACAGACAGGCGGTACGGACGACGGACCTGGTCGCCGAACCACTGACCCTCGCCACCCGCTGGAGCGCGAGCCAGGAACCGTCACCAGCAGCGTCACCAGCCCCGTCAGCCGTCACGAGCGAGCAGCTACAAGCTTTCGACCGGGCCATGGCAGCCCTGGCCCAGGGCCTCGCCCAGTTCGCCGACACGGCGAGGGAGAGCACGTAGCACGAAGCGGCGGTCGGCAGCGGCCGACAGCGCTTACGACCGCGGGTCCTCGAAAGGCAGAAGTTCAGGCCGCTTGGCCGGGAGGCCGTCGCCCGAGGAGCGGCCCGTGAGGCGGCGGACGATCCAAGGGGCCAGGTGCTGTCTGGCGAAGCGGATGTCGGCCACGCGGCGGGCCGCCCAGTTCGGTGGGGCCGTGGCCGGGAGCAGGGCCTGCCAGTCGTCCTCGGGGGCGTAGCCGAGGGACTGCCACACCGCTTCGGCGACCCTGCGGTGGCCCTCGGCCGTCAGGTGGAGCCGGTCCACGTCCCAGAGGCGCTGGTCGCCGAGCGCGGCCGATCCGTACAGGTCCACGACCGTGGCGCCGTGCCGTGCCGCCAACGAGTCGATGTGGACGAAGAGCTCTTCCATGCGGGGACGGAAACGCTCCATCACGGGGCCGTTCCTGCCGGGGCTGCGCATCAGGACCAGCTGCTTGCAGGCGGGGGCGAGGCGTTCGACCGCCTCCTCCAGGAGGTCGCGGACGCGGACCATGTCGCACTTGGGGCGCAGCGTGTCGTTGAGGCCGCCCACCAGGGTGATCACATCGGGCTGCATGGCGGCCGCCACGTCCACCTGCTCGGCCACGATCTGTCCGATGAGTTTCCCGCGTACGGCGAGGTTCGCGTACCGGAATCCGGGGGAGGCCGCAGCCATCCGGGCGGCGAGCAGATCTGCCCAGCCGCGGTAGCTGCCGTCGGGCAGCAGGTCCGACATGCCCTCGGTGAAGGAGTCGCCGACCGCGACGAGACTGGTGTAGTTGGCATTCATCTGCATGGCGGGAGCGATCGTACATGGAGCTTCGGCCCTTTGCCGTGGCGGATGCGGGCACGGTGGCGCGCTGGCCGTCCTCCGCCGCCGAGGTGGCCCTGTGGTGTGGGCGAAACGACTTTCCCGTGGCTGCGCAGGTGGTCGCCGGGTGGCAGCTGGACTCGGATGTGCGAGGCCATGTGCTGCGCGAGGGGTTGACGCTCCTCGGTTACGGGGAGGTGTGGCGCGACGACGAGGAGGGCGAGGCGGAACTCGCCCGGATCATCGTCGCGCCGGGCGCCCGTGGGCGGGGCAACGGGCGAAGGCTGGTGCGGGGGCTGGCCGAGCAGGCCCTGCGGGCCGGGTACGCGAAGATCTTCCTGCGCGTCCATCCCGGGAACACCGCCGCCCTGCGCTGCTATCAAAGGGCCGGATTCGTGCCGGTGGACCCGGCCCTCGCCGCGGAGTGGAACGCCCCGCAGCCCGTCAGCTATGTCTGGCTGCGGCATGCGGGCGCGGGGGCCTGAAGCAGCAGCAGCCACGGGCTCGGAGCGGTCGCCGTTCCGGGTTCCGGGTTCCGGGTTCCGGGTTCCGGGTCCCTGAGCCGTGGTCGTCATGGGCTCGGGGGAGTGGCTTCCGTGTCGGCGACCGTCGTACGGCCTACCAGCCGTTCGTAGCGCTGCCTGGCCGCCTGCGGCGTGCCGAGGCCGAGTCCGAAGGCGATCTCCGGCCAGGTCATGCCGCGACCGCGGGCCATCTGCAGGAGCCCGGCCTCCACTTCGTCCATCTCGGTGCGCGCCATCGGCATGAGCGTCAGCGCCGCGGTGATGTCCGCGTGGTCCACCTCCGGCTCGCCGTCCGTGGGATCCGCGACGCCGGTGAGCAGGAACGTCACGAGCCGTGCCGCCTCGTACGGGCCGACGACCGTGGCGTGGACCTGCCGACGCCGCTGTTCGTCGGTGACCGCGTGACGTTCGGCGATGCGGAACAGGGCGGCGGGGGCGCGGCCCGCGCGCACCTGGTCCGGGTGCGTGGGGCTGAAGGGGTCGGTCTCGGCGGGCCGCTGCTCGGGAGTGGAGGTCATGGGCTCAGCATGAGGGGCACACGTAATGTTGTCAACGCTTCGTTGTGAACGCTTTGTTTGCATGCGCAGCGTCTGATTGCGCACTCGTCCAGTCGCCGGGCGACGTGCCGTATGGAACGGTGGAAAACACCTGAAATGCCACTCATGATGAACCCGGTGAGAGGGGAATCGCATGTCATCGAAGCGACGCCGCAAGAAGAAGGCACGCCGTAAGCACGCGGCCAACCACGGCAGCCGTCCTCAGTCCTGACCGCCGCTGACCAGCACCCGTGCAACCGGTTTCCGTGTGATCTCGTCAACAGCCTTGCCACCTGGGTCAACTGGTGAACAATGGTGCAATGTTGGAGTTGTTGCGAGAAGTCGGCGTGGAACTGCCGGGCGGAGCAGGGCTGTTGAAGTTCGGGATGACACCCGGCGAGGTCCTGGAGTTGTTGCCGCCCGACAGGGTCAAGCGGCACCGGCAGTGCATGGGGCTGACCCTGGGCCAGTACGCGGAGCTCCGGCACGCGCACGACGCCTGGCTCGGCGGCCTCCTCTTCGAGCCCGAGTGGAACTTCGACGCCGAGCTGGACGGCATCGTCCTCGGCTTCGGCGGCGGCGGCCCCGGGGCCACGGACCGGCTCGCCCGCGTGGAGATCCAGGCGCCGGCCCGGTCGGACCGCGCCGAGCCGACTCCGGTGGCCTGGGACGACATCGACCTCTTCGGCTATCCCGCCGCGGAGATCGTGGCCGTACTGCCAGGGGCCGCCGCATCACCCGCCGGGCCGCCGCCCGCCGAGGTGGCCGTGGGCGAACTCGGCCTTCGCCTCTCACGGGCCAGGCCGACGGCGGAGCACTGGGAGCGGGTGACCCTCTTCGGGCCCGGCTCCGGCAGCTGGGGCGCCTGTTGCGCGGGCGGACTCGTCTGCGCCGAGCAGGGGGACGGCCTCGTGGGGATCATGTACTGACCGGGCCATCGTGTACTGACCTGGCCACCATGTACTGACCAGCCCCGCGGGCCGCCTGTCGGTACGCCGTGGCTCCGAGGGGAGGGGGCTGAAGGCGGACGCGGGCCGGGAGTTGCTCACGGACGTGGCCCGCCCGCCCCTTCCAGCGCGGCCAGAATCCAGCTCCGGGACTCCGCGGGGTCGATGACCGCGTCGATCTCCAGCGCGGCCGCGGCATTCACCGCCTTGCCGTGCTCGTACAGCTCCGCGACATGGGCATCGAACACCCGCTGCCGCTCCCCGGGATCGGCTATCGCGGCCAGCTCCTTGCGGTAGCCCAGTCGGACGGCGCCTTCGAGCCCCATCCCGCCGAACTCGCCGCTCGGCCACGCCGCCGTGGCCACGGGAGCACGCGTGGAGCCGCCCATCATGGCCATCGCGCCGAGTCCGTACGCCTTGCGCAGGACCAGGCTCACCAGCGGGACGCGAAGCTGAGCGCCGGTCACGAAGAGCCGGGCGAAGTGCCGTACGGTCGCGGTCCGTTCGGCCTCCGGCCCGACCATGAAGCCCGGCGTGTCGCAGAGGGAGACGACGGGGAGCCCGAACGCGTCGCACAGCCGCAGGAAGCGTTCCGCCTTGTCCGCCGCGTCGCGGTCGATCGCGCCGCCCAGATGCCCGGGGTTGTTGGCGAGCAGACCCATCGGCCGGCCCTCTACGCGGACGAGAGCCGTGAGGATGCCGACGCCGAAACCGCGCCGCAGTTCCAGGACCGAGCCCGTGTCGGCGATGCCCTCGATCGCGGCCCGCACGTCATAGGCGCGGCGCCGGTTCTCCGGGACCGCGTGCCGCAGGAGCCGTGGGTCCGGCGCGTCCCAACCGCCGTCCGGTCCACGGTGGGCCGACGCGTCGCGGAAGTAGGACAGGTACTTCCGCGCCACCCGCACGGCCTCCGCCTCGTCGGCGACCGCGATGTCCACCACGCCGTTCGGCACCTGGACGGAGAGGGGGCCGACCTCCTCGGGGCGGTACACGCCGAGGCCGCCCCCCTCGATCATCGCCGGGCCGCCCATGCCGATACTGGCCTCCGGCGTCGCGATCACCACGTCACAGGTGCCGAGCAGGGCCGCGTTTCCCGCGAAACACCGCCCCGACGCGACGCCCACCAGCGGTACCCGGCCGCTCAGCCGCCCCATCCGATGGAACGTCGTCACGTCGAGCCCGGCGACCGACGTCGAGTCGGTGTCGCCGGGACGCCCGCCGCCGCCCTCCGCGAACAGCACCACGGGCAACCGCCGTTCCTCGGCCAGTTGGAGCATGCGGTCCGTCTTGCGGTGGTTCTGCAGGCCCTGGGTACCGGCGAGGACGGTGTAGTCGTACGACATCGCCACGCACCGCACGCCGTCGATCCGCCCCGTACCGGTGACCATGCCGTCGGCGGGCGTCGTGGCGATCAGGTCGTCGAGGGAGCGGCGGCGGCGCTGGGCGGCGATCGCGAGCGCGCCGTACTCCGTGAAGGTGCCGTCGTCGCACAGGTCCCCGATGTTCTCGCGGGCCGTGCGGCGCCCGATGCGGTGGCGTTTGGCGACGGCTTCGGGACGTTGGGCGTCCAGGCCGGTCGCGTGCCTGGCCAGGGCTTCGGCCAGGTCGGGGCGGATGGCGTCCGGGTCCGCGGTTTCCTCGGCGAGTCCCGTGGCCGCCTCGCCGGCCGCCGACACCTCCACCATGACCAAGGGCCGGCCCTCCGCCACCATGTCGCCGACCCGTGCGGAAAGCGCCGTCACGGTTCCGGAGGCGGTCGCGCGCAGCACGTGCTCCATCTTCATCGCTTCGAGCACGAGCAACTGCTGCCCCGCAGCGACCTGTTCGCCCACCGCCACGTCGACGCTGACAACCGTCCCCGTCATGGGGGCGGTGACAGCCGCGTCACCCGGGAGCACCTGCCGAGGCTCGTCGGGCAGCGGCTCCGCGACATCGGGCAGCAGCTCCGCCATGTGCTCGGTCACGAAGCCCGTGTGCGCGCCGCCCGCGGTGAATCCCGGATGGGCGAGCAGCGCGCGGAGCAGGGGAATCCCGGTGCGTACGCCCTCGACGGCGAAGTCCGCGAGGGCGCGGGACGCGCGTTCGCAGACCGCGGCGAAGTCCCCGTGTGGTGTGTGCGCGATGACCTTGGCGAGCAGCGAGTCGTAACGCGCTCCGATCTCCGCTCCGTTGCGTGCCGCGGTGTCCACCCGCACTCCCGGCCCCGTCGGCACGTCGAAGCGGGTGAGTGTGCCCGTGGAGGGGAGGGCGGTGCCGTCGGACGCCGGGGACTCGGCGTTGACGCGCGCCTGGAGCGCGTAGCCGCGCGGCTCGGGCGGCGGACCCGCGAGTCCGAGGGCGGCGAGTGAGTCGCCCGCCGCCAGCCGCAGTTGGGTCACCACCAGGTCGACGCCCGTCACCTCCTCGGTGACCGTGTGCTCGACCTGGAGGCGGGGGTTCGCCTCGATGAAGTGGAACTCCTCGCCCAGGAGCAGGAATTCGAAGGTGCCGAGACCGGTGTACCCGCACTCGCGTGCCATCCGCAGCGCCGCGGACAAGAGCTTCTCCCGGATCGCCGGGGGGAGCCCGGGCGCCGGAGCGATCTCGACCAGCTTCTGATGGCGGCGCTGTGCGCTGCAGTCGCGCTCCCAGAGGTGGGTGATCTCACCGGTCGCGTCACCCAGGATCTGGACCTCGATGTGGCGGGCGCCGGACAGCAGCTCCTCCACGTACAACTCGGCGCGCCCGAAGCCCTGCAGGGCCTCCGAGCGACAGCGTTCCCAGGCGTCCGCCAGCTCGTCCGGGTGCCGCACGGCCCGCATGCCGCGCCCGCCGCCGCCCCCGATGGCCTTCACCATCACCGCGCCCGAAGGGCCGCGCCCGGCAAGGAATTCGGTGGCCTCGGGCAGACTCGTCGGCCCTCGCGTGCCCGCGAGGACAGGCACCCCCAGCCGCTCGGCGAGCCCGCGCGCGCGTGCCTTGTCGCCGAACAGGCCGAGCACCTCGGGTGAGGGCCCCACGAACCGCAGTCCGGCCTCCGCGCACCGAGCCGCGAAGTGCGCGTCCTCGCTCAGGAATCCGTAGCCGGGGTGCACCAGTTCACACCCGGAGCGACGGGCCGCGGCGAGCACCGCGTCCGCGTCGAGATACGCGGCCGGACCCGTTCCCTCCAACGGCTGCGCCTCGTCCGCCAGTTGGACGTGCCGAGCGGCGGCGTCGTCCTGCGCGTACACAGCGACCGTGCGCAGACCGGACTCCGTGGCGGCCTGCAGGACGCGGACGGCGATCTCCCCGCGGTTGGCGACGAGCACGGCGGCAGAACCCATGGAGCCCTCCTGAGGTATCCGGCGCCGCCATGCTCATTGACATTGGCGTCAACGTCAATAAGCTCGCCGCGTGGCACGACATCAGCAGCCCTGGGCGACCCGCACCGCCCGCGACCGCAGCGACGCCCCGGCCCGCGGGCGGCTTTTGGACGCCGCCGAAGCCGTGTTCACGCGGCGCGGGTACGGCGCGACGACCATCGCCGACATCACCGCGGAGGCGGAGGTCTCGCGGGCGGGCTTCTATGTGTACTTCGCGTCCAAGGAGGAGATCTTCCGCGTCCTCGCGGTGCGTGTACGGGACGCGTTCCTCGCCGCGCAGGACGTGCCGGGCGTCGACCGTGACGACGCCCGCGAGGTCGTGCGGGCCTCGACCGCCGCCTTCATCGCCGCCTACGCCCACCACCTGCCGCTGCTACGGCTGTTGGAGCAGCAGGCGCAGACCGACGACGACGTGCGCGCCCTGTGGGAGGAGACCCAGGAGCGCCCGGTCCACCGCTCCGCCCGCTACATCCGGCGGCTCACGGCCGAGGGCAGGGCCCGGCCGGTCGCCGATCCGCTCGCCGTGGCCCGCGCGGTCGGCGGCATGAGCATCCAGTTCGCCCGGCTCACGGCGTCGGCCCCGGAGGCGTACGACGCGGCCGTACGCGACGTGACCGCCATGTTCCTGCACCTGCTGGGAGTCGAACACCCGGGCGGGGCCCCGGGGACCCCAGGTCGAACCCCACGCTGAGGGGCGCCCCAGGCCCATGGAAGACCAGCGAGCAGCGCGATCACGAACTGCGGGCGGGTGGGCCTGCGGAACGCCGGGTTCGAGATCGTCGTCACGCACAGTTCACTGAGGGGCGTCACGCACAGTTCACCGACCGGCGTGCTCAATGAGGTGCGCGAAGGGAACGGCCGTACGGGACGTCCTGGTGGCCGACGACAGCGAGGCGAGGGCCGCGGCCGAGGGGCGCGCGCCGCTCGGCCGGACGGCCGGTGATCCGGATCCTTGACCAGCTGCCCCTGACCGCCACCGGCAAGGTCAACAAGGCGGAGCTCGCCGAGCGGGCCGCGACCGGGGCCGCATCCGTGTCTACGGCCGCGTCAGCGCGGCCAGGTGGTCCCAAGCCGCCTGCGCCGTGAACTCGGCCTGTCCGCCCCGCAGCAGCAGCTCCGCCGACGCGAACGCCGGTTGGTCGGCGTGGGCGGTGACGTAGGGGATCGCGATGCAGCGCATCCCCGCCGCGTGCGCTGCCGCCGCGCCGGGAGCGGCGTCCTCCAGGACCACGCAGTCGGCCGGGTCCGCGCCGAGGAGCGCGGCGGCGGCCAGGAAGACGTCGGGCGCGGGCTTGCCGTGGTCGACCTCGTCGGCCGAGACGACCGTGGTCAGGAGCGCGTCGAGGCCGGTGCCCGAGAGGATCGCCTCGATGGCGGGGCGGGACGACCCGGAGGCCACGGCCATCGGCACCCCGGCGCCGTGCAGCCGCTCCACGAATTTCCGCATCTCCGGGAAGACGTGCGTGTCGGCGCGGGCAAGAGCGAGATAGCGCCGGTCGAGCTCGGTGAGCAGTTCGGCCACCGGTACGCCGATGCCGTACCGGTCCTTCCACGTGGCGAGGGTCTCCTGGGTGCCGATGCCCACGTACCGCTCGTTGTCGGCCCAGGTGTACGCGACGCCGTGCTCGGCGAGCAGCTCGCGCGACGCCTCGTAGTAGTTCGGCTCGCTGTCCACGAGAGTGCCGTCGAGATCGAAGATGACCGAGGTGTTGCCGAGTATGCGCATGCACCCCAGCATGCCAAAGCCGCAGTTCAACGCAGGCCGAAGCCGCAGCTCAACGTTGCTCGGCGCAGGCCCTGCCGATCGACTGGACGAGCGGGAGGAGACGGTGCGGGACGCGCTCGCGCAGCGCCATCTCCGTACGGGTGCGCACCACGCCCGGCATCTGGATCAGTTGCTGTACCACGTCCTCCAGGTGGCCGTTGTCTCTGGCCACCACACGGGTCAGGAGATCACCGCCGCCGGTGATCGAGAAGGCCTCGATGATCTCCGGCACGGCGGCGAGCGCCTCACCCACCTCGTCCAGATGCCCCTGTGTGACCTCGATGTGCACGAAGGCGAGCACGGGGTGCCCGAGCGCGGCAGCCGACAGGGCGGGCCCGCTCCCGGTGATCACCCCGTCCCGCTCGAGCCGGTCGAGCCGGGCCTGCAGGGTGCCGCGGGCGACACCGAGCACACGCGCGTACTCACGGACGCTGGTGCGGGGCTGCTCCAGGAGGAGACGCAGAATACGGGTGTCGAGTTCGTCGACGGCCATGGCGCGGGTCTCCCGGGGACGAGGGATGAACCACGTGACTGTACCAACGGACCCCGGCGAGCAGCCGCTGGTGACCGACCTGACCTGCGGATACCACTCCGGCCGCGCACCTCACCCCGCCGCGTCCCGCCGGTGGATCGCCCGTACCGCCTCCACCAGGGCCATCACGCCCCGCTCGGCCTTCGCGCGCGGGCAGCCCGCGTTCAGGCGCAGGTGGCCGGGGGAGCCATAGGCCGTGCCGGGCATGATCGCCACCTTCTGCGTGTCGATCAGTTCGCGTTGGAGGGTCTCGTCCCTCACGCCCAGCGGGCTCACGTCGATCCAGGCCAGGTAGCCCGCCTGGGGCGGTTTCCAGTCCAGGGCGGGGAACGCCTTGTTCAGGTGGTCGGCGATCAGGTGGAGGTTGCCGCGGAGGTAGGTGCCCAGGGCCTCCAGCCACGGCCCGCCCTCTCTGTACGCCGCGATGTGTCCGACCAGCGAGAGCACCGCCGGGGACGAGAGGCCGTCGGCCTCCTTGAGATTGCGCAGGTACGCCTCGCGTGTGGCGGCGTCACCGATGATCGCGTAACTGCCCGTCAGCGCCGGGATGTTGAAGGATTTCGAGGCCGATGTCACCACCGCCCAGCGGCCGTCGCGGGCGCCGTGCAGGGACCACGGACGGTGGACGTGCGGCGGGTGGGCGAGGTCCGAGTGGATCTCGTCGCTGATCACCGCGACGCCGTACCGCGCGCACAGAGCCGCGACGCGGTCCAGTTCGGCCTCCGTCCAGACGTGGCCGGTGGGGTTGTGGGGAGAGCACAGCAGCAGCACGGCCGTGTCCGGCAGGGCGAGCAGCCGCTCCAGTTCGGCCCAGTCGCCGAGCGGGCAGCCGAGCAGCCGCCGTCCGTGCGCGGCGACGGTCTTGGGGAACGCGTCGTACGTCGGAGTGTGGACGACGACGCCGTCACCGGGGCGTGACCAGAGCCGCAGGAGCTGGGAGGCCTGGTAGATGACGGACGGGCCGTAGGCGATCGACTCCGGGGCCACCTCGGTCGCGTGGCGTTCGCCGTACCAGTCGACGATCGCGGAGAGGAAGTCGGCCTGTCGCCAGCGGGAGTAGCCGAGCACGCCGTGGTCGAGCCTGCCGCGGAGGGCCGAGAGGACCGCGGGCGCCGTCTCGAAGTCCATGTCCGAGATGGTGAACGGCAGCAGGTCAGGGACGCCGAAGCGGTCCTCGACGTAGTCCCACTGCGTGCACCAGGTGCCGTGCCGGTCGACCGGTGTGTCGAAGTCGAACTCGCTGAAGTCGAAGTCGAAGTCGGAAGGGTGGTCCACCGGTCAGCCCACCCGGACCATCGACGCGATCGCGTCCTTCACCGACTGCACCTGCGGACCGATGATGACCTGCACATTGTGCGCGTCGAGCTTGACGACGCCGACCGCGCCGAGCTTCTTCAGCCGGGCCTCGTCGACCCGTTCGGCGTCCGCGAGCGTCATGCGCAGGCGGGTGATGCAGTTGTCGAGGGTCTGAATGTTCTCGGCGCCGCCGATCGCCTCCAGGATCGCCACGGCGTCGTACTTCCCGGCGATCAGCTCACGCGGAGCCGCCGCGCCTTCCTCGACGGACGCCTCAGCCCCAGCCTCGGCCTCCTCCTCCGCCACCGGCTCGTCGCGCCCCGGCGTCTTGAGGTCGAAGCGGGTGATGGCCCAGCGGAAGAGGAAGTAGTAGCCGGCGAACCACACCGCGGCGATGACGGGTATCAGGTACCACTTCGTCGTCGTGCCCTGAAGGACGCCGAAGACCAGCCAGTCGATGACATTGCCGTCGGTGTTGCCGATGAACACCCCGAGGACCGCGGCGGTCAGGAACCCGAGGCCGACCAGTACGGCGTGGATCAAGTACAGCCACGGCGCGATGAACAGGAACAGGAACTCCAGCGGTTCGGTGATGCCGCCGACGACGCACGCCACGACGCCGGAGATCAGGAGGGCCTTGATCTCCGGGCGCATCTTCTTGTCCGCGCAGTGATACATCGCCAGGGCCGCGCCCGGCAGTCCGCCGAGATAGACCGCCATCTTGCCCTGGGACAGGAAATGGGTGGCGTCGGTGACCGCGTCACCGGGCGGGGTCGCGCAGTTGAGCTGGGCGTAGAAGAGGTTCAGCGCGCCGGAGACGTGGTCGCCGCAGACCGCGCCGGAGCCGCCGACATCCGTGAAGCGGAACATGGCGACGAGGATGTGGTGCAGGCCGATCGGCCGCAGGAGCACCTCGCCCATGCCGAAGAAGAACGGCCCGAAGACGCCCGCGTGACCGATCGCGCGCCCGAGATCGGTGATCCAGCCGTTGAACGTCGGCCACACCAGCGGAATGAGCAGACCGAGGAGGCTGAGGACGAGTGTCGAGATGATCGGCACGAACCGCAGGCCGCCGAAGAAGGCGAGCGCATCAGGCATCCGCTGGGCACGAAAGCGCTGGTGAAGGACGCTGACAACGATGCCAACAGCGACGGCGCCGAGCAGCCCCGTATCGATGGACTGGATGCCGATCACGTCGGCGATGCCGTAGTGGGAGATGACCTTCTCGTCCTCGAGGTCCACGCCCTTGGCGGTGAGGTAGAAGTTCACCGCCAGGTTCATCGCGGCGAAGCCGACGAAGCCGGAGAACGCCGCGACACCCTTGTCCTCCCGGGCCAGGCCCAGCGGGATGGCGATCGCGAACATCACGGGGAGGAACTTGAAGGCCACGAGCCCCGTGCTCGCCATCCACGTGAAGACGAGGTCGAAACCCTCGCCTTGGAGGAAGGTGAGGTTCTCGGTGACGGCTTCACTGGAGAGGGACGAGCCGATGCCCAGCATGATGCCGCAGAACGCGAGCAGGGCCACCGGAAGCATGAACGTCTTGCCGAGGCCCTGGAGAAATTCCCAGAGCGCGGACTTGGTCTTCTGCATGTGTGCGGGTCTTTCGGGCCTGAGCGGAGACGAGCGATGACCGGCCCACAGGCACGCGGGCCAGGACGGTGGCCGGTCACATGCTGCTCGCGGGGATCGCCCGCCGGTCAGCGTGGAAGGTCCGCCGATCCACGCCGAAGGTCGATCGACCCGCCCGGACGGATGAGATCACAGCAGCTCGGGGGCTGTCCATGGCCGTTGCACATGCTGTACGCGGCCTCAGGCGTCCCGCGTCCGCAACACCCATCCGCCCACGAGGAGCGCCACCCCCGCGTACGCGGCGAGCACCCCGATGCCGGCCCACGGCCCGATCGGCAACTGGTCCAGGTCGACGGTCGCCTGGATCGCGAGCCCGGCCGTCGCGGGCGCCGCACGCCGGGCGTACTCCTGCCAGTCGGGGTCGGCGAGCAGCCCCGCGAGCAGCGGGAAGGCGTAGAAGAGGCCCAGCACCGAGGTGACGGCTGCCGCCGTGTCGCGCAGCGCGGTGGCCGCGCCGAGGCCGATCAGGGCGGCGAGCGTGAGGTAGAGGACCGTGCCGAAGGCAGCGCGCACAGTCGCTCCTTCCATGAGGCCCGGTGTCGCGAAGCCGTCGGCGCCGAGCAGCATCCGCCCCACCAGAAGCGAGCCGAGCACCCCGACGGCCCCGGCCACCGCGGTCAGTGTGCACAGCACCAGGGCCTTCGCGGCGAGCAGCCGTATGCGGCCGGGCTCCGTCGTCAGCGTCGTACGCATGGTGCCCGTGCCGTACTCACCGCTCATCGTGAGCACCGCGAGGACGACGACCGCGCCCTGGCCGAGCCAGACGCCCGTGAGGCTCAGTTTCACCGTGTCCTCGCGGCAGTCGGCCGGGACGGGGCAGTCCCCGGCGGTCAGCGACGCGGTGGTGGCGGCGCCCGCGAGGACGGTCAGGACCACCACGGCGAACAGCAGCCACCATGTGCTGCGCAGCGTACGGAGCTTGGTCCACTCGGCCCGCGCCGCACCGAACGCCCGGCCGCCCCGGCCACGACCGCCGAGGCCGCCCCTCACGCGTCCCTCTTCCGGACGCGCCACACCGCGACGCCGAGCACCACGACGGCGTACGCGGCGAGCGTCGCCAAGCCGGTCCACGCGCCCTGCGGGTAGCAGCCGTCCTCGGGAAGGCACAGGCTCGCCACTTGGTCGTAGCGCGGCGTCGACTCCTGGATCGCGAACCCCGCGACGGGCGTGAGCCGTTGCAGCCACTGCGACAGACCGAGCGGCACCACGCTGACCAGGATCAGCGGCAGCACGATCACCACGACGACGGTGGTGATCGCCGCGGCGGTGCTGCGCAGCAGCGCGCCGAGCGCCAGGGCGAGGACGGCGATCAGGGCGAGTACGGCCGAGGTGCCGAGCACCGCCCGCACGACCGGTCCGTCGGTCAGGGAGAACTCGGGGAACCGCGGGGGCTTGTGACCGTTCTCGCGCAGTACGTCCATGCTGAGCAGGAACGACGCGAGGGACGCGACGAGCCCGGCGGCGAAGGTGACCGCGCCGATCACCACGGCTTTGGCGACCAGCACCCGGCCGCGCCTGGGGCTGGCCACGAACGTGGTGCGGATCATGCCGCGCCGGTACTCCGCGGTGATGAACAGGACCCCGAGCGCGGCGATCAGGACCAGGCCGAGCTGGGAGCCGTTCAGGGAAGCGGCGACGAGGTCGGGCTGCATGGGTGCGCCGGGCGCGATGTCGCCGGAGCCGGTGAGCATGAACGTACCGCCGGAGCGTTCCAGTTCACCCTGGGGCGCGCCTTGAGGGGGGCGGGGCCGGCCCTCCTCGCCGTCGGTGCGCCCGACGTCGGTCCGCTGCCAGTCGGCTCCGTCCGCCGCGCCCTCGACCGTCACCTCGTCGAAGCGCGCGGTCGAGCGGGAAGGGCCGTCGCTGAGTGAGACATTGCCGAACTCGCGTTTCATGGTCTGCACGTCGGGCGACGCCACGAAAAGACCGACCGCGACCGCGTCCTTCGTCGTATCGATCGTGGCCGACCCGACCTTGTTCCAGCCGCGGCCGTCGGCCGACGTGTACGCCGTGACCGTGGAGCCCGCCCGGGTCAGCCGCAGCCACCGGGGTTCGTCGGCGGACGCGGCTCCACCGGCGATGTCACCGGTGAAGTGGCTCTGGAAACGCACCCCGTGCCCGGGGGTGACCATCAGGGCCGCGTAGTCCGAGCCGCTCTCGGTGTCCGCCTTGACGAGCACCCCGGCCTTGGCCCAGTCGGGCGCCCGGTCGGGACGCACGCCCGTCGGCCCCGTCACCCGCGCGGTGACGCTGCCGTCGGCGGGTAGCGTGCGGTGCACGAAGGTGAAGTCGTCACGGATGGACTGCCCAGCGGGGCCGGTGGGCGCCGCCGAGCCACCGCCCGCGATCTCCACGCCCGAACTGGACGCGGAGAACAGGGAGATCAGTACGGTCACCAGGACCGCGGCCAGCAGAGCGAGGCCCCAGCGCCGCACCGTACGCAGCTTGGTCCACTCGGCGCGAAGGAGCTGCGGGAAGCCGTCGCGGCCGACCAGCACCGTGCTCGGCCTGCGAGGTGGCGTCTCGGTCGTCGTCATCGGATGCTCCCCTCGGCCGGGTGCTCGGCGGCGAACTCCACGTCGTTCCTGGTCAGTTCCATGTACGCCTCTTCGAGCGTGGCCCGGTGGGCGGAGATCCCCGAGAAGGAGACACCGGCACCGCCCAGCAGCTCCACGACACGTTCCGCCGCCAGATGGGAGACGGCGAGCGTGTCACGCCCGGTGGCCGCGACACTCGCCCCCGCGCCCGCGAGCACGGTCATCGCCGTCGTCCGGTCGGTCGTCCGCACCTCGACACGGTCGCCCGACGCGGCGGCGAGCAACTCCCGTACGCTCGTGTCGGCGATGACGCGTCCGCGGCCGACCACGACCAAGTGATCGGCGGTGTCCTCCAGTTCACTCATCAGGTGACTGGAGACGAGCACGGCCCGGCCCTCGGCGGCCAGGGACTTCAGGAAGCCGCGTATCCACCGGATGCCTTCCGGATCGAGGCCGTTGACGGGTTCGTCGAAGAGCAGCACGGGCGGATCACCGAGCAGCGCCGCCGCGATGCCGAGGCGCTGCCGCATGCCGAGCGAGTACCCCCCTGCCCTGCGCCGCGCGGCCTGTCCCAGCCCGACGAGTTCGAGGACCTCGTCGACGCGCCGAACGGGCAGCCGATGCGAATGCGCCATCCACAGAAGGTGATCGCGCCCCCGGCGGCTGGGATGCACGGCGCCGGCGTCGAGCAGTGACCCCACTTCCAGGAGCGGCGAGCGCAGCTCCCGATAGGGACGGCCGCCGATGAGGGCGGTGCCCTCGTCCGCGCGGTCCAGTCCGAGAACGATGCGCATGGTGGTCGATTTGCCCGCGCCGTTGGGGCCGACGAACCCCGTGACCTGCCCCGGCGAGACGGTGAAGGTGAGACCGTCCACCGCGGTGACCGAGCCGAACCGCTTGCGCAGTCCGCGCACTTCGATCGTGGCTTCGCCACCATCGGTTGTCGCTGTGATGCCATCCATGAGAAGTGAGGCTAGAGACGCCGGGCCCGCGGGTCGTCACGCGGTGGAGCCGTCTTCGTATCCCTCACGTGAGGGACTCCGGCAGGGCCCGCGCCGGTGACAATGACTCGTGTGAGGGCGAAAACTTCCGGGGCGGGCTCCGGGGCGGGTTCGGGGGCGGGCATCAGGGCGGGCCTCAACCGCGGCGTGGTGCGTGGCCGGTTCGCGCGCAGACTGCCGCGGACACCCCTCCCGGCCACGGCGCTGCTGGCACTCGGTGCCGTGAGCGAGGTACTGCTGCGCACGGACGGCGAAGTCCCGCTGCCGCTCGCCCTGTCACTCGCGCTCGGCACGACGGCGCCGGTGGCGGTGCTCGCCGGCGGCGACTGGGTGGCGCGCTCCATCGCAGGCCCGGCGGCGTCCCGCGGCTTTCTCGCCGCCGCTGTCGTCCTCGCCGGCACGGCGGGCATGCTCTCCCTCGCGCCGTTCCACGTGCTGACCGGCGCCGGGCTGTGCGCGCTGCTCGTCTCGTTCCACCAGGCCGGGCGCCGGGGCCTCAAGTACCTGGCCGCCGTCCTTCCCCTGCCCTTCATCGCGTACGCGGTGACCGGGCCCGCGGGCTCCGGCGCGGGCGACCGGTTCCTCGCCGTCCTCACCGCTGTGTGCGCCTCCGTCGCCGCCGGCACCGGCCTGGCCCGGAGCGCGCGCGACACCGCCCTCGTGAACAGCGCGACCGAGCAGGCCATCGCCGACACGCTCCTGGAGCACGCCGCCCGAGGTGAACGGGCCAGGATCGCCAGGGAGTTGCATGACGTCGTCGCCCATCACATCTCCATGATCGCGGTGCAGGCCGAGACCGCCAGGCTGACCACGCCGAGCCTGCCCGCCGTGGGCGCCGAGCGCTTTCTGGCCATCGGCGACACCGCCCGCACGGCGCTGACCGAGATGCGCAGGCTGCTCGGCGTGCTGCGCGAGGACGCCGGGAGCCCCGTACCGGACCGCCGCCCCCAGCCGGGACTCCGCCAGCTCGGCGAACTCGTCGACGAGGCCCGCGACGCCTCGGCCGCCGCCGTGCGCCTCATTGTCGAAGGACCGGTGCGCCCGCTGGATCCCGGCCTGGAACTCACCGCGTACCGCATCGTGCAAGAGGCCCTCACCAACGCCCGACGGCACGCGACCGGCGCCGCCGTGGACGTCGAACTCCGCTATACCGAGGACGTGTTGCGCCTGCGCGTGCGCGACAACGGACCGAGCCCGCACACCTCGGAGGGGCTCGGCGAAGGGCACGGCCTCGTCGGTATGCGCGAGCGCGCGGCGATGGTCGGCGGCGAGCTGCGCGCGGGGCCCGCACGGCGCGGCGGTTTCCTCATCGAGGCGACGTTCCCCGCGCCGGTGAGGGAGCATGCCGCATGAACGCCCCGAGCCCCTCACCGCTGCGCCTCGTCATCGCCGACGACCACGAGGTCGTGCGCGCCGGATACGCCGGACTCCTCGCCACCCAGCCCGACTTCACGGTCGTCGGCACGGCGGCCGACGGCGCCCGGGCGGTCGAACTCTGCCGGGAGCTGCTGCCCGACCTGGTCCTGATGGACGTACGCATGCCCGTGATGGACGGCATCGAGGCGACCGGACGGCTCGCCGGAACCGGCACGCGCGTGCTGATCCTCACCACCTTCGACCTGGACGAGCACGTGTACGACGCGCTGAGCGCGGGCGCCGCCGGGTTCCTGCTCAAGGACGTCACGGCGGAGCGCCTCTTCGACGCGGTGCGCGTGGTGGCCGCCGGCGAGGGGCTGCTGGCCCCCACCGTGACCCGCAGGCTCATCGCGGAATTCGCCCGCCTGCGGCCCGCTCCGCCCTCCGGGCCCGCGGCCCGCGTCGACGCCCTCACGCCGCGCGAGACCGAGGTGCTGCGACTCATCGCGGAGGGTCTGTCCAACCCGGAGATCGCCGGACGGCTGCACGTCAGCGAGGAGACGGTGAAAACCCATGTGAGCCGGGTGCTGGGAAAACTCGGCCTGCGCGACCGCACCCAGGCGGTGGTCGCCGCGTACGAGTCGGGGCTCGTGGTGCCGCGGGCGGGGGCCTGAGCGGGCACAACGGGTGCCCAGGCCCGGGTTCCCGTCCGGCGGGCGGCCCCCGCCGGGGTGCCGGACGGAGCACCAGAACCAGCCCCCCGGGAGCGGGAGTTCACCCCGGCGGCGCCCCGGTCATGAGCGCCGGCCGGAGCCGTCAGCCCAGCGGAACGTCCAGCCGGGCCTTGCGGTGGCTGAACGTGGCGATGGAGTGCGGGCCGTGGTAGTTGCCGACGCCGCTCTCGCCGACTCCGCCGAACGGCAGCTCGGGGACCCGGAGATGAGCCATTGGGAGGCCGAAGCCGAGCCCGCCCGACGACGTCTCCGCCGCGAGGCGTTGCCGCGTGGTCTCGCTCTCGGTGAAGCCGTACAGAGCCAGCGGCTTGTCGCGGTCGTTGATGAACGCGATGGCCTCGTCGAGCCCGCCGACGTTCACGATCGGCAGTACGGGGCCGAAGATCTCCTCCCGCATCACCGGCTCGTCGGGCTGCACGTCGGTGAGCACGGTCGGCGCGATGTAGACGTCCTCGCGGTCGCTCTGCCCGCCGAACGCCGTCTTCCCCGAGCCGAGGAGGGCCGAGACCCGGTCGAAGTGCCGCTCGTTGACGATGCGTCCGTAGGCGTCCGAGGACTTCGGGTCCGCGCCGAACACCCGCTCCACGGCCGTGCGCAGCTCCCGGGCGAGGGCGGGCGCGGTCTCCGGGTCGGTCAGGACGTAGTCGGGGGCGACGCACGTCTGTCCGGCGTTGCGGAACTTGGACTCGGCCAGGCGCGTGGCGACGGCGGTCAGGTCGACGTCCCGGTCCACGAACACCGGCGACTTGCCGCCGAGTTCGAGGGTGACCGGGGTGAGGTGCTCGGCGGCGGCCCGCATGACGATGCGGCCGACGGCGCCGTTGCCGGTGTAGAAGATGTGGTCGTACCGCTGGGCGAGCAGCGCGGTGGTCTCCGGCACGCCGCCCTCGACGACGGCGACCGCGTCCGTCTCCAGGTACTGGGGGATGAGCCGTGCGATCAACTCGGAGGTGGCCGGGGTGACTTCACTCGGCTTGAGGACGGCCGTGTTGCCCGCCGCGAGCGCGCCCACGAGGGGCACCAGCAGGAGCTGGACGGGGTAGTTCCAGGGCGCGATGATCAGGACGGTGCCGAGCGGTTCGTACTGCGTACCGGCGGTGGAACCCTCGGGGAGCCCCGCAAGGGCGTCGGCAGCGAGCGGCTGAGGGGTCAGCCACTCCCTCAGGTGAGCCAGCGTGTGGTCGATCTCCCGTACGGGAAAGGCGACTTCGGCGGTGTACGACTCGGTGCGGGGCTTGTGCAGATCGGCGTGGAGGGCGTCCGCGATGTCCTCGCGGTGCTCCGTGAACAAGGAGCGCAGCCGCGTGAGCTGCTCCTCACGCCAGGCCAGCGGCCGGGTGCGGCCGGTGGCGAAGGTGGCACGGAGCTTGGCCACCAGGGCTTCGGGGTCGAGGGCGCC
Organism: Streptomyces sp. NPDC050147; assembly: GCF_040660195.1. Lineage (NCBI taxonomy): Bacteria > Bacillati > Actinomycetota > Actinomycetes > Kitasatosporales > Streptomycetaceae > Streptomyces > Streptomyces sp. NPDC050147. The sequence continues at coordinate 42,091 of NZ_JBFALJ010000025.1, read as the reverse complement.
GGGAGTGAGCGCTTCGGGGTGGTGCATGAGGGGTCTCCTCGGGATGTCTCAGGTACGGCTGTGTGTGGAGGGGGAGGGGGTCGGTCGGCCGGGCGTCGTCGTGGCGACCGGCGTTCCGAGCAGTCCGGCCAGGAGCGCGTCCGCGGCGGGGCCGAAGAGCTCGCGGCCGCCGGACACGGATTCCAGGCCTATGACCAGGGCGATGCAGATGTCGGCGGCCTCGGCGGGTTCCACCGCGGCCGGGGTGCCTGCCTCGGTGAACAGGTCGGTGAGCAGGCGCCGCAGCGAGCCGGTGAAGCCGTCGCAGATGTCGCCGAAGAGGCGGGCCTTCGCGTCGAGCAGTTCGGCGGAGTGCGGCGAGTCCCCTGCCAGCCGCAGGACCAGATCGAGCTTGGCGGCGAGGACGCCCCGGACGCGCTCGGCGGCTGAGGTGTCCTCGTCCGCCGCCTGCCGAGCCCGCCCGAGCGCCTCGTCGTGCAGGCGCTCGGCGAGCTTGCGGAAGGCGTCGTCCTTGTTGCGTACGTGCAGGTAGACCGCTGACCGGGACACGCCCATCGTGGAGGCGATGTCGTCCATCGTGGTGCGCCGTACGCCGTACCGGGTGAGGGAGTCGTAGGTGGCGTCGAGGACCTCGTCGAGCCGGTCGCTGCCCATGACGGTCAGGCCAGCTTCTTGAGGAGCTCGTCCGCCAGGGGAGCCGAGGACGCCGGGTTCTGGCCGGTGACCAGGTTGCGGTCGACGACCACCTTGGGGGCCCACGCCTCGCCCTCCTGGAAGTCGGCGCCCGCCGCGACGAGCCGGTCCTGGAGCAGCCACTTGGCCTTCTCGGCGAACCCGGACTGGGTCTCCTCGGCATTGGTGAAGCCGGTCAGCTCGTACCCCGCGAACGCGTTGGAGCCGTCCTCCTTGGTGGCGGCGAGCAGCGCGGCGGGACCGTGGCAGACGACGCCGAGCGGCATGCCGATCTCCAGCGCGGAGCTGAGCAGCCTGCCGGACTCCGCGTTGACGGCGAGGTCCTCCATGGGGCCGTGGCCGCCGGGGTAGAAGACCGCGGCGTACTCGGCGAGGTCGACCTCCTCCAGCTTGACCGGCGCCAGGAACTCGGCGATCTCCGCGAGGGTGGTGGAGATCTTCTCGGCGCCTTCCTCGCCGCCGTTGAACTCGGGCGCGAGGCTCGCCTGGTCCACGGTCGGCACGACGCCGCCCGGTGTCGCGACGACGATCTCGTGCCCGGCGGCCCTGAACGCCTCGTAGGGCGCGACGACCTCCTCGGCCCAGAAGCCGGTCGGGTGCTGGGTGCCGTCAGCCAGCGTCCAGTGGTCGGCGCCGGTCACGACGAACAAGATCTTGGACATGGTGTCTCTCCGAGGCTGGAATCTCTGACGTTCTGTGCTCAGGACGTCAGTCGGTGCTGTCCTCGAAGGTAGGCGGACGCTCCCAACGAAATCCAATAGGCTGAGCCATATGGGAGATAGGGATTCCGATGGATCGGCGGGAATAGCTTCCGGATCGGCGGGAACAGCTTCGGGGGCCGGAGCGAGCGGGCCGACCGCGCCGGTCCTGGCGCCGGCCGTGGCGCCGGTCGCCGGGGGACCTTTGGACCTGAACCTGCTGCGTACGTTCCTGGCCGTGTACCGGTCGGGTTCCTTCACTGCCGCGGCCCGTGTCCTCGGCCTCTCGCAGCCCACCGTCACCACGCAGATCAGGGCCCTGGAGCGGCAGGTCGACCGGGAGCTGTTCGAGCGGCTGCCCCGGGGTGTGGCTCCCGCGCCGTACGCGGACGCCCTCGCCGCCCGGGTCGTCGACCCCCTCGACGCCCTCGCCGCGGTCACCGGGCACGGCGGTCCCGTGGACGGCGCCCCCGCGGAGCCCGTCCATCTGGCGGGCCCGGCGGAGATGCTCTGCCACTGCGCGCTGCCCGCGCTGGCGCCGCTGGTCGAGAAGGGGGTCAGGCTGCGTGTGACGACCGGCCTGACCGACCGGCTCCTGGACGAGCTGCGGGCGGGGCGGCACGACCTGGTGATCGCCACGGCCCGCCCCCGCGGACGCTCCCTGAGCTCCGTACCACTGGCGGACGAGGAGTTCGTCCTGGTCGCGGCGCCCGCGTGGGCCGAGCGCATCGGCGGCGCGGCGCGGATCGCCGAGGACGGCCCCGCGGTGCTGCTCGGCGTCCCGCTGGTGACGTACGCCGAGGACCTGCCGATCACCCGCCGCTACTGGCGGCACGTCTTCGGCAAGCGGCTGACCTGCGAGGCCTCCGTCACGGTCCCCGATCTGCGGGGCGTGCTCTCGGCGGTCACCGCGGGCGCGGGATTCGCCGTGCTGCCGCGTTACCTCTGCCGTGACGCCCTGGCCGCCGGTGCTCTGACCCTTCTCCACGACCCGGAGGACGCCCCGATCAACACCGGCTTCCTCGTCCAGCGCCCCGGCTCGGCGGACAACCCGCACGTCGCCCTCGTGCACGACCACCTGATCCGGTCGGCTCGCGCCTGGTAGGCGCCTTACGCGTCGCCCGCGGCCTCCCGGGTGATCTGGTCCCACTGGGCGCCCATGGCCGCCGCGAGCGCCTGTGCGCCCGACAGGGGGCGGACCATCACCATCAACTCGTCGATCAGTCCGTCCTCATCGACGTGGAGGAAGTCGCAGCCGGTGATCTGCCGGTCGCCGACCCGCGCCTCGAAGACGAGCGCGGAGTCCCGGCCCTCGGCGTCGTTGATCTCGCGTACGTACCGGAAGTCCTCGAAGACCCGCGTGACGCCGCGCAGGATCGCGGCCGTCGTCGCCTTGCCGGGGTAGGGGCGGAAGACGACCGGGCTGGAGAAGACGACGTCCTCGGCCAGAAGCGCCTCGATCGCCGCGTGATCGTTGGCCTCGACGGCCTTGCGGAAAGCCTGCATGCCCACACACCTCGCGATTGATCGTCGATACGTAGATAGTCAACTTGTTGAGTAGGTGCAAAGGAGAGTAATCACATCGGTGTACGGTGTCCAGATGTCTCTCAAGTACGCGGTGCTCGCTGCGCTCCTGGAGGGCGAGTCGTCCGGCTACGACCTGGCCAAGATCTTCGACGTGTCCGTGTCGAACTTCTGGTCCGCGACTCCCCAGCAGCTCTACCGAGAGCTGGAGCGGCTGGCCGCCGACGGCCTGATCGACGCGCGCGTGGTGCAGCAGGAACGCAGGCCGAACAAACGGATGTTCACGCTCACCGACGCCGGTCTGCGGGATCTGCACGCCTTCGCAGCCGAGCCGCCCCGGCCCATCGCCATCCGGGACGAACTCATGGTCAAGGTGCAGGCCATGGACGGCGCCGACCCGGCAGCCACCCGCGCGCTGATCGAGGAGCGCATGGAGTGGTCGCGGGGCAAGCTGGCCCGGTACGAACGGCTGCGCCTGCACCTTCTCGGCGGCCGGGAGGAGGAGGCGTACCTGCGCGAGGCCGAGCGGCTCGGCCCCTACCTGACGCTGATGGCGGGCAGGTCCCTCGAGGAGTCGAACCTGCGCTGGGGTGAACGGGTCCTTGAGATCCTCGACCGACGATTCAACCATGCCGCCAAGGGCGGGACTTGAGGAGGCAGAAGTGGATGAGGCGTCTGAGGTGTCCGAGGTGTCCGAGGCGTCCGAGGTGCGACCGGCCGGGCCACCGCGTGCGGTGCTCACCGATTTCGGCGGTGTGCTGACCACCAGCGTGCTCGACTCTTTCCGTGCCTGGTCGACGCGGGTGAGCGACGATCCCCTCCTGATCGAGAGGCTGTTCCGGGAGGACACGGAGTCGTCGGCGCTCCTGGTGGAGCACGAGTGCGGGCGCATGAGCGAGGCCGATTTCGAGCGGGGCATCGCGGCGCGGTTGCGCGAGAAGGGCGTGGACGTGGAACCGGCGGGCCTCGTCACCGCGATCGGAGCGGGGATGCGGCCGGACGAGACGATGCTCGCGGCGTTGAACGGGCTGCGCGCCCAGGGCGTCCCGGTGGCGATCGTGTCGAACGCGCTCGGCGACGACTGCTACCAGGGATATGACCTGGACGCGCTCGCGGACGTCGTGGTGATCTCCAGCCGCATCGGCTCCCGCAAGCCGGGCCGCCACATCTACCGAACGGCCTGCGAACGCCTCGGCGTCGACCCGGCCGCCTGCGTCATGATCGACGACCTGGAACACAACCTGACCGGCGCGGCCCGCCTGGGCATCCGGGGCCTGCACCACCTGCACAGCGAGGAAACGGCGCACGCCTTGCGGGAGTTGTTCGACGCCGACGCCGGCCACGCGTCGGGCCCGACGGCCTGTTCTGGAGCGTAGGGCCGCCGGGCCGCACGCCGGGACCGGTGCTGCCGTCCCCGGCGCGAGCCGCTCGTCCGCTCACCCCGCCGCGTACACGTCCTCCACGTAGCGCCCGTTCGCGGTCAGCCCGTCCAGCCAGCGGGTCGAGTCCGCGGGCGTGGCCCCCGGGGTGCGGTCCTGGTGGAGTGCCCGCAGGGCGTCCCGCACACCCGGGGCCATGCGTGAGCCGTCGCCGCACACGTACACGCGGGCTCCGGCGGCCAGCAGGGCCCACACCTCGTCGGCCTCCGCCGCGATGCGGTGCTGGACGAAAGCCACCCCGTCGACGGGGGCGGCGCTGAAGGCGGGGCGCAGCGAGACCGCTCCGGCGGACTCGGCGGCGCGCAGTTCCCCGGCGTGCAGGAAGTCGGCGTCCGGGTGGTCGCAGCCGAAGTAGCACAGCGCGGGCGGCAGTTGGGCTCCCGCCGCGACCAGCGACGCACGGTCCGCGATGGTCCCGCGGAACGGGGCGAGGCCGGTACCCGCGGCGACCATGATAATGGGCGCGGTGTCCGTGTGGTCGATGCGGAAGGCCTCGCGGCAGGGCTGGACCCGGGCCAGGACGGTGTCACCCGGCAGCACCCGGTTGAGGTGACCGGAGCCCGTCCCGCGGTACAGCCGCCCGCTGCCCGAGCGGGCCGGGGCTTCCAGGAGGGACACCATCAGGTCGGCGTGAGCGGGGTGCGCGCCCGGCGACGACGACACCGAGTACTGGCGGGGCCGCAGCGGCGTGAGCACGTCGAGCAGTCGCGGCCACTCCAGGGCCCCGCGCAGGGCAGGGCAGGCCTCGACCAGTTCGAGCAGCGTGCGCCCGTCGGCCGCGCGGGCCCCGGCGTCGGAGGCGAGGGCGGCGAGTTCGGCCCGCTCCGGAGGGCAGGGGTTGGCGGCGGCGAGCACGGCCAGCTGCTCCGCGGTGGGCCGCCCCTGCAACTCGACGTGGTGCCTCAGCAGTTGGCCGACCGTCAGTGGACGGTCCACGGCGAGACCGTCGCGGCGCGGGCGGCTCGCGCGGATGTCGAGGACGGTGTCCAGGTCCACGCCGAGCGCGGCGGCGGCCCGGTCGACGAGCGCCGGGTCGTTGACGGGCAGCACGGCGAGGTGGTCGCCGGTGCGGTAGGCCATGCCGTCGGGCAGAGCGAGCCGCACGAAGCGCTTCGTGCGGGGGTGGCCGGGCGCGGTGAGGTCGTAGGCCTCGCTGACCGTCATCGGGACAAGGCCGTGCCGGGCGGCGAGCGCGTCCAGCGGGCCGCCGGTCAGCTCGCGGACCTCGTACGCGTCGGAGCGGGAAGCGGCGGCGTCCGGGGCCGTCGTCGCGTCGGGGTCGCCGTATCGCTCAAGGAGCGCCGTGCGCAGCCGCGCGGTGAACTCGCGTACGGCGCCGCCGAGATCACCCGAGGCGTCGGCCGCCGTACGCCCCAGGAGCCGGGCGCCGCCCAGTTCCGCGAGCCGCTCGTCGAAGCGCGTCGGGACGTGCTGATATGTGGCGGCCCAGTTGCGGTCGCCCACGCCCAGGACGGCGTACGTGACGTTCTCGGCGGTGGCCGGCGGGGCTCCGTCCAGCCAGGAGGCGAACGCCGTGGCGTCGTCGGTGGGGCGGCCGTTGTAGGAAGCGGCGGTGATGATGACGGGGCGGTCGGCGGGCAGCGCGCCCGCGTACTCGTCCAGCGGCGCGACCTGCGTGTCACAGCCCACCGCCGCCGCCTCGTCGGCGAGTTGCGCCGCGAAGTCCCGGCAGGTCCCGTAGTTGCTGCCGTGCAGGAAGAGCGCGCGGGTGCCGGGCAGGACGCGCGCGGGCAGGGCGGCGGCGTCGATGTCCGCCGCGGCGGGGGCGGCCGTCATGCCGGGCAGCTCGCCGTGCGCGCGGTCGGCGGCGGTGCGGGGCGTCAGGGTGAGGGTGAAGCCGTCGGGCTTGAGGGTGAGCGTCTCCTTGACGGAGAGCCGGTAGTCGGCGTGATCGTGCAGCCGGTAGCGATGAACCAGCATCCCGAGCAGCATGGTCGCCTCGTGCAGCGCGAACTGCCGCCCGATGCAGGCCCGTTCACCGGTGCCGAACGGCAGATACGCGTGCGGGGAGCGCGCGGCCTCCGCCTGTGCGGTGAAGCGCGCCGGGTCGAACAGCTCCGGGTTGTCGCCCCATACGGGCTGCCGGTGCAGCATCGGCGTCAGGACGGTGACGCCCTGCCCCTTGCGCAGCGGGATGCGACCGCCGAGGAGCGTGTCCTCACGGGCGTGCCGGCCGAACGCGGCGGCCGTCGGCCACAGCCGCAGCGCCTCGTTGAGGACCTGACGGGTGAACGTGAGCCGCCCGACGTCGTCGAAGGCCGGCTCCGGATCGGAGGCGTCGCCCCACAGGGCGTCGACCTCGCGCCGTACGAGATCGAGCACGGCCGGGTGCTTGGCGAGGTAGTACAGCGCGAACGACATCGCGCCGGACGTCGTCTCGTGCCCCGCGATCAGGAAGGTGATGACCTGGTTGCGGATGTTGGCGGTGTCCAGCTTCGTGCCGTCGCCCGGATGCGCGGCGCTGAGCATGAGGCCGAGCAGGTCATCGGCGGGTTCCGCGCCGGGCACGCCGCCCGACCGCGCGGAGATGACCTCGTCCACCACCTGCGCCAGATAGTCGGCGTCCGCCCGGAAGGCCGCGTCCGCCGCCGAGTGGTCACTGCCCGGCGTCCGGCTCAGCCGCGTCATGCTCCACTCCAGGCAGCGGACCATGGCATCGATGAAGGGATGCGGCTCCGCCCGCTCGAACGAACCGAAGTCATAGCCGAAGCCGGCGAGTCCGATGGTGTCCAGGGTCATCCGCGTCATGTCGCCCGGAACGTCCACGGGACGCCCGTCCCGCGCACCCCGGTCCCACGACTCGATCAGCCGCCGGGCGACGCGCAGCATCATCGGGTGGTACGTACGCATCGAACCCAGGGCGAACGCGGGCATCAGGATGTCGTGCGCCCGAGCCCAGTTGGGCTCGTCGTTGTACGCGGTGAACAGCCCGTCGGCCGTGAACTCACGCACGTTCTCCAGGGCGGGCCCGACATGCTTGGCGAACCGGGTCTCGTCGGCGAGCTCGGTCACGAGATCGAGATCGCTCACGAACAGCGCGTCGCGGCCGTGCAGCCGCCGTCGCACCACGGGCCCGTGCCGGCGGACCAGTTCCATGATCTGCTGCAGCGGGGCGGGCCCCGGCCCGGTGTCGGAGATGTCGATCAACGGTACGCCGTCGAGGCCGGAGCCGGCGTCCTGGGGGAGCGGTGCGGTGGTGGTGGGGGGCATGGCGTGACAACTGCCTTTCGCCGTACGGAAGTCACTCCTCACCAGCTTGATCGCCGATCCCCGCAGGTCCGCGCCGTACCCCTACATGATTGTGTAGTGGGGAACGACCCCCCGGTCTTGACTCACCCAACTCTTGACCGGCCCCGGTCTTGACTGCCCCCGCTCTCCCACCGTCCTCGGCTGGAAGGAGTCGCCCTGTGGACTCCACGGACTCCGTGCTGTGGCGCAACCGCGCCATGACCCTCTTTGACCGCATCCCGATGCCGATCGCGGTGTGCGACGCGAACGGGGCGGTCATCCTCGCCAACCCGGCGATGACGGCGGAATGGGGCGAGACCTCCGGTTCCCTGCGGGGCCGCAACGTACTGGAGTTGTTCCGCCCCGAGGAGAAGACGCAGGTCCTGCGGATCGCCGAGGCCGTGCGGCTGGGGCGCCGCTCGCGCTATCCGGTCGCGGTGCGCTGGGACGCGCCCGGCGGGGCGCGGCGCCACGGGGAGCTGACGGCGGAGCCGGTGAGCGACACAGCCGACGCGGTCCCCGGGCTCCTGGTGCTGCTGCGCGTCCTGGGCGAGGAACGTGCCCCCGCTCCGGCGCCGCCCGCCCTGTCCGCCAGTCCGGCCGAAGCCCGCATCCTGGCCCTGCTGGCAGGCGGCGCCACCACGGCTCAGGCGGCCCGGGGAACGGGCCTCACCACGGACGGAGTCACCTATCACCTGCGCCGCCTGACCGAGCGCTGGGGCGCGGCGAACCGGACGGAACTGGTGGCGCGGGCGTACGCGCTGGGGGTTCTCGCCCCGGGGGAGTGGCCTCCGGTCACGTGAGACCGGGCCTGCCGGGGGGAGCCGCCCCTCGCGGCAGGGGCGGGGCGCTCAGCTCGGGCGTTCGCCCGCCTCCGCCGAGGTACGGCGGAACTCGGCGTTGATGCGCTGGGCCTCTTCGAGCTGGTCCTCGAGGATGACGATGCGGCATGCCGCCTCGACCGGGGTTCCCTGGTCCACCAGTTCGCGGGCGCGAGCGGCGATCCGCAGTTGGTAGCGGGAGTACCGCCGGTGGCCGCCTTCCGAGCGGAGCGGAGTGATCAGCCGGGCCTCACCGATGGCCCGCAGGAAGCCGGGAGTGGTGCCGAGCATCTCGGCGGCCCGCCCCATGGTGTAGGCGGGGTAGTCGTCGTCATCCAGACGACCAGTGAGCGGGGTATCTGCTGTCATGTCACCTCGTTATGCCAACGCGTCGAGGGGCCCTGGTGCCGTACGGCACCAGGGCCCCGAAGGAAATTCAACACCATCTGTCGGCCCTATTGCTGCGCCGACCTCTTGTTTCCGCTGTCCGACCCTGCGAGAGGGCGGGAACGCGGGGATCGCTGATGCCTGACCGAGGACCACCTTCCGTTACGGGGTCTTGCGGTACCCGGGCCGAATCCCTCTCGGGCCGGGCGATCCTGATGGCGTCTGCTCCCTCCGTTTCTCCCTCTGAGTTACCAGTTACAAGAGAAAGCCTAATCATGTGACCGCTCAATGTCTACTATGGCGGGCATAGATTTTGTGAGCTGTCACATGGGCGCGTGGAGCGGGCAACGCGAAGAGGGCCCTGCCGGCGCGCGCCGGCAGGGCCCTCTTCGTTGTCTGGTGTCGTGCGTCCCGCTGCTCCCGCTACACCGGAGCGGAGGCGCCGAGCATGGCCGTCGCCGTCTGGAGCGGGGTGAGGTCGGGCGGGGCCACGTCCTCGGAAGGCGTGCGGCAGGTGAAACCGAGAGCCCGCATGGCGCGGGTGACTTCCCCGGCGCTGAAGTCACGCCGGTCCTGCCGGGTGATCACCGCGCCCACCTGCTTGATGGGGTAGTGGCGACGGCCGATGATCACGGAGTCACCCGTGACGGGTTCGGGCTTGACGCCCTTCATCGTTTCCAGCACTCCAACCTTGGTGAGGTCGAACGGGAAACGGGCGATGACGCAGCGCATGATGCCTCACAGGGAGGAGATGGGGCGGCTGACAAGGGTGGGGCGATCAACGCGTGAGGGCGAGAACGTCCCGTAGGCGGACCTGGTCCGTGTACGCGGGGTCCTCGCGGACCTCGGCGAGCCGGGCACGCGTGATCAGGCCCGTGCGCTGGTCGTCCGCGTCGCACAGGAACAGATGCGCGGCGTCGGCGCCGCCCATCACCGACAGAGCCAGCTCGACAGTCATGTCGTCACGGACCTGCGGTCCGTGTGACGGTGTCAGAACCGGTGTCAAAAGGGCCTCCTGCGGGGATGGGTGAGCCTGATGGTCGCGAACGCTCTAGGCCGCCGAGCTCGACGGGCCCTGCGCTGCGCGGCGCGGGGCGCGGTCGGTGCGGCGGTCCTGGGCGCTGCGGCTGCGGCGGCCCCGGGACGAGGCGGCACTGGCGCGCCGGGGGCGCTCCGCGACCGGCCTGCTGATGGTGACCGGGACACCCGAGGGAGCCTGAGCGCCGGTGATACGGCTCAACTCCTCCTCGCCGGAGCGCACCTGGGTGGTCTGCGGGGAGATGCCCGCCGCGGCCATCAGGCGGCTCATGTCGCGACGCTGGCCCGGCGTCACGAGGGTGACGACGCTGCCCGACTCACCGGCGCGTGCCGTACGGCCGCCGCGGTGGAGGTAGTCCTTGTGGTCGGTGGGCGGGTCCACGTTCACGACCAGGTCGAGGTTGTCGACGTGGATCCCGCGCGCGGCGACATTGGTCGCCACGAGCACCGTCACATGGCCGGACTTGAACTGGGTCAGGGTCCGCGTGCGCTGCGGCTGTGACTTCCCGCCGTGCAGGGCGGCGGCGCGCACGCCGCTGCTCAGCAGGTGCTCGGTCAGCCGGTCGACGCCGTGCTTGGTGTCCAGGAACATGAGCACCCGGCCGTCGCGGGCCGCGATCTCGGTGGTGGCCTGGTTCTTGTCCGCGCCGTGCACGTGCAGCACGTGGTGCTCCATCGTGGTGACCGCGCCCTGCGAGGGGTCGACGGAGTGGACGACCGGGTCGTTGAGGTAGCGGCGGACCAGCAGGTCGACGTTGCGGTCGAGGGTGGCGGAGAACAGCATCCGCTGGCCCTCGGGGCGTACCTGGTCGAGGAGCGCGGTGACCTGGGGCATGAAGCCCATGTCGGCCATCTGGTCGGCCTCGTCAAGGACGGTGATGCCGACCTGGTTCAGCCGGCAGTCGCCGCGGTCGATGAGGTCCTTGAGGCGACCGGGCGTCGCGACGACGACCTCGGCGCCGCCGCGCAGTGCACCTGCCTGCTTGCCGATCGACATGCCGCCGACGACCGTGGCGAGCTTGAGCCGCAGGGCGCGGGCGTACGGCGTGAGCGCGTCGGTGACCTGCTGGGCCAGTTCGCGGGTGGGGACGAGGACCAGGGCGAGCGGCTGGCGCGGCTCGGCGCGCTGACCCTCTGTACGGGCGAGCAGCGCGAGTCCGAAGGCGAGCGTCTTGCCCGAGCCCGTGCGGCCACGGCCGAGTACGTCACGGCCGGCGAGGGAGTTGGGCAGCGTCGCCCCCTGGATCGGGAACGGAACGCTCATGCCCTCCCTGCCGAGTGCGGCGAGCAGCGGCGCCGGCATCACGAGATCGGCGAACGCCTCGACGGCCGGGAGAGGGGGCGTGACCGTGACCGGCAGGGCGAACTCGCCCTGGGGTGCGGACGGCCGACGACCATGGCCACCGGAACGGCGAGGTGCGCCGGAGCCGGAGCCCGAGCGGGGACTGGAGCCGTAGCTGGAGCCGTAGCTGGAGCCCGAGCCCGAGCCGGAGCGGGCGCGGTAAGGGCGGTCGTTTGAGCGTGTGCGGTTCATGCGGAACCTTCCTCGATGCGGCACGTACCAAGGAATTTCCGCAGCGAGAACGCAGCGCGGAGAATCGCGAGAACGGGCCGGATGAAATGCGTGGGGCGAATCCGGCCGGCTGCAATGTTCTGCGGGCGGATGCGCGGGAACGACGGGCGTTCCGGACGGGGCACGGCTGGCGCGAGTTCGATGAACAGATATGCGCGCAGGAATTCGTGACCCTGGGTGGTGCGAAAAATGCACGAGCTGGGGCCCGCACCCCAAGGTGCGGGCCCCAGCTGCGAAGTACGCGTGAGCGTCAGGCGGGAACGATGTTCTCGGCCGTCGGGCCCTTCTGGCCCTGAGCGATGTCGAAGCTCACCTTCTGGCCTTCCTGGAGCTCACGGAAACCCTGGGCGGCGATGTTCGAGTAGTGGGCGAAGACGTCGGGGCCGCCGCCGTCCTGCTCGATGAAGCCGAAGCCCTTTTCCGAGTTGAACCACTTCACGGTGCCGTTAGCCATATTTATCTCCTTCGGGGCAGTGCCCGGAGCCGCACTGTGCAGACTCCGTGTCGCCGCGATGATTGCCCCGCCGGAAATGACCGGAAATACAAAAGTGCTCCCACCGGCCGAAAAGGCGGTGAGGGCACTTGAAGTTTTTTGGGAACCACAACTGCAACTGAGATCAACAGTAGCACGGTACGGTCGGCGCCGCATGGTGGAAATGGCCTTCCGGGCGTCGTGCAAGAAACTCTGAGAGCGCCTGCCGCTGATTTCTCTCACGGCCGGCACACATATTGCTTCGCTCGAAACACAGCGTTTCTGTGGGGCGGATCAGTTCGCGGGTGTGGGCGAGGTTTCCGTGCCGAGGATCAGGGCGTAGGAGCCCAGGCCGACAAGGCGGCTGCCGGGGAACTGTTCGCGCCCGACGTGGAGATCGCCGAGGCTGCCGGTGTCCGGGTCGAACGTGACTTCGGTGAGCGTGCCGATGTCCTCGCCGTACTCGGTGAGAACCCGCTTGCCCAGCAGCTTCTTGTCCGCGCGGGAGTGCGAACCGCTGTGCACCACGTCGGTCGCGGCGGCGGTGTCGACGATCACGGCGTCGGGTCCCATCCCGCGCACCCGCGCCCAGGGAACGCTGTCGCCGCCGCGCCTGGCGTCCCGCAGGTACAGCTCCGCGATCCTGCGGGTCCGCGGATCGATGCCGATTCCGGCCACCTGCCCGGCGGGGCGCGCGTCCTCGGCGCTGATCACCGGATGCCCCAGGACCTGGCTGAGCAGCATCATCGCCCGTCCCCCTTCCGGAAGCCCGTCTCGCCCGCGGTCCGGGTTCGCTCCCAGGCCGCGGCCAACGCGTCGAGGTCGTCCACCGCCTGCCCGGCGAGCGTGGCCGGGATCACCAGCGTGTCCCCGGTCATGGCCAGTCGCCCGTGCGCCGGCAGGAACGCCTTGCGCTCGTGGCGGCCCATCGCCTCGGTGGTCGCGACCTCGAAGCCGGCCACCCGGCCGCTGGTGCCGCCTTCCACCACGGCGTCCAGCACGGTGCCCAACTCCAGCCCCGCATCGCTCAGTACCCGGGCACCCCGCACCTGGCCGGTGCCCGCCTCGCCCCTGTCCACCACCGCGTCCCTGGCCTGCAGGACATCGGCGGAAGGGATCATCACCGCGTCCGGCCCCAGCGCGTGGACGCCCGACCAGGGCAGGCTCTGCTTGAGCGGACCGGACAGCAGCCCGCGGCCCGCCAGCGTGAAACCGGTGATCTGCCCGCCCGAGGCGTCGAAGACCGTGTCCTTGACCTGGGCCACCGCCTCCCCGCCGAGCGTGACCACGGGCCGCTTGGTGAGCTCGGCGACGAGCATCAGCGTGATCACCGAATCCCCCCGCGCCCCGTGCGGCGCCCCCGCCGGACCACGATCGCGCCACCGCCACGGCGCTTCGCCTGAACCCCGAGAACCGTGCCGGCCAGCAGAAGCAGTGCGACAAGCACCGCGGCCAGCCACATCCACCAGATCACAGCCGTCCACCTCCCGTGTCGTCCCGCGGTTGAGCCGAGTTCCCCGGAAGGCGCTTCCTATACGGAGTGTCAAGTCACGGGAATGTAACGGGAGATGGTGGGTAAGAGCCCCTGCACAGCGCGCTCTCGTCCGGAGGGCGCCTTCTGTGCCGGGAGTGACGACGGTGTCCCCGAAGACCAGCAGCCCAGCCTCCATGGTGTCGTACGCCGAACGACATACCGTCGGCCCCGACTTCGCCGCAGCCGAGCCGCCGGTCACCGAGCACCTCCCGCCGTACGCCGGGCCGAACACCGGCAGTCGGCGCACGGCCGACCTCCGGGCGCTCTCCGGGGCGCTCTTCGCCCGCCTGGAGGCGGTGGAGGAAGGAACGCCCGAGCACTCCTACGTACGCAACTCACTGGTGGAGCTGAACCTCAACCTCGTGCAGTACGCGGCGCATCGGATGCGTCCGCGCGACGAGTCGTACGAAGACGTCGTCCAGGTGGGCACGATCGGCCTGATCAAGGCGATCAACCGCTTCGACCTCCACCGGGGCGTGGAGTTCACCACCTTCGCGCTGCCGACGATCATGGGTGAGATCAAACGCTTCTTCCGGGACACCACCTGGGCCGTGCACGTTCCCCGCCGGCTGCAGGAACTCCGCCTGGACCTGGTGAAGGCCACCACCGACCTCGAGCAGGCCAACGGCCACGCGCCGACTATGGCCGAACTCGCCGAGCACCTCGACCTGGACGAGGCGGAGATCAGCGAAGGTCTCACCGCGGCCAACGGCTACACCACTGCCTCCCTGGACTTCCCGGCCGACGGCGTCGACTCGGACGACACGCTGGCCGACCACCTCGGCTACAGCGACCCGGAGCTGGACAAGGTCGAGGATCTGCACAGCCTGAAGCCGCTCATCGCCGCGCTGCCGGCGCGCGAACGCGAGATGCTCGCGATGCGCTTCGCCGCCGACATGACGCAGAGCGAGATCGGTGCGGAGCTGGGAATCTCGCAGATGCACGTCTCGCGCATCCTCAGCCGGACCCTCGGGCGGCTGCGGGTCAAGCTCCTCGACAAGAGGTAGCAGCAGCGGGACACGCCGCGCGGAGCTGTTTCGGGAGAGGTCACTGGGCCGGTCTCGGTACGATGGCCCACGGGGGTGTGATGTCCACTGAGACCCATCGCCTGACCATCACCGAGTCCGCGAGTTGCTCCGACTCCGCGGTGCTGCGGGTCAGCGGCGAGCTTGACCAGTCCTGCGAGGAGTACTTTCTGCGTACCCTCGGCGCTTCCGTCGAGGCCGGGCACCGGCATCTGGTCCTGGACGTGACGGCGCTGATGTTCTGCGACTCACGCGGACTGAACTGCCTGCTCGCCGTGCGCTGGCTGCTCGCCCGCCGCGAGGGCAAGCTGCTGCTCGCCGGAGCGGGACGACGTCTTTCGGAGATGCTGGCACTGACGGGCAGCACGGAACTGCTGCCCGTCCACCGGACGGTCGGCCAGGCCCTGCAGACCCTCCCGGCCGACCAGCGCCCCCAATGGCCGCCGGCCGAGCCCTAGGCCGCAAGAACGCGTCAGCGACGCCCCCGCAGCTTGCCGAGCATCCGCTTGGCCTGGGCGCGCTTCCTGGGATCGGCCGAAGCCTGGCGGACCTGCCGGATCGTGCGCTGCCCCTGAGGACTGCGGACGAACTGCTTGATGCGGTTGATGACTCCAGGCATGCCAGCTCCTAAGACGTGAGACCCCCAGCCTACGGCGGGGGTCTCGACCCTACGGCGGGGTTCTGGACGGGTACCCCGGCCCGTGGCACTTACGCCGCGAGCCGTCGAGCGCCTCCGGAATGATCCGTTGGCCCTCCCGTGGTACGGCGTGCGGGCGAATGGGTGGCCCAATGGCTCAGTGAAATCGGTGCCTGTTGAGCCAGACGGGCTCCGGATGGTGAAATGCTTCTGTCGATGGCGCTGCGGATCTCCGCGGCGCCTTTTGCATGTGGGCAGGTCGAGCTGGAGGCGAAAGGGGCGGGATGGCTGTGCTGAAGAGGGTGTTCGTGGCGCCGGATCCCGGACGGGTGCGGTTGCGGTTCGCGGTGCGGGCCGTCATCGGCATCGCGCTGGCGGTGACCCTGTGCGGCCTGGCCGGTCACTCGCTGGCCGCGGCGATCACCGGTGGGCTCGCGGCGCTGCTCGCTCTGTTCACCGTGGGCGACGCGACGGTGAAGGGGCAGGCTGTCACCACGCTGCTGCTGCCGGTGGTCGGGCTTCCCGTGCTGGCGCTCGCGGCCGGGCTGCACGACGTGCCCGTGGCGCGGGACGTCGCCTTCCTCGCCGTGATGGGTGCGGGCGTGTACGCCCGGCGGTGGGGGCCGCGCGGGCACTCGCTCGGAGTGTTCGCGTTCATGATGTTCTTCGCGACGCAGTTCCTGCACACGGGGCCGGGGCAACTGCCCGAGCTGTTCGCCGCCATCATGTTGTCCTTGTGCGCCTCCTCGGCCGTGCGCTTCGGCGCGTGGTGCTACGAGCGCCGCCTGCCGCTCCCTGTCGCGCCCGCGCCGCCCGGCGGCACGGGACTGGCCAGGACGACCACCCGGCAGGCGGTCCAGGCGACGCTCGGCGGCGCCTTCGCGCTCGCGGCGGGACAGGTGCTCTCCCACGAGCGGTGGTACTGGGCCGTGGGCGCCACCTGGTGGGTGTTCGTGAACACCGCGTCGAGCGGGGAGACGCTGGTACGCGGCTTCCGGCGGGTGCTCGGCACGGTCATCGGCATCGGCGCGGGCTTCGTCCTCGCCGTACCGCTGCACGGCGCGCCGGTGCCTTCGGCGATCATCGTCGCCGTCAGCGTCTTCGGGATCTTCTACACCGCCGCGGTCTCCTACACGTGGATGATGCTCGCGGTCACCGTGATGGCCGGGGTGCTCTACGGGCTGTTGGGCGTACTGAACCCGGGGCTGCTCGCCCTGCGGGTCGCCGAGACCGGCGTGGGCGCGCTCGGCGCCGTCCTCGCCGTGCTCCTGGTGCTGCCCGTCACCACGCATGCCACGACCAACGCCTGGATCGAGCGCGCCCTGCGGTGCGTGCACGCCTGCACGGCGGAGGCCGCGGCCCGGCTCGCCGGCTCGGCGAGCGCCGACCCCGCGCCGCGCGTCGCCGAGCTTGAGCAGCTCCTGGGCAAGGTGCGGTTCTCGCTCGCCCCGCTGGTGCACCCGCTCAGTCCGCTGCGGGCCCGCAAGGAGCGCGCCCGTCAGGTGCTCGCGCTGCTCGACACCTGTGCCCGCGAGGTGCGCGGGCTCGCCTCGATCGCCGCGGACCCCGAGGCCTCGCACGACGACCGGCTCGCCGCCGCCTGCTGGCGCGTGGAGGCCGCCGTGGAGGCGCTCACCGCGCCGGAGGCCGCACGCCGCCCGGCCACCGATGCCACCGCTCTGCCGCACCCTGTCGGCGTCGAGCCCGTACTCGCCCATCTGCACGGCCTGGAGAAGGCGCTCGTCGAATTGGCCGTGCCGCTGCGCAGTTCGCCCCGTACGCCCTTGATCGAGGCCTGAGCAGGCACGTTCCCCTCGGTCTCCGGAGCCGGAGCGGCTGTGCCGGTCGACGGTTCGATCGACTGCTGCGGCCGACGAGACATGACCCGGTTCATCGCGTGGTAGACGAACTTCCGCTCCTTCCGGCGTCGGGCCCAGCCGTGCGCCTCCGTCCGGAGGGCGCTGCCGGACCCTGAGGCGCGCGACTGAGAGGGATGCTCACCATGCGGGAGGAATCACCGTCGATCGTGCACGACGTGTCGGTCGCGGCAGCTGTCGGGCGACGCGCGCTGCCGAACCGGCTCTGCACCGCGTTCACGCAGTCCCTGGGCGCGCAACGCGCGGCCCTCTCCTGGCTGCCCCGACTCGAACACTGGCAGCTCCTGCACGCCACCGACGAACCGGCCCTGCAGGCCGAGGCCGCACAGTTCACCCGCGCCGACGGCCCCTCGGTCAGCGCCGCACTGGGGATGCAACCCGTGTTCGTGCCGGACCTGCGCGACTATCCGTGCCGCACCGGACCGCCCCTGGCCGAGGAACTGCCGGGCACCCGGCGGGTGCTCGCGCTCCCGCTGCACGCCCGCCACACACCAGTGGGCGTGCTCTGCCTCTACTACACCGAGCGCGCCGATGTGACCTCCGACCACATCGCCCACGCGCAACGCGCCGCCGCGCTGGCGCTCGAGGCACTGCTGCGCTGGCGGCCCGTGCACGACGCGGGCACCGGCTGCCGGCGTCCGGTGTGGACCACCAGCACGCGCGCGGCACGCTGGGAGCGCATCCACCAGGCGGCCGACTACGTAGCCGCCCGCCAGGAGTGCGCCGTGGCCGAGGGGCTGGCGTGGCTGCAGAAGGTGAGCGCGCGCGACGGTCTCTCGCTGCTCGACGTGGCCGACACCGTCCTGCAGCCGCCCAGCGCCCACCACGACGACATGCCCGAGAAAAGGAGCGGCCATGAACGAGCCCGTGGAAGTGCTGCTTGACCGCGTCCAGGCACGCGGGGGTTATGCGGAGCGGCAGGAGGCCGCCGGGGCGGTGCAGAACGTCCTCGAGGTCCTGGGGGAGCATCTGGTGGGGGACGACCGCACCGACCTCGCGCGCCTGCTGCCACGGCAGTGCGGCCCGCTGCTCACCGAGGGTTCCCCGGCCAGTGAACCCCTGACACCCACGGCCTTCGTCGCGGCGGTGGGCGCACGCGTCGACGTCGACGGGGGACAGGCGCGCCGTGCCGTCACCGCGGTGCTCGCGACTGTCGCGGAGGTCGCCGACGACGCCCTGCTGCGCCGCATCCTCACGCAGCTTCCGCCGGGGCACGCCGGTCTGTTCGGCCGCACGGACCCCACGTGAGCCGGTGAGCCGCGCGGCCCACGGGGCCCGCCCACACCGGACCCGCACACCGGAACCCGCACCAGGACACCGACCGGAAGCGGATCCACCGCACGCGCGAGGGAAGACGCAGACAGAAGACCCCCTTAATGGAGGCTCGTGATGGCACGGACGGTTCCGCAGGGCAAGACCACGAAGGAAGCGGGGGGCCGGAAGGCTCCCGGTGCGGGGCCCCCGCTCTCCGGGTGGGCCCGCGCGATGGCCATGCTGCTGGCCTTCGTGGGGACGGTGGTCTTCGCCGTGCTGCTCGCCAGGCTGACACTGGAGCCCTCGGCCGCCTCCGAGCATTTGACGCACAGCAATCTTCGCCCGGGCGACTCGATCCGTGACTATCTCGGACAGCCCGCCTTCCGCGACACCGTGAAACAGCTCGGCGGCAACATCGTGCTCGGCCTGCCGTTCGGCATGCTGCTGCCGGTGCTCGTGCCGCGCGCACGGGGGCTCATACGCGTCATAGCCGTCACGGCACTGGTGATGCTCCTTGTCGAGCTGACTCAGGGCGTCCTGGTCACCGGGCGGGCCTTCGACGTCGACGACGTCCTGCTCAACACCACGGGCGCCGTGCTCGGCTACCTGCTGATCGGCCGCAGGCTCGGCCGCGCCGTGCACCCGCGCCGCCGGCATTGGTGGCACCGCTTCACGAAGCGGCCCACCGCCGCCGACCGAGCCGACTGACCAGGCCTCGCCCGGTCACCGGGGTCACACGGTCAGGCGGGCGATGTCCTGCGGGTCGAGTCCGGTGAGCCGGGCGATGCGGGGCGTGGGGATGCCCGCGGCCAGCGCCCGGTGCACCAGGGCCGCCCAGTCCTGGGTCGTCTCCCGGTACTCCAGCAGTTCGCCCTCCATGTCCGTGACGGACTGGGGCGCACACTCCTGCCGGACCCGAAGCGCCTCCTCCTCGCTCAGCGGGATGGGCAGGCGCTCGGCGTCCTTCGGGATGGACGCCTCCGCTTCGGCGGGCAGGATGCGGACCAGCTCGGACGAGTCCGACGCGTCGTGCGCCTGGAGCCAGCCATGTACGGCGGGGGTCTGCGTGCCCTCCAGGGCGCCGACGGCGCTGAGCGCCGTCCCGAGCCGGGGGTGCCGGTCGGGGAGGAGGAAGAGGTATGCGTCGTCGGCCATCGTGGTCAGTATCCTTCCCGGTCGGACATCAGTGGTGCACGGAACAGAACATCAGCGGGGCACTGAGGCCGGTGCCCGCGAGCGGCCGACGACCCCGCCTTGTCCCCGCCGTCCCCCGACGGGGTGCCAGTATGCGGGAGAGCAGGTGCGTGACGTGCGTCTGGGAGACGCCCAGGTGTCCGCCGAGCTGGGACTGGGTGAGTTCGGCCGACGTGAGTTCGGCTGACCGATGAAGCGCACGTACCCGCACGCCGGCGCTTCATGCGCGTCGCTCCGCGACAAGATCCGTTATGCGCCGGGGCGTTACAGGCCCGTCATCGCGGGCAAGTGTGCATCTCGGACAGCGGCCATCCCATATTCGGACAGAGGTCAACCCGTACGAGGAGGGCTCATGAAGACGCACGGGACGCGACGGGACACCGGCCCGCCGCACCTGGACACCGGACCGACGGACGGAGCGGTTTTCGACAAGCGACCGGAAGTCGTCGCGCACGCCCGGGACTTCGCTCGCACTTTCGTGGACCGGCTCCGTCCGGCCATGCGACCGCAGGACGTCGTGAGCATCGAGCTCACGGTGTCCGAACTCGTCACCAACGCCGTACGGCACGCGCGCGGGACATCGTGCTCCCTGCGCCTGCAGGCGGAGCCGGACGGCGTGGCGGTGACGGTCGGCGACGCCGATCCGCGACCGCCGCAGGAACGCGCGCCCGACCTGGCCGGCGGCACCGGCGGATTCGGCTGGCCCATGGTCCAGCACATGGCCAGAACGGTCACCGTGACCAGGGGGCCGAACGGCAAGACCATCCGTGCCGTCCTGCCCCGCTAGCGGCTGCCACGCCGCCGCGCGGAGGCCGCCGCGTGAAGGGAGGTGCGGCATGACAATGGGCCGACGGGGCAGGAGAGGTCAATGGACGACCTGTCTCAGCTACTCCAACAGACCATGCGCCGCCGCCATTTGACGCCGCAGGCGATCGCGGACAAGACCGGGATCCGTACCCCACGCATCCGGGCCTTCGCGCAGGACGGCGCCGAGGGGCCCGTCCGCCCGACCGACGAGGAGCTGGCCGAACTGGCCGGCGCCCTCGCACTGCCCGCCATCAAGGACGCCGCGCGGCACACGGCCTCGGCGACCTCGCCCTGACCTCGGCGATCTCCCCTTGGCCGCGGCGGCATCCCCTGGCCGGCCGCGTGCAGCTCTCCTGAGCACGAAGCCCTCGCCGACCTGCCGCGACCTGCCGTTCGCGGTCGTGGTGTGGACACTTCGACCACGTCTGAGGCATGTGCACCGGGCACATACAGGGTGGATCACCCCGTCGGAGGGGTAGTTCCGCGGCTGACAGACGCGCGGACCGTGCGGGAGCGGTCCGTGCCCCGGAGCCGCCCCTGGGGGTGCACCATGCGGAAATTCCTGCGCAGGGCCGGATACGAAGCTCCTGCGGACCGCGGCGCGCAGGGTGACGCCGCCCCTGCGGACCCCCACCAGCGGGCCGCCGAGACGGCCTGCCCGGCGCGTGCCGCAGGGCACGAAGCCCCAGGCCATCAAGCCCCAGGCCATGAAAAGGCCGACACGCCGCCGGCCCCACGCCCCGCCGACGAGGCGCCGTCCGGGCCCGCCCTGCGCCGGGCCGCCGCCGACTTCGTCCGCCTCCACCACGGCGAGGCCGGGCGCGGCGACCCCGGGCCGCGGATCGCCCAGGTGTACGCCGAGATCGCGGAGACGGGCACCTACCGCCACACCCACGAGGAACTCGTGTTCGGCGCCCGGCTCGCCTGGCGCAACGCGGCCCGCTGCATCGGACGCCTCTACTGGCGCTCCCTGCGCGTCCTGGACCGCAGGGAGCTGACCCGCGCCGACGACGTAGCCGCCGCGTCCGCGGAGCACCTGCGGCAGGCCCTCGGCGACGGGCGGCGGATCAGGACCCTCATCACCGTCTTCGCGCCCGACGCGCCCGGCCGCCCCGGGCCCCGCATCTGGAACGAGCAGCTCATCAGGTACGCCGGATACCGGCACCCGGACGGTCGTGTCGTAGGAGACCCGCGCAACGTCGGGATCACCGCGTTCGCGCGCGGCCTCGGCTGGCCGGGCGGCCCCGGCACCCCCTTCGACGTACTGCCCCTGGTGGTCCAGGGCACCGGCGGCACACCCCGCTGGTTCCGGCTGCCGCCCGACGCCGTGCTCGAAGTGCCCATCGAGCACCCCGACCACGCCTGGTGGGCCGGGCTCGGGCTGCGCTGGCACGCCGTGCCCGCGCTGGCCTGCATGTGCCTGGAGATCGGGGGCGTCTGCTATCCCGCGGCGCCCTTCAACGGCTGGTACATGGGGACCGAGATCGGCGCCCGCAACCTCGCCGACGGCGACCGCTACGACCTGCTGCCGCGCGTCGCCGAACGGCTCGGCCTCGACACGGCGAGCGACCGCTCGCTCTGGAAGGACCGCGCTCTCGTCGAGCTCAACCGCGCGGTGCTCCACTCCTTCGACCGGGCCGGTGTCACCATCGCCGACCACCACACCGAGTCCCGGCGCTTCCTGACCCACGTGGGCCGCGAGGAGAGCAAGGGCCGCACCGTGGGCGCCGACTGGTCCTGGATCGTGCCGCCCCTGTCCGGCAGCGCGACCCCCGTCTTCCACCGCACGTACGACCTGGTCGAGCGGCACCCCGCCTACGTCCACCACCCGGCGGCGCTCGCGAGGACGCGCGGCGAAAGTCGAGGCGCCTTGGTCTAGACCGCCTGCTAGCGTCTGCGGCACGAGCGCCCCCTGGACACGGTGCTCGGTTCAGAGTCGAAAGGGGAACGCAGTGGTCGGCAGGCACGGCGACAGCCAACGGGCGTACATCGGGTCCTTCACCGCGGCGGGCGGGGCCGGGATCCTCACCGCGGCCGTCGACCCGGACAGTGGTGAGCTGACCGTTCTCGGCGCCACGGAGACCATCGCCGACCCCTCGTACCTCGCGCTGTCGGCGGCGGGCGACACCCTCTACGCCGTCAGTGAGACGTCCGACGGCGCCGTCGTCGCGTACCGCCTGGACGGTGACAAGCCCGCGCAGGCCGGACCGCCGGTCGCGGTCGGCGGCGACGCGCCCACACATCTGGCCCTGCACGCCGGGCACGTCCTCACCGCCAACTACGGCTCCGGCAGCGTCACCGCCGTGCCCGTACGCTCCGACGGCAGCCTCGCGCCCGCCGCGTCGGGCGTCCTGGCGCACACCGGCTCGGGACCCCACCCGCAGCGCCAGCAGCGGCCGCACGCCCATCAGGTCCTGCCCGACCCGAGCGGCCGCTGGGTGGTGAGCGTCGACCTCGGCACCGATTCCGTACGCGTCTGCGAACTCTCGGCGGCGGGTGAGCCGACGCTGCGCCGTGAGATCGCGCTGCGGCCCGGCTCGGGCCCGCGGCATCTCGTGTTCCACCCGCGCGGCGATCGCGCCTACGTCCTGAACGAGCTCGCCCCCACCCTCACGATCTGCGCCTGGGACGCTGCCGAAGGGGCGCTCAAGCCGCTCGGTGAGGCGGCCGTGCTGCCGGGCCCCACGGACGGCGACGGCGAGGCCTACCCCTCCGAGATCGTCATCGCCCCCGACGGCCGCTTCCTGTGGACCGCGACCCGCGGCCAGGACGTCATCTCGGTGCTCGCGCTCGACGAGGCGGGCAGGCGGCCGCGGCTCGCCGCCACCGTGCCGTGCGGCGGCCACTGGCCGCGTGACCTGGCCATCGATCCGTCGGGGCGGTTCCTGTACGCGGCCAATGAGCGCTCCGGCGACGTGACCTGGTTCGCCGTGGACCCGGAGACCGGCATTCCGCGGCGCGCCGGCTCGATCGAGGCTCCGGCCGCCTCCTGCGTGATCTTCAACTGAGCTGCTGAGCCACCGAGCCACTGAGCCGCGTACGCCGATGGGCCCGCCCCCTGCAGCAGGGGGCGGGCCCATCGGCGTGACGGCATCAGGTCTGCCGGCGCGGCACGGTCAGTGGACCGGCGCGCCCGACGGCTGCTGCGGGGCGATCCCGAGCGCCGCCGTGTACTTGGAGAGGGCGAGCTTGCCGATCGCCGGGTAGGCGCCGAGCGACTCGGCGACCGAGCAGCCGGCCTCCTTGGCGGCCGCGTCGAGCAGGCTGCCGTCGATCTCGGGACCGATCAGGTATGGGGCGAGCGCCAGCTGTGTGGAGCCGGAGCCGCGCAGCTCTTCGGCGGTGTTCGCGATGGCGCCATCCTGGTCGAGCGCGGCGGCCATCACCGGCACCGCGAGGCGGGCCGCGAGCAGCATGCCGGTGATGCCTGCGGCCTGCACGGCCTCCTCGCCGCCGACCGTGGCGAGGATGATGCCGTCCGCCGCGGTGGCCACCGTGAAGAGCCGGGCGCGGTCGGCGCGGGCCAGACCGGCCTCCGACAGGCGCACGTGCAGGCCCTCGGCGAGCAGCGGGTGCGGGCCGAGGACGTCGGTCAGCTCGGCGGGGGCACGGCTGTCCATCACGGCCTGGCGTACGCGCCGCATCAACGCGTTGTCGGGGCCCGCGAGGAGGGGGACCACGACGGCGACCGGGCCTTCGGGCTCGGGGACGTCCGCCCCCGCGGCGCGCGCCTGCTCGAAGCGCGCGGTGCGCTCGGCGGCGGCGTGCGCGAGAACGGAGTGCAGCGAGGGGAACTCCGGGAACGAGGTGACCGTGGCGTCCTCGGTCCCGTCGAGGTATCCGATCCGGGCGTCGAGGCCGGGCAGCTCGGAGCGGGCGATGCTCACGACTTCCTCGGCGAGGCTGCGCGTGGCGCTGCTGGGTACGCCCGGTACGGCGAGAACGAGCGCGGGCGCGTTCTCGGGAGCCGCTACGGGCTCCGGGCGGCGGTGCCGCCCGGGCTGGCGGGGTCGCGGCATTCGTACGGGCAGGCCTGATGCGGGCCCAGTGGAGGAGCTCATGGCGCCGCATGCTACTGGTTTGGAGGGCTTCGCTGTTCGGGGAGGGTGCAGGTGGGCGGTATAAGTCCGATTTTGTCTAATGGGTTACGTAGAGGTCGACTGTCACATTGCGGAGCGGTCGTCCGGGGTGGTCAACTGTCGACCATCGTGTGCACGGTGAGCATGCGCGGATCGAGCGGAAGGCGCAGCCGGTCCGTGGCGATGTCGGCGGCGATGCGCACGGCGCCGTCCAACGGGTCACCGGCGGCGGGAACGAGTCGCACGTGCCGCAGGTGTTCGCGCATCTCTGCGCGCACCGGGTCGAGCAGTGCGTCACCCATCTTGAACAGCCCCCCGGTCAGGGAGACTTCGGGTCGCTCGCCCCGGCTCACCGCGTCGGACGACGGGCAGACGGCGGCCGCGGCCTCGACGATGTGCCGGGCGGCGTCCCGCAGGATCGCGTCGGCCACGGGGTCGTCCGGGGCGCACCGCGCCACCTCGGGTGCGAACGAGGCGAGCATCGCGGGCCGGTCCGTACGGGGATAGAGCTGTGCGGGGAGTCCCGGCGCGGGGCCGAAGAGCTCCTCGGCGCGGGCCAGCAGCGCCTTCGAGCCGCGGCCCCGGCCGTCGAACGCCCGCATCGCCGCCTCGAGTCCCGCGCGGCCGATCCAGGCGCCACCGCCGCAGTCACCGAGCAGATGCCCCCAGCCGTCGGCGCGGTGCCAGGCAGTCAGGTCCGTGCCGATCGCGATCAGGCCGGTGCCCGCGGCGACGACCGCGCCGGGACGGTCGCCGAGCGCGCCCGTGTACGCGGTGACGGCGTCCGCGGCGAGGGCGAGGCGCCGCACGCCCAGCGCCCGGTGGAGCGCGGTCGGCAGCTGGGCGCGCAGGTCGTCGCCGAGGGTCGCCATGCCCGCGGCGCCGACGGCGACCCCGGTGACCGGCCCTGCGCCCGCCCGCGCCAGCAACTCCCGGGCCATGGGCACCAGTTGTTCCGTGAAGTGCCCGGCGTCGATTCCACGCGCCCCCGTACGCACCGGCTCCTTCGAGCTCACCGGGGCCGCGCGGACCGCCCCGTCGAGGCCGCCGACGGTGACCCGCATCCCCGAGCCGCCCGAGTCCACCCCGAGGACACACGAGGTGTCCGTCACGGAAGCCGCCAGTCCACCGGCTGCCCGCCCTGCTGGACCAGCAGGTCGTTGGCCCGGCTGAAGGGGCGCGAGCCGAAGAAGCCGCGGTCCGCCGACATCGGCGAGGGGTGCGACGACTCGACCGACGGCAGCGGGCCGAGCAGCGGCCGCAGATTGCGCGCGTCACGCCCCCACAGGATGGAGACGAGGGGGCGGCCGCGTGCGGCGAGCGCCTTGATGGCCTGCTCGGTGACCTCCTCCCAGCCCTTGCCCCGGTGCGCCGCGGGACGCCCCGGGGCCGTGGTGAGCGCCTTGTTGAGCAGCAGGACGCCCTGCCGGGTCCAGGGCGTCAGGTCGCCGTTGGACGGCTGCGGGAGCCCCAGGTCGGAGCCCAGCTCGCGGTAGATGTTGATGAGGCTGCCGGGCAGCGGGCGCACCTCGGGCGCGACCGAGAACGACAGACCCACCGCGTGCCCGGGGGTCGGATAGGGGTCCTGGCCGACGATCAGCACCCGCACCTCGTCGAAGGGCTGTTGGAACGCGCGCAGGACGTTCGGCCCGGACGGGAGATAGGTGCGTCCCGCGGCGATCTCCGCGCGCAGGAAGTCTCCCATCTCGGTGATCTTCCCGGCGACGGGTTCGAGGGCCTTCGCCCAGCCCGCCTCGACGATTTCATGCAAGGGTCGTGGTGCCACGGCGTCACCCTACTGCCGTAACGGGGGCATCGATCAACCGATGGCCGCCGCCCTCACGCACAGTACGTCGGGCAGGTGGGACGCCAACTGCCGCCAGCTGTCCCCGTCGTCCGCCGAGGCGTACACCTCGCCGTTGCGGTTGCCGAAGTAGATCCCCGCCGGGTCCTGGCCGTCGCTGCACATCGCGTCGCGCAGCACCGTGCCGTAATGGTCGCCCGTCGGGAGGCCCTCGCTGAGCGGCTCCCAGCTCTGGCCCGCGTCGCCCGTGCGGTAGACCCGGCAGCGGTGGTCGGCGGGGACGCGGTCCATGTCGGCGGTGATGGGGAAGACATAGGCGGTGTTCGCGCGGTGCGGGTGGGCGACGGCGGCGAAACCGAAGTCCGAGGGCAGGCCCTCGCCGATGTCCGTCCAGTGCGCGCCGGCGTCGTCGCTGCGGAACACGCCCCAGTGGTTCTGCAGATACAGCCGGTCGGGGTCCACCGCGTCCCGCGCGACCTTGTGCACGCACTGGCCGAACTCCGGGTTCGGGTCCGGCAGGAAGACCGCGGAGACGCCGTTGTTCGACGGGGCCCAGCTCTTGCCTCCGTCCAGGGTGCGGAAGACCCCGGCGGTGGAGACGGCGACCGTCACCGCGTCCGGGTCCCGGGGGTCGGTCAGGATGGTGTGCAGGCCCTCGCCGCCGCCTCCCGGCTCCCACCGGTCGCGCGTGGGGTGCTCCCAGAGCGGGCGCACGAGCTCGAAGGTCTCGCCCCGGTCCCGCGATTTGTACAGGGCGGCCGGTTCCGTGCCCGCGTACACGACGTCCGGTTCGGCGGCGGCCGGGTGCAGTTGCCAGACCCGCTCCAGGGAGGCCTCGGTGTCCTTGGGGAACTTGACGGCTGCCTTCGACGGTTCCGTCCAGGTCCTGCCCAGGTCGTCGGAGTGGAAGACGGACGGCCCGAAATGAGAACTGTCGCCGCCCGCCAAGAGGCGAGGCGTGCTGCCGCGGGTGTCGATGGCCACCGAATAGATGGCCTGGGCGTTGAAGTAGGGACTGTCGTCGAACTGCCAGGTGTTCGAACCGGCGCGCTTGCGGCCGATGAAGAGGCCCTTGCGGGTGCCTACGGTCAGGATGATCTCGGCCATGGTGAGCCACCTCCGGGACGTCGTTGTCTCAGGTACGGCTCAGTCTGCACCTCGGCACTGACAGTTACCCCCAGGCAGGACGTCCTCGCAGGCCAGGGCGGGTGTGGCGGAGCCGCCGCGCGCCCCTCGACGTCACCGCGGCCGGTCGGCCCCGGACAGTTCCCCGGCCACCCGCGAGATCGTTTCGGGCCCCACCCGGCAGCACCCCCCGATCAGCCGCGCCCCCGCGTCCCGCAACCCCGTGGCCCGGCCCGCCGTGAAGTGCGCAGGGCCACGCCAGGTCCGTGCGGTCGCGTCCCACGTCTCGCCGCTGTTCGGGTAGGCCACCACCGGCTTCCCCGTGATCCGAGCGGCGAGGCGCACCGCGGCGTCCGCGTCCTGCGGGTCGCAGCAGTTGACGCCGACCGCGAGGATCTCCTCGGCGTCGGCGGCCAGCGCGAAGGCCTCCGTCAAGGGCTGGCCCGCCCGCGTGTAGCCCCCGGAGACGGTGTACGACAGCCAGGCCGGCACCCCCAGGCCCCGTACGGCCCGCAACAGGGCCCGTGCCTCGTCCGTGTCCGGGACGGTCTCCAGGGCGAGAACGTCGGGCTCCGCGTCGGCGAGCACCTCCAGGCGCGGGCGGTGGAAGCGTTCGAGTTCGGCCACCGTCAGGCCGTACCGGCCGCGGTACTCGGAGCCGTCCGCGAGCATCGCTCCGTACGGTCCCGCGGAGGCGGCCACCCATACCTCGCGGCCCGCGTCGGCCCCTGCCTCGCGGGCCAACTCCACGCTCAGGCGCAGCAGCTCCGCGGTGCTCACCGCGTCGATGCCGTGCCGGCCGAAGCCCTCGAACGTGGCCTGATAGCTCGCCGTGGTGGCGATGTCGGCGCCCGCCTCGAAGTACGCACGGTGCGCCGCGGCGACGGCCCCCGGCTCGTCGGCGAGGAGCCTCGCCGACCACAGGGCGTCGCTCAGGTCGTGCCCGGCGGCCTCCAGCTGATTGGAGAGGCCGCCGTCGAGCACGAGCGGGCGGCGGGTCAGGGCATCCGCGAGTTTCACACCGCCGACGCTAGCCGAGGCGCGGACAGGGGGAAGTGGCACGCGACCTGGTGTCCCGGACCGTTCGGCGTGCTCGCCGGCGGTTCCGTGGTCGCGCAGACCTCCTGAGCCGCGGGGCAGCGGGTACGGAACCGGCAGCCCGAGGGCGGTTTCGCCGCTGACGGTGTCTCGCCCTCCAGGGGGGTGCGGTCGACGCCGTGCGCCGCTTCCGGGTCGGGCAGGTTGACCGTGTCGAGCAGGCCTCGCGTGTAGGGGTGCAGGGGATGGGCGTACACCTGCTCGGCGGGGCCCGACTCGACCAGCTTGCCCAGGTACATCACGCCGACCGTGTCCGCGAGGTGGCGCACCACCGCGAGGTCGTGCGAGATGAACAGATACGTCAGGCCGCGCTCCCGCTGCAGCTCCCGCATCAGGTTCAGGATCTGTGCCTGCACGGAGACGTCGAGCGCGGAGACCGGCTCGTCCGCGACCACCAGATCGGGGGAGAGCGTCAACGCCCGCGCCAGGCCGAGGCGTTGGCGTTGGCCGCCGGAGAACTCGTGGGGGTAGCGGTGCACGGCGCCGCGCGGCAGGCCGACCGCGTCCAGGAGTTCGGCGATCAGCTTCTCCTGGTCGGCGCGGCTGCCGACGCCCTGGATGACCAGGGGCTCACGCAGGATCTCGCCCACTCGCATCCGGGGGTCCATGGCGGCCGTGGAGTCCTGGAACATCAACTGCACGCGCCGCCGGTGCGCCCGCCGCTCGGCCCGCGACATCGTCGCCGGGTCGTGTCCCTCGAAGCGCACGTGCCCGGCGGTCGGCTCCTCCAGGCCCGCGACGATCCGCCCGAGCGTCGTCTTGCCGCACCCCGACTCGCCGACCATGCCGAACGTCTCGCCCTTGCGGATCTTCAAGGACACCCCGCCGACCGCGCTCACCGTGCCACGACTGCGCGAGAAGGCGCCGCCCTTGAGGGGGAAGTCCTTGACCAGGGCGTCGAGTTCGAGGAGTACGTCACCGGGTGCGCGCGGCGCGGGCACCGTCGGCGGGACGACCACCTCGCCCTCCGAGTCGTCCTGCGGCACCGGATGGAAGCAGGCGAACCGGTGCTCGCCGCCCCGCACTTCGTCGTCCACGAGCGGCGGCTCCTGCTCGCGGCACTCGTCCGACGCGAAGGTGCAGCGAGGCGCGAAACGGCACCCGGTGGGACGCACCGCCAGGTTCGGCGGCAGGCCCGGGATCGTGTGGAGCGCGGTGCCGCTGCCCGCGGCCCGCTCGGGGAGCGAGGCGAACAGCGCCTCCGTGTACCGGTGCCGGGGCCTCGCGAACAGGCCCCGCACGTCCGCCTGTTCGGCGACCTTGCCCGCGTACATCACCGCGACCCGGTCGACCCGGTTGGCGATGACGCCCAGGTCGTGCGTGACCAGGATCATCGCCATGCCGAGCCGCTCGCGAAGCCCGTCGATCAGCTCCAGGATCTGGGCCTGCGTCGTCACGTCGAGGGCGGTGGTCGGCTCGTCCGCGATGAGCAGCTTCGGCTCGCAGACCAGGGCCATGGCGATCGCCACGCGCTGGCGCATGCCGCCGGACAACTGGTGCGGGTACGCCTTCATGCGCTCGGCGGGCTGCCCCATGCCGACCAGGCGCAGCATCTCCTGGGCGCGCGCCCACGCCTCTTTCCCGCTCAGTTCGGGGCGGTGCAGGACGAGCGGCTCGGCCACCTGGGCGCCGATCGTCATCGTCGGGTTCAGTGAGGTGAGCGGGTCCTGGAACACCATGCCGATGGTGTTGCCCCGTACGTCCTGAAGGACCGGCGCGGGGGCCGCGGCCAGGTCCCGGCCGTCGAACAGGACGCGTCCGCCGGTGATTTCACCGCCCGGCGGAAGGAGACCGAGCACGCTGAGCGCGGTCATCGTCTTGCCGCAGCCCGACTCGCCGACGATGCCAAGGGCTTCCCCCGGCGCGAGTTCGAGGGAGATGCCGTCGAGGGCGTGGACGGTGCGCTCGCGCGAGGTGATGTCGACGCGCAGGTCGTCGATCTTGAGCAGCGGCCCGGTCTTGAGCAGGGGCTCGGATGGGAGCAGAGGCTCGGTCATTTTTTCGGTTCTCCCTTACTTCCGCAGCCGTACTTCGAACGCGTCCCGCAGCCCGTCACCGATGAAGTTGAACGCGGCGACGACCAGGACGATCGCGATGCCCGGCGGGAAGATCAGCCACCAGTAGCCGTTCTGGGTGTAGGTGATGCCGGCCGAGAGCATCGAGCCCCAGTCGGCCGACGGAGGCGGAATGCTCAGGCCGAGGAAGGCCAGATAGCTGACGTAGAGGATGGCGTCGGCGATCTGGAAGGTGCAGTTGACGATGACCGTGCCGATCGCGTTCGGCACGATGTGCTTGAACACGGCCCGTGCGCCGCCGCCGCCCATCATCCGCATCGCCTGCACGTACTCGCGGTCGCGCAGTGAGAGCGCCTCGCCGCGCACCAGGCGGGCGGGGGAGAGCCAGGCGACCGATGCGATGATGACGATGAGGACGCCCTTGCTGGGCGTGATGATCGCGGCGACCACGACGAGCAGGAACATCGCGGGGATCGCGAGCGCGGCGTCCGTGACACGCATCATGGCCGCGTCCACCCACCCGCCGAAGTAACCCGCGACCGCGCCGTAGACGGTGCCGAAGAGCGTCGCCAACAGGCCCGCCGCCAGGCCGATCTCGAGCGAGGTCCGCCCGGCGACCATCAGCCGCCCGACCATGTCGTAGCCGAGGTCGGTGGTGCCCAGGAGATGGCCGGAGGCGCCCGGTGCGAGATTCGCCTGGGACAGGTCGGTGTGCGTCTGTTCGGTGGGGTGGAGCAGCGGCCCGAGGTAGCTGAAGGCGAGCAGCAGCACCAGGACCACCACGCCCGTCAGGGCGAGCTTGTTGCCGGTGAAGACCTGGAGCGTGCGGCGGGCGAGCGAGGGCGTGGCCTGCGCCGCCGCCTCGTCCCCCGGGGCCGCCCCGGGGGTGACGTCTGCGGTCGCGGTACTCATGCCACGCTCCGTATCCGGGGGTCGAGGACGGCGTACAGGATGTCGGTGAGGAGCGAGCCGATGACGGTGGCGACGCCGACGACGAGCGTCACGCCGAGCAGGACCGGGAAGTCGGAGCCCTGCGCCGCGTTCCAGAACAGGAGCCCCATACCGGGGTAGTTGAACATTGACTCGACGACGAGCGCACCGCTGAAGAGCGTCGGCAGATACAGGCCGAGCAGTGTGGCGAGCGGGATCAGCGCGTTGCGCAGGACGTGGCGGACCATGATCCGGCGGCTGGACTGCCCCTTGGCCATCGCCGTACGGACGTACTCCTCGGTGAGGTTGTCGAGGACCGCCGAGCGCATGTAGCGGCTGAACATCGCCACGATGCCGAACGCCATGGTGACGACCGGAAGCACCAACCCCGTGAAGTCGCCCAGGAGTTCACCGACGCTCTCGCCCTGCGGTGCCTCCGCCGGGAGGATCGGCATCACCTGCGCGAACAGGATGATCATGATGAGGCCGAGGAAGAACACCGGCGTCGCGTAGAGCAGGAAGGCGAGCCCCGTCAGCGCGTAGTCCGACGCCTTGCCGCGCCGCACGGCCTGGAGCAGGCCGAGCGGGACGGCGATGACCACGGCGAGCGCGGTGGAGAGCACCGTCAGGAGCAGGGTCTTGGGCAGGCGCTGCTTGAGCAGGTCGAAGACCGGCGAGTTGAGCTTGAACGACTCGCCGAGGTCGCCGGTGAAGAGACGCTTCAGGTACATCACGTACTGCGCGGGAAGCGAACGGTCGTAGCCCTGCTGGTGGTTGAAGGTCTCGATCTGCTGCGGTGTGCCCTTGGGGCCGAGGATGGCGCGTGCCGGGCCGCCGGGCAGCATGTGCAGCAGCGTGAAGACGATGATCGAGACCAGGAACAGCACGACCAGCGCCTGAAGGAAGCGCTTGACCAGAAAGCCGGTCACTTGTCGGCTCCCTTCTTCTTGACGTAGTACCAGTCCTGCGGCGCGAAGGTGACCGTCGGGTTCTGGCTGACGCCCCGCAAGTCGTTGCGGATCACGGAGACCTGGTAGGCGGGGTTGGGCATCCACATCACCGGCAGCTGCTCGGCGAGGTACTCGCCGTACTCGTGCACGGCCCGCATGTCGGGCGAATACTGCACACCGCGGATGATCCGGTCGGCCTTCTTGTCGCTGTAGTTGCCGAAGTTGGCCGACGCCCCGGTGGAGAAGAGCTGTTCACCGCTCGGGTTGAGCGGGTAGTACCAGCTGCCTGCTGTGCCGAAGAACGACATGTCCCAGTCGCAGCCGGGGTCCTTCGCCTTGCAGGGAACGGAGTTGCCGAGCACCGAGTTCAGCGGCTGCTGGCGCACGGTCAGGTCGATCCCGCCCTTGGAGAGCGAGGACTTGAGCTCCTGCATCATGTTCGTCGTCTCGGTGGAGCCGGACTGGGAGAGCAGGGTGAGTTCGAGGGGGGTGTTCTTCGCGATGCCCTTGCCGCACTCGTCGGCGCCCGTTCCCGGACGTACGCAGCGGGCGGTGCCGTTCACGGTCTTCCAGCCGTGGTCGCCGAGGAGCCGCTGGGCCGTCCGTACGTCGAAGGGGTACTGGTTCTTCTCCATCGCCCTGGAGAGGTACTGGCTCTTCGGCGTCACCGGCACCGGGCCGAGCGTGGGCGTGGCGCTGCCCTGCCAGATGACGTCGCTCATCGCCTTCTGGTCGACGAGGTGCTGCATCGCCTGGCGGATGTAGAGCTGGTTCATCATCGGGCCCGCGTGCGTGGAGTTGAAGTTGTAGACGATGTACGTCGCCGCCCAGCCCTCCCAGGGGTCGGTGCGGTACCCCTTCTCCTCGAACTTCTCCTTCTGTGCCATCACCGACGGCGGGATGTAGCCGTAGTCCACGCCTCCCGAACGCAGGACGTTGTACTCGGAGTCGGCCGTGGTGAAGGGCTTGAAGACGACCTTGTCGAGGTGCGGGCGCTGTGACTTCGGACCGGTGTACTCCTCGTTGGGCACGATGGTGACCTGGCCGCTGTCTCGCCAACCCGCCAGCTTCCAGGGCCCGTTGACCGTCTTCCAGAGCGGGTCGGAGCCATATGACCCAAGGCTCTTGGCGTGCCGGGTGAGCCGCGCGAAGACGGCCTTGGCGCCGGCCTTCGTGCGGTCCCAGTCACCGACCTCGCCGCCGTCGGTCTTGGCGTCCCAGGCGTGCCGGGGGAGGGCGCGCATCAAGGTGAGCTGATTGGCGGTGAACCAGTCGGGGTTGTACGCGCGGCTCAGGTGCAGGCGCACGGTGTGGTCGTCGACGGTCTCGAACCGCTTCACGTTGTCGGGCATCGTGCCGACCGAATAGTTGCCCCAGCTCGTCTTGTTGGCCTTGACGAGGTTGAACCAGAACTCGATGTCCCGTGTGGTGACCGGCTGTCCGTCGGACCACTTCACGCCCTCGCGCAGCGGCACGGTCACGGTCTTGTTGCCGTCGCTGAACTTCGGCTTCAGACCGAGCGTGCTCGGGCCGTGCGTGGTCAGCTTCCCCTTCTCCTGCACGGCGTCGTACACCGGCATGAAGAGCAGCGACTGGATCCCGTAGTTGTACGAGGCCCCGTAACCGGGGGCGCCGATCGGGAAGATCCAGTTCGGTGTCGCGGCGGGCGGCAGGGCCATCGTGGCGGTGCCGCCCTCGACCGGGGTGCCGCCGGTGGGGCCCATGTCGACCCGGCCGCCCTCCTGTGTGCAGCCGGTGACCGCCGTGAGGGCGAGCGCGGCGACGGCCGCCGCCGCGGCTATGAGCGCCCGGCGCCGGGCGCGGGGTCGTGATCGCCTTGAGCGCATGGCGAAGGGCCTCCAAGGATGCGAGAGCCGGACCGTGCCGGAAATCGACGGGCGGCGCCTGAACGCTAGGACTGGCGACAAAATCAAGTCAAGGGCTTCGTTCGGCAAGAAGTCCTAAAGTCGGGAGGGTCTGGCCAACTTGCTTTGACGGGACCTAGTGTTCCTCCCGATGTCGAACGAACTGATCGAAGCAACTGGGGGCGGCATGTCCGGAACACCGCACGGCGAACCGGGGTCGGCGCAGCACATCCTGCAGCTCGTCTCCTCGGGTGCCGCCTCCTCCCGGGCCGATCTCGTACGGGAGCTGGGGCTCGCCCCGTCCACCGTGTCGCTGCGCGTGCAGGAACTCGTCACCGCCGGCGTGCTCACCGAGTCCGGCGAGGGAGCATCGCGCGGCGGCCGCCGCCCCCGGCTCCTACGCGTCCACGCGCAGGGCGGCGTCGCCCTCGCCGCCGACCTCGGCAGCCACCACGCGCGCATCGGCGTCGTCGACCTCGGCGGCACCGTCCTCGACGCCGTCGACCTGCCGCACGACATCACCGCGGGGCCCGAGTCCGCCGTCGACTGGCTCTGCGGCCAGGTCGCCGAACTGGGCGCCCGGCAGCGCGAGGCGGGCCGCACCGTCCGCGCCCTGGGCGTCGCCTTCCCCGGCCCCGTGCAGCCCGCCGAGGGCCGCGTCCTGAGCCCCTCCCGCATGCCCGGCTGGCACCGCTACCCACTGCGCGACGTCCTCGCCGAACGCCTCGAAATCCCCGTCACCGTCGACAACGACGCCACGATGATGGCCGTCGGCGAGCACCGCACCGCACGTCCAGGACTCGACCACATGGTCGTCGTCAAGGCCGGCCGCGGCATCGGCAGCGGTGTCATCGTGGCGGGCAGGCCGCACGACGGCGCGAACGGCTCGGCGGGCGACATCAGCCACGTACGCATCGAGGCGGCGGGCGACCGCCCGTGCAGCTGCGGCAACATCGGCTGCCTGGAGACCGTGGCCAGCGGCGCCGCCCTCATCCGCGAACTGGCCCTCCAAGGCGTCGAGGTGGAGGACACCACCGAGCTCCTGCGGCTCGTCGCCGACGGCGACCCGCAGGCCACCACCCTCGTCCGCACCGCCGGACGTCACATCGGCACGGTCCTCTCCGTCGTCGTGAACTTCTTCAACCCCCAGGCCGTCGCCCTCGGCGGCGTCCTGGCCACCGCCGAACCGCTCGTCGCCGCCGTACGCGGTGTCCTCTACGAGCGCTGCCTGCCCCTGGCCACCGCGGACCTGGAGATCACCACCACCGTGACCGGCCGGGACGCGGGCCTCCTCGGCGCCGGACTCACCGCCCTGCGCCAGAACCTCCCGACCACCCCGGCACCCCAGGAAGAGAGCGTCCAGGCATGACCACCCCGACGAACCAGCGTCGCCTGCGCATCGGCATCGGCGGCATCGGCATCGAGTCCTCCACCTTCTGCCCGCACCGCTCCACCACGGACGACTTCCGCCAGACCCGTGGCCAGGACCTCCTGGACCGCTACACCTGGACCCGGCCGGACGCGGACCTCGCCTACACCGTCGAATGGGTGCCGCTCCTGCACGCGACCTCGCTGCCCGGCGGCCCCGTCGAAGCGGAGTCGTACCTGATCCTCAAGGACGAACTGGTCACCCGCATACGGGAAGCGGGCCCCCTGGACGGCCTGGTCTACGACATCCACGGCGCCATGAGCGTCATCGGCCTGACCGACGCGGAGGCCGACCTGACGGAGGCCGTCCGTGCCGCCCTGGACGCTGTCGGCACCCCCGACGGCGGCCGTCCGATGATCTCGACCGCCATGGACCTGCACGGCAACGTCTCACGCCGGTTCGCCGAACCCGTCGACCTGCTCACCGCCCACCGCCTCGCCCCGCACGAGGACGCCTGGGAGACCCGTGAGCGGGCCGCGCGCAATCTCGTGCGCTGCCTGCGCGAGGGAGTGCGGCCGCACCGCGCCTGGGTCCAGGTGCCGGTGCTCCTGCCCGGTGAGAAGACCAGCACCCGCCTGGAGCCCGCCAAGTCCCTCTACGCCTCGCTCGCCGACATCGAGAAGCTGGACGGCATCCTCGACGCCGCGATGTGGGTCGGCTACGCGTGGGCGGACGAGCCGCGCTGCAAGGCCGCGATCGTCGTCACCGGGGACGACCCCGAACTGGCCGCCGCCGAGGCCGAGAAGCTGGCCCGCCGCTACTGGGACGCGCGCCGTGACTTCGTCTTCGTCGGCCCGACCGGCGGCGCCGAGGAGTGCATCGCACAGGCGGTGGCCTCGACGAAGCGGCCCTTCCTGATCAGCGACTCCGGCGACAACCCGACGGCGGGCGGCGCGGGCGACCTCGCGTACATGCTCGGCAAACTCCTGGAGAACGACGCCATCCGCTCCGGAAAGGTCACCGCCGTCCACCCCGGCATCACCGACCCGGTCGCCGTTGCCCGCTGCTTCGAGGCCGGAGTGGGCGCCGAGGTCACCCTGAGCGTGGGCGGCAAGGTCGACGCCCACCACGGCGGACCGTACGAACTGACCGGCACCGTCGTGGCGTTGCAGCGCGCGACCGAGCAGCAGGACCGGGCGGAGGGCGGCGCCTACGACCGGGGCGTCGACATGGCGGCGGTGCGGGCCGGCGGCGTGACCGTGATCCTGGTCGAGCGCCGCAAGCCCTTCCACACCCTCGCGGACTTCATGGGCCCGGCGGACGGCGGCCTCGGCACCGACCCACGCACCTACGACCTGGTGGTCGTCAAGATCGGTTACCTGGAGCCCGAGCTCTACGACATGGCCGCCGACTGGCTCCTGGCCCTCACCCCGGGCGGTGTCGACCAGGACCTGCCGCGGCTCGGCCACCACCGGGTGGAGCGCCCTCTCTACCCGTTCGACGAGGACGCGTACGACACCGGGGCGGGCCCGGACCTGACGGCGGCCCGGCTGGCCCCGCTCGCCTGAGAAGCCCGGTGAACGCCTGAAGAGCCCGGTGATCGTCTGCTGAGAAGGGGCTTCACCGGCCACATCGCTTCTGCGAAGGTGATCCCTCCGAGCCGCGAACCCGTACGGAGGAGCCCCCGTGAAGCGTGCCGCCACCCTGTCCGCCCTGGTCTGTCTGCTCGCCGTCACGGCCGCCGCGCCCGCGTCGCCCGACGCCGGGCGCGGCAAGGACCGTCACCACCGCAGCCTCTTGGACTCCGTGCCGAAGTCGGGCGTCCTGAGGGTGTGCACGACCGGCGACTACCGTCCGTTCACGCACCTCGACCCGGCCGACAAGACGTACAGCGGCGTGGACATCAAGATGGCCGAGGACCTGGCCGAGAGCCTCGATGCCAAGCCGTCGTACACGGCCACCACCTGGGCGAACATCACCAAGGACGTCGCGGCGGGACGCTGTGACATCGCGGTCGGCGGCGTCTCCATCACCCTGCCGCGCGCCCGCCAGGTCTACTTCAGCGAGCCGACCCGCGAGGACGGCAAGACGCCGATCGTGCGGTGCGCCGACAAGGAGAAGTTCGGCGAGGGCACGCTCCAGGACATCGACAAGCCGGGCACCACCGTCATCGTCAACCCCGGCGGCACGAACGAACAGTTCGCGCGCGAGAACATCAAACAGGCCACGATCAAGCAGCACCCGGAGAACACCACGATCTTCCAGGAGATCATCGAGGGCCGCGCGGACGTGATGATGACCGACGCGAGCGAGACCCGCTACCAGTCCAAGATCCACCCCGAGCTCTGCTCGCTGCATCCCGACAAGCCCTTCACCTTCTCCGAGAAGGCCTACGCGCTGCCGCGCGGGGACGATGAATTCAAGGCGTACGTCGACCAGTTCACGCACCTGGCGACGCACGACGGGACGTACGCGGCGTACGAGGCGGAATGGATGGGTCCTGCCTCGGGTTCCTAGCCGTTCGTGATCAGGGGTTATCCCTGAGCCCGTCCCCGATGCCGCGACGGTGGCGCCCGCCCTACCTTCCTGGGCATGGCTTCCTACCGTGAGCGGTGCATCCACAGCAGGCAGGGCGGTCGGCTCGCCTCGACCACCACCGCCGACATCGACGAGCTCGTGGCCGGGCTCAAGGACCGGCCACGGGTGGTGCTCCACTTCCACGGTGGACTCATCGACGACACGCTGGGGTTCGCCACGGCCGAGCGGCTCACGCCCGTGTACGAAGCGGCGGGCGCCGAGCCCGTCTTCTTCGTGTGGAGCAGCGGCCTCCTGGAGACCCTGCGGGGCAACCTGCCGCAGATCCTGAACGAGAGCGTCTTCCGCACGCTGCTCAACAGGGTCACCCGGTACGCCACCGGCACCGTCTTCCGGGAGCCGGGACAGCGAGCCCTCGGGGCGGTGACCACCCCTTCCCCGAGGGCTGTAGCAGCCGAACTCGCCCAGGTACGAGCCGGGCAGGAGCCTTACGCGCGGTTGACCGCCCCGCCCGAGGTGCCTGCCCTGAACGAGTACGAGCAGAGGCAGATCGCCACCGAGCTCTCGGCGGACGCCGAACTGGCCCAGCGCACCCGGGAGATCGTGAACTCGGTGATGCCCCAGGACGGGCCTGCGCCCACACCCACAGAGCCGGTCGCCGCGGCGCGAGACATCATCGGGGGGCGTGCCGCGGCGGCCACACTGATGTCACCGGACGTCGTGGCCGACCTCGCGGAGAGGGCGGCCACGGGGGAACGCGCCCTGGTGAGCACCGCCTTGATGGTGCGCAAGACGGTGCGTGTCGTGGCGGCCGTCGTCGGCCGTTTCCGGCAGCGCAACGACCACGGCCTCTATCCGACGGTCGTCGAGGAGATCCTCCGCGAGTTCTACGTGGCCAACGTGGGCGCCGCGATCTGGGACGCGATGAAGCGGCAGACCGCGGACACCTTCACCGGCGGGGACGACGAGGTCCGCGCCGGACGGTACTTCCTCGACCGGTTCGCCGAGCTGCTCGCCGGCGGCACCCGTCCCCAGGTGACCGTGGTCGGCCACAGCGCGGGCGCCGTCTTCATCGGCAACCTCCTCGACGACCTCGTGCGCAGGCGCGCCGCGGACGACGACCCCCTGCCCGCCGACTTCCGACTGCGCGACGTGGTGCTCCTCGCGCCGGCCTGCACGGTGGCGCAGCTCGCGCCCGTGGTCCGCCGCCAGAGCGAACTCTTCGACCGGCTGCGGATGTTCACCATGACCGACAGGGCGGAGCGGGCAGACCACCTGGTGCCGTTCCTGTACCCGAGGTCGCTGCTCTACTTCATCTCCGGGGTCCTCGAGCGCGGCCCGTCCCGGCAGCCGGCCGTCACGCCCATCGCGGGCATGCAGCACTGGTACCTCGACACAGCCGCCCTGGGCCCCGACTCCGACGACCTGCGCGGCTACCTGCGGGCGGACCCGGCGCGCACGGTCTGGTCACCGGGCGACGGCGGCCCAGGCCTGAGCGCGGGGGCCCGCAGCCACATCGCGTTCGACGACGACCCGCAGGTCCTGGAGAGCGTGGCGGCGATGCTCGCGGACTGACGCGCGAGCACCGAACGTAGGGGGAGAGTGACGATGAACGACCTGCACTACGCCGTGGTCGTCGGCATCAACCGTTATCCGGCCATCAGCGACCTGCAGGCGGCGCGGGGTGATGCGGTCCGGTTCCGCGACTGGCTCGTCGACCCCGAGGGCGGCGATGTGCCCGAAGGCAACGTCACGCTGGTCACCGCCACCGAGGAGCAGGAGCGCACCGCGGACTTCATGACCGCCGTACCGACCAGAGAAAACGTCGACCAGGCGCTCTACCGTGCGAACAGCGCCGTCCAGCACGCGATCGAGGACCGGCCCGAGGAGGAGTGGGAGGCCGCGAGGCAGCGGACGCGGCTCTACTTCTTCCTCGCGGGGCACGGATTCCTGACGCCCCCCAACAGCACCGCGCTGCTGATGGCCAACGCCGCGTTCGACCTGCTCGGCAATCACCTCGCCGTCGGCCAGTACCTGGACTGGTACGAGTCGTCGTCGCCGTTCCGCGAGATCGTCTGCTTCGCGGACTGCTGCCGCACGAGCAGCGGCAGCGGCTCCATGTATCCCTTCGGGCCGCCCTTCACCACCACGGCGGCGGCCCTGGAGAAGGTCGACTGCTTCGTCGGGTACGCCACCTCGCAAGGAGACCCGGCCTACGAGGAACAGAACGCCCAACCCGACCTGGCGCGCGGCCATTTCACGACCGCGCTCCTGGACGGTCTCGCCGGTCGCAGCGCCAACCGCAAGGGGGTCATCACCTCCGACAGCCTCGCGGACTATGTCGTACGGCACGTGGAGGACCGCACGAAGCACCTGCTGGTGCCGCAGCAGCCGAGATTCGTCAAGGGCAGCGCCCCCATGGTCTTCGCCCGTGACGTGGAGAACGGGACGCCCCGGGTCACGCTGCGCTTCCCGGACGGATTCCGGGGCTGGGTGCAGCTGCGTGGCGGCGACCCCGACGAGCCGCCGCTGAGGCTGCTCGTCGACGCCACGGAACGCGTCGAGAAGCTCGCGCCGGGGCTGTACCGGGCCACGCCGGAGAGCTGGAACGCGGACGACTTCCAGAACGGTGGATTCTTCGAGGTAATGACGGGCGGTGGGAATGGTGTCCAGCTCTGAAGAGCGGCGGCGCGCACGGGAGGAGACGGCGAAGCGAGTGCCGTTCGTCGTCATACCGGACACCCCGTCGGTCCTCGTCACGGTCACGGACTCGGCGTTCCGCGAGGTGGCGCACGCGATGGGCACCATCGACACCACGCTGCCGCCCGGCATCTACCGCATCGAACAGCGCTTCGGCGGAGAGGTGGAGAACCGCTTCGTCGAAGTCGGCGCCGAGCCGTTCACCGAGCGTCTCGCGCTGCCCCGCATGCCCACGGCCACCCCGGTCGAGGGCACCCCGACGACCCGGGAGGACCACCGCGCGGCCGCGATGCGCTGGAGCACCGAGGCGACCCACGGCGGGGGACCACCGACCCTGATGGTCCTCGTCCGCAACCTGCGCCGTGGCTGGCAGCTCGACCCGTTCGCCCTGGAGATCGCCGACGAGCGCGGTGCGCCCGTGGACGGCGGAGCCGGCGGCTGGGAGCCCTCCGGCGGACAGGAATGGGCGGCCTGGAGCGCTGAACTGCCGCCCGGCGGATACCGGTTGAGGACGCGTAGGCAGCCCGCGGACGGGCTGCTCCTCGCGCAGGCGCTGCACGTGCTCGACGGATGGACCACCCTGGTGTTCGTGAGCAACGGCCCGCAAGGCCCGCAACCGCAGTTCGCCTCGGTCCAGATGGTGCCCCACGGAGTCGGCTGGCAGCCGGCCGACCGCACCCTGGACCTCGCCATGGAGGCCGCGCTCTCCGGCCTGCGGCAGGGGATCGACCTCGTGTCGACGCGACAACTGCACGGCCTGCTCGACGCGCGCAGCGTCAATCCCTTCCTCGGCATCATCGGCGCCCATGCCCTGCTGCTGCACCCGGATCCCGATCTGGGGCTGCTCGGCACCATCCTGGACCGACTCGTCGAGTACGCCCCCGTCCAGCCGGACATCGCCGCGCTGTGCACCCTGCTCGGCGAGCCGGTGCCGCCGGTCGCGTCACCGCCCATGCTCGCGGCCTCCTGCCGCCTGCTTGTCCGGGCGGACTCGGCGGAGCCGGGGATACTCCGGGACGGTTCGCCGGCCGAGAGCGCGGCGGGACATCTGGTCGGGCGCGGCGTCTGGACGACCTGGCTGGAGCAGGAGCGTCGGCCGGGCATCGCGGCGCGCGACGGCCTCGCCGCGCCGGTGGGGGACGTCCTGGCGGCGAGGTGGTCCCGGAGCGTCGACCCGGTCGACCGGGTCCAGCGCTAC
The DNA here is from genome assembly GCF_040660195.1 of Streptomyces sp. NPDC050147. Lineage (NCBI taxonomy): Bacteria > Bacillati > Actinomycetota > Actinomycetes > Kitasatosporales > Streptomycetaceae > Streptomyces > Streptomyces sp. NPDC050147. Next base: position 201 of record NZ_JBFALJ010000025.1, on the reverse strand, counting down.
GTGTGGGAGATCGCGGGCGTCGAGGACAGAAGCGTCGACGACGTACTGAGCAGCATGGAGCCGAGGGACCTGGCACGCAGGACGGGGCTGCCGCACAGGGCCGTCGACCAGGCCATCGAGAAGCTCAGGCACCCGCGCGGGGAGGGAAGCCACGGGGAGTGAAACCGAAGCGGCGGCGGTCGGGAGGCACTGCCTCCCGAC
>NZ_JBFALJ010000024.1:0-161506 GCF_040660195.1 Streptomyces sp. NPDC050147 | reverse complement strand
GGCGTTGACTTTTGGCACGCTGTTGAGTTCTCAAGGAACGGACGCTTCCTTTGTACTCACCCTCTCGGGCTTTCCTCCGGGCGCTTCCCTTCGGTATTTCGTGTTTCCAACCTTACCAGATCCGTTTTCCGTTCCGTTTCCGGTTCGGATTTCATTTCCGGTGGCCGTTGGAGGGCCTTTGCCTTTCGGCGTGTTCACTACGTTAGCGGATTCCCTCCGCAACTCATAATCGAGTTCCGCGAGTTCGAATTCCGGCATGCGAGCATGCGAAATGCGCCCCCGCTGAGGGGAAGTCGTAGGTAGTGGTTGGCCGCTCCCGGTTGCCGGCAGATTGCCGTACCCGGGTCAAGCGGCTCGGACTACATTACGGTCCGCCCAGGGCCGCGTCAAGTTCGGCGGCGGCGGGGCGTGTGGGCTCGATAGGGGCTCACCGTCGGGTCGTTGGGCGCCCAGAAGCGCCAGGGATGGACGGCGCCGTCGCCGCCGACTCCCGTACGCGGGCCACTGCTGACCTGGGCGGGGTCCATGGGGGTGCCCGCGAGGAGAGTGAGGGGGGCGTCCCCTCCCGCGCAGAGGTCGGAGCCGTTCAGACTGCGGTCCACGTCGAGGGCTGTGGCCAGGCGGGCCGGGCCTTTGGCCAGTTCCCTGTCATTGCGGGCCGAGAGTCGACGCTTGCGGGCGATGTCGGCGCCGGTCGTGATCTCCCCGGCCCGGAGCAGGACTCCGCTCGCCTTGCCTTCCGGACCACACACGACGTTGAGGCAGTGCCACATGCCGTAGGTGAAGTAGACGTAGGCGTATCCGGGCGGACCGAACATCACGCTGTTGCGGGCGGTGGGGCCGCGATAGGCGTGCGACCCCGGGTCGGCCTCGCCCGCGTAGGCCTCCACCTCTGTCAGGCGCAGCTCGATCGGACCCTCCGGTGAGCTGCGCACGAGGATGCGGCCCAGCAGATCCGGTGCCACGTCGAGGACAGGGCGCTCAAAGAAGTCATGGGTAAGGGGCGTACGGTCAGGGGCCTCGATCATGGCGTCCGAGCGTACTGGAGAGAGTCCGTGTGAGCGGGTGGTCTCCTGCTGGACGGATCGCCAGGTGAGGACGCGGAACCGGATGTGGGTTCACCGCGTTTGTATGGATCAAGGATTCAAGTCGAGACGAACCACAGGCGGGGCCTGGGGAGGAGAGTCATGGGGTTCAAGAAGCTGCTTGCGAGCCTGGGGGCCGGCGGTGCGTCGGTGGAGACGGTGCTGACCGAGGTCAACGTCGTACCGGGTGGTGTCGTCCAGGGTGAGGTGCGGATCCAGGGCGGGTCCGTGGACCAGGAGATCGAGGGTCTCTCCGTCGGTCTGCAGGCGCGGGTCGAGGTCGAGGGCAACGACCAGGAGACGAAGCAGGACATCGAGTTCACCAAGCTGCGGCTCGGTGGGGCCTTCACGCTTCAGGCGGGCCAGGTGCACGCGGTGCCGTTCGGGCTCGAGATCCCCTGGGAGACGCCGGTCACCTCCATCGACGGGCAGCAGCTGCGCGGGATGAACATCGGTGTGACCACCGAGCTCGAGATCGCGCGGGCCGTGGACTCCGGCGACCTGGACCCCGTCAACGTGCACCCGCTGCCGGCGCAGCAGGCCATCCTCGACGCGTTCGTCCAGCTGGGCTTCCGCTTCAAGAGTGCGGACATGGAGCGGGGTCACATCCGTGGCACGCGGCAGAAGCTGCCGTTCTACCAGGAGATCGAGTTCTTCCCGCCGCAGCAGTACCGCGGGCTCAACCAGGTCGAGTTGAGCTTCGTTGCCGACGACCGCGAGATGGACGTCATCCTGGAGATGGACAAGAAGCCGGGCCTCTTCAGTGAGGGCAGCGACTCGTTCCGGTCGTTCAAGGTCGGTCTGAACGACTTCCAGGGCACGGACTGGGCGGCGTACCTCAACGAGTGGCTGTCCCAGGTCGGCAGCAAGCGCAACTGGTCCTAGGCTCGGGAGAGCAGAGCTGTAGAGCTGCCGACGAGTAGGAACCAACCAGGAGGTGCCGACGTGACCGAGCTCAAGAGGCCGCCGCTTCCGCATGACTTCCATCCGCCCGTGCCGTCGTTCACGGTCGTGAGCGAGGACTTCGAGCCGGGTGCGGTCCTTAAGGACGCTCAGGTCCAGGCGGCCGGGAACACCTCGCCGCATCTGCGGTGGGAAGGCTTCCCGCCGGAGACCAAGAGCTTCGCCGTGACGTGCTTCGACCCGGACGCCCCCACGGGCAGCGGGTTCTGGCACTGGTCCGTCATCGACATCCCGGTGTCGGTGACCGAACTGCCCACCGGTGCGGGCAGCGGCAAGTTCGAGGGGCTGCCCGAGGGCGCGGTGCAGGTGCGCAACGACTACGGGGCGAAGGAATTCGGGGGCGCCGCGCCGCCTCCCGGTGATCCGGCGCACCGTTATGTGTTCACCGTGTACGCGGTGGACCAGGAGAAGCTCGGGCCGGACTCCGACGCTTCGCCTGCCGTCGTCGGATTCAACCTCCGGTTCCACACGCTGGGGCGTGCGCAAGTCCTTGCCGAGTACGCGGCTCCCGCCGACAGCTGAGCGTTCACTGAACGTTTGCCCGCCCCTGGTCATGGAAGTGATCAGGGGCGGGCATTTTTATTGCGTTGTCCATCTCGGCGTGCCCGGCCAAAGTTGATCCCGACCCGCCGGGGGTGGGTCGGTGTGGATACGGGAGGTGGGCGAAATGCGGGACACGCTGGTACTGAACGCGAGCTTCGAGCCGCTGTCGACGGTGACGCTGAACCGTGCCGTCGTGCTGGTGCTGCAGGACAAGGCAGTCGTCGAGCACGCCCACCCCGGACTCCGTGTGCGCGCGGCAGCGGTCGAGATACCGGTGCCTCGGGTGATCAGGCTCTGCAGGTATGTACGGGTGCCTTTCCGAAGACGGGCTCCCTGGTCGCGGCGGGGTGTTCTCGTACGGGACCAGCACAAGTGCGCGTACTGCGGGAGGCGGGCGACGACCGTGGACCACGTGGTGCCGCGGGCACAGGGCGGTACGGACTCCTGGCTGAACACGGTCGCTTCGTGCGCGACGGACAATCACCGCAAGGCGGACCGTACGCCTGAGGAGGCCGGGATGCCCTTGTTGCGGCAGCCCTTTGAGCCGACTCCCGCGGACGCCATGCTGCTGGCACTGGGCCGGAACGAGTTGGCGGCGCTGCCGGAGTGGCTGGCGGCGCCTGCCGCGTAGCCGCCCGGCCCTGGCTGAGCGCGCAGTTCCCCGCGCCCCTTCGGGGCGCGGGTTTCTTGCGTCAGTCGATCGGCGGCTGTTCGCGGCGCTCCTTGCCCTGTGCGGGCACCGAACCGCCGCCGCCCCCCATGGGGCCGAAGTTGCCGAGTGCGCCACCGAGGCCCTTGAGTGCGTCGCCGATCTCGCTGGGGACGATCCAGAGCTTGTTCGCGTCGCCCTCGGCGATCTTCGGGAGCATCTGGAGGTACTGGTACGCGAGGAGCTTCTGGTCCGCGTCACCGGCGTGGATGGACTCGAAGACCGTGCGGATCGCCTGGGCCTCGCCCTCGGCGCGCAGGGCCGCGGCTTTCGCCTCACCCTCGGCACGCAGGATCGCGGACTGCTTCTCGCCTTCGGCGCGCAGGATCTCCGACTGCCGTACACCTTCGGCCTGGAGGATCGCGGCGCGCTTGTCGCGGTCGGCGCGCATCTGCTTCTCCATCGAGTCCTGGATGGAGGTCGGCGGCTCGATCGCCTTGAGCTCGACGCGGTTGACGCGGATGCCCCACTTGCCGGTGGCCTCGTCGAGGACGCCGCGCAGCGCCGCGTTGATCTCCTCGCGGGAGGTCAGGGTCCGCTCGAGGTCCATGCCACCGATGATGTTGCGCAGCGTGGTGACGGTGAGCTGCTCGATCGCCTGGATGTAGCTGGCGACCTCGTACGTCGCGGCGCGGGCGTCGGTCACCTGGTAGTAGATGACGGTGTCGATGTTCACCACGAGGTTGTCCTGGGTGATCACCGGCTGGGGCGGGAAGGGTACGACCTGTTCACGGAGGTCGATGCGGTTGCGGATCGAGTCGATGAACGGGACGACGATGTTCAGGCCCGCGTTCAGCGTCCGTGTGTAGCGGCCGAAACGCTCGACGATCGCCGCGCTGGCCTGCGGGATGACCTGGATCGTCTTGATCAGGGCGATGAAGACCAGCACCACCAGAATGATCAGGACGATGATGATTGGTTGCATCGTTGTTTCCCCGTACCCCTCTTGCCTCGGTTTTCCCCGGCAGATCCGCAGAGCCAGAACGCGGTCGGCGAAGATCTTGCTGGTCGAGTCTGTCAGACCGTCGCACACCCCGTGGTCGAATCACATGACGATGGCCGTCACATGACGATGGCGGTCGCTCCGTCGATCTCGACGACATCCACCTCGCGTCCCGCCTCGTAGCTCTCGGCGGTGTCGAGCGAGCGGGCCGACCAGACCTCGCCGGCGAGCTTGATCCGGCCGCCGGAGGCGTCGACGCGTTCCAGGACGACGGCAGTCTTGCCCTTCAAGGCCTCCACTCCCGTGGCCAGTTCGGGCCGTTGGGCACGGTGTCTCGCCGCAACGGGGCGCACGACCGCGATGAGCGCGACCGACACCGCGGCGAATACGACGACTTGGAGCACGGTGCCGCCGCCGAGGCCCGCGGTCACGGCGCCCGCGACGGCGCCCACGGAGAGCATGCCGAACTCCGGCATCGCGGTCAGTACGAGCGGGATTCCGAGCGCGGCGGCGCCGATCAGCCACCACACCCATGCGTCGATGTCCACATGGTCATGGTAGGACCGCGGGACCTTCCCGCACAGGGCACGTGATCTACCGACCGGCGTGGGCCCGGCAGTTCGCGCCGGTGCCGGGTAGGCCGTCAGCCGAGCGGGAGACCCTGGGCGCTCCAGCGCTCGCCCCGCTCCTCGACCACCAGGGGCAGTCCGAAGCACAGGGAGAGGTTGCGGGAGGTCAGTTCGAGCTCCAGCGGGCCCGCGGCCATGATCTTGCCCTGGCGGATCATGAGGACGTGGGTGAAACCGGGGGCGATCTCCTCGACGTGGTGCGTGACCATGATCATCGAAGGGGCGATGGGGTCACGGGCCAGGCGGCCGAGGCGGCGTACGAGGTCTTCGCGGCCGCCGAGGTCGAGGCCCGCGGCGGGCTCGTCCAGGAGGAGCAGCTCGGGGTCGGTCATCAGGGCGCGCGCGATCAGGGTGCGCTTGCGCTCTCCCTCGGAGAGGGTGCCGAACTTGCGGTCCAGGTAGTCGCTCATGCCGAGGCGGTCGAGGAAGGCGCGGGCGCGCTGCTCGTCGACGTCCTCGTAGTTCTCGTGCCAGCCGGCGGTCATGCCGTACGCGGCCGTGAGCACTGTCTGGAGCACGGTCTGGTTCTTGGGCAGCTTCTCGGCCATCGCGATGCCGGCCACGCCGATGCGCGGGCGGAGCTCGAAGACGTCGGTGCCGGGCTTCCCCAGGGTCTCGCCGAGGATGGTGGCGGTTCCGGTGCTCGGGTAGAGGTAGCTGGACGCGACGTTCAGGAGGGTGGTCTTCCCCGCGCCGTTCGGTCCGAGGATGACCCAGCGCTCACCCTCCTTGACCGACCAGGAGACCTGGTCCACCAGAGCCCGGCCCTCGCGGACCACGGATACGTCCTCCAGCTCCAGTACATCGCTCATGAGCGCGTTGTCTCCCATTGCAGTCTCGGCTTTCGCTTGCGTCTGTGGACGCAGTCCCCTGGGAGAAAACCTACGCCACCGGTCGAGCACTCCAGCCCTTAGCCCGGTCCTTAGGCTGTACGCATGCTCTCGGAACCACGCTCAGGACGCTTGGCGGCATGGGGAAATGCCCTTCTTGCCGGACTTGTCTCACCGGACGACGCGGTGCTCGCGATCGTCGGTGACGACGCCGTACACCGGGTCGAAGGTCTTCCCGGCGAGTCGGGGCCCGTCGGTCTCACGCTCGCCCTCGGACGACTGCGCACGCTCGGAGTGACCGGGTTCCGGGTCGCGCTGCCCGCGCCGGGGCATCCGCTCGGGCTGAGCGGGCCGCCCGACTTCAACGCGCGGGCCCTGGACGCGGAGGAGGCGGTCGTCGCCTTCGGGGCGCCGTACGGCCTCGTGCCCGAGGTGTCCGAGGCGGGGCCCGCCGGTGATGTGCACGTGGAGGTCCTCTGGCACTGCCTGCCCGTTCGGGAGGCGCCGCCCGCCGATGTGCCCTCGCTGAGCGAGGCGGAGCGTGAGCTCGCCGAGGCGCTGCGGGATGCGACGGCAGTGCTCTCACGGCTCGACGTCGCGGGCTCGGGGCCGGTCGCCGAGGCGGCGGTGGACGCGTACCGGGCGCGGGCGGAGCGCGGGCGTGAGGCGCTCGCGCCCGGATATCCGGCACGTGCCGTACGGGTGTTGGAGCTGGCGCAGCGGGTCGGCCTGCTGATCTCGGTGGCGTACGAGAACGGCCATGGCGGGGCCGTGAGCGCCTCGGAGATGGCGGCGCGGGGTGAGGCGCTCCGGCCGGTGGAACGGACGGCACGGCGGGCACAGGTGGCCGCGTACAACGCTTATGTGGAGGAGCGGGAGCGGTAGCCCTGGGGGCGCCTGGGCGGTTCCTGGGTGCGCCTTCGGCCGCGGGTGTTCCGTGGCTTGTCGCGCCCACGCGGCGGAGCCGCATATCGATACAGCCCCGCGCCCCTACGGGGCGGCCCCTCGGCGCCCCCAGGACGCCGGACCGGCCCCCCGGGATTTTCGAGGGGCCGGTAGTCACTGCTGCGCCTGGGGGATGCGTCAGGCGTTGAGACCGTCGTTCGCGAAGGCCGGGTTGAGGGCGCCGATGACCGACACGGTGTTGCCCACGGCGTTCACGGGGATGTGCACAGGCGCCTGGACGAGGTTGCCCGAGCCGACGCCCGGCGACTGCACGGCCTTGCCGTCGGCGTGCGCGCCGCCCGAGGCGGACGCGAGACCGGCACCGGCGACGACGAGGCCACCCGCCACCATCGTGACAGCAGCGGCCTTCTTCAGGTTCTTCACTTCTGGACCCTCCTAGCGATCGCTGCGGCCAGCCGCCGCAGCACGCACTGGAGAACGGCCGGGCGGCGCGCAGGTTGCGCCATACGAGGGACATCTACACGACGGTATGAATCTCAGCCCGGAACGCGACGGCCCGCTTCGGCGGTTGACGGAGTGCGCAGAAACGTTAATCAGCCGGTCACACCGTGTCGTACGGCCCACAGGGCGGCCTGGGTGCGGTCGGCGAGGTCCAGCTTCATCAGGATGTTCGAGACGTGGGTCTTGACGGTCTTCTCGGAGAGCACGAGGGCCCGCGCGATCTCGCGGTTCGAGCGGCCGTCGGCGATGAGCCCCAGGACCTCGCGCTCCCGCTCGGTGAGCGAACCGCCCCTCCCCTGCCCCGTGTTGGCCTCCTCCTGGGACAGCAGCGCCCCCGCCACCTCGGGCTGGAGCAGCACATGCCCCGCGTGCACGGAACGGATGGCACCCGCGAGAGCGTCCGGGTCCACGTCCTTGTAGACATACCCGGCGGCACCGGCTCGCAGGGCCGGGACGACCGTGCGCTGCTCGGTGAAGCTGGTGACGATGAGCACGCGCGCGGGGTTGGCCAGTTCGCGGAGCTTCCGCAGCGCCTCGACCCCGTCCATGCCCGGCATCTTGACGTCCATGAGGACGACGTCCGGCTTCAACTTCTCGGCCTGCTCGACCCCTTCGGCGCCGTCCGACGCCTCGCCCACGACCTCGATGTCGTCCTGCACCTCGAGGAACGTACGCAGACCGCGGCGGACCACCTGGTGGTCGTCGACCAGCAGCACCCGGATGCCCGTCTTCGGGTCGGGCTTCGGATGGGACACAGCGTCAGCCACCGGGAACCTCCATCTCGATCGTCGTGCCCTTGCCGGGCTCCGATTCCACGGTCAGCCGTCCGCCGACCCCGCCGGCCCTGTCCCGCATCGAGACCAGGCCCAAGTGCCGCCCCGCGCGCCGGATCACGCGCGGGTCGAAGCCACTGCCGTCGTCCGAGACCCGCAGCACGGCTCCGGCGCCGCGCCGCACCAGGGTCACGCGGACGCTTTCCGCGCCGGAGTGCCGCAAGGCATTGTGCAGCGCCTCCTGGGCGACGCGCAGCATCGCTTCCTCCTGGGCCGCGGGCAAGGCGCGGACCGCGCAACTCTCGAAGGTGACCGCGGCGGAATGCGCGCGGTCCAGGACCTGCGTGTGCGTGCGCAAGGTGGCCACCAGACCGTCCTCGTCCAGGGCCGCGGGGCGCAATTCCACGACGGCGGCGCGCAGTTCGTCAGCCGCCTCGGCCGCGAGCGCGGCCACCTGCTGGAGTTCGCCCTTGGCGCGCGAGGGGTCGCGGTCCACCAGGGCGGCCGCGGCCTGGGCGGTCAGGCGCAGCGAGAACAGCTTCTGGCTGACGGCGTCATGCAGTTCGTGGGCGAGGCGCGAGCGCTCCTCGGCGATGGTCAGCTCGCGGCTGCGTTCGTAAAGGCGTGCGTTCGTGAGGGCTATCGCGGCGTGCTGGGCGAGGATCGTGAGGAGCTCTTCGTCCTCCGCGGTGAAGCCGCAGCCGCCCGTCGGCTTGGGACACCTCTTGTTGGCGAGGAAGAGCACGCCGAGTGTCTCGTCCCCGTACCGGATCGGCAGGCCCAGGAAGTCGGACATGTCCGGGTGGGCGGACGGCCAGCCCTCGAAGCGCGGGTCCTCGCGCACGTCGGCGAGGCGCTCGGGCTCGGCCTTGTGCAGCATCGCGGCGAGGATGCCGTGCTGGCGGGGCAGCGGGCCGATGGCGCGCCACTGCTCGTCGCTGACGCCGTCGACGACGAACTGGGCGAACCCGCCGTGGTCGTCCGGGACGCCGAGCGCCGCATACTCCGCGTCGAGCAGTTCGCGGGCCGAGGCGACGATCGTCTTCAGGACGTCGCGCACCTCGAGTTGCCTGCTCATGGCCAAGAGCGCGGAGCTCACCGCGTTCAGGCCGGACCGGGGACCTTGACTCATGGCCTCACCGTACCGGCGGGGTGTGACAGCGCGTATCGGACCTGTGATGGCCATCGCCTAGGGCGGTGGGCGTAGGCCCAAGGGCCCTGCGCTGTTGCGGCCGGCGCACGAGGCGCCTGGAGCGGACCCGTTCCTACCGTGAGGTCATCCGCTGGAGAAGCGGACGCAGGGCGACCCGAGGGGACGGATGTCATGCCGGTAGCGATCATCACGGGGGCTTCGAAGGGACTGGGGCGCGCGCTGGCGGCGGCGCTCGCCGAGCGGGGCTGGGGTCTGGTGCTCGACGCGAGAACGGCCGGCGCGCTCGACGAGGCCGCCCGGGATCTGGCGGGGCGCGGCGCGCGCGTGGAGGCCGTCGCCGGTGATGTCACGGACGCCGGGCACCGGGCGGATCTGGTGGCCGCGGCGCGCAAGCTGGGCGGTCTCGATCTGCTGGTGAACAACGCGAGCGCGCTGGGCGCGGAGCCTCTCGTACGGCTTGAGGAGCTCACGCTGGAGGGGTTGCGGCAGGCTCTGGAGACCAACGTCGTGGCGGCTCTGGGTCTTGTGCAAGAGGCGTTGCCCCTGTTGCGGGCCTCGGAGGCGGGGGCTGTGGTCGACGTCAGCTCCGACGCGGCCGTCGAGGCGTACGAGACGTGGGGTGGGTACGGGGCGTCCAAGGCCGCTCTTGATCATCTGTCGGCGGTTCTCGCCGTGGAGGAACCGTGGCTCCGGGTGTGGGCGGTCGATCCCGGTGACATGCGGACCGATCTCTACGAGGCGGCTGTCCCGGACGATGACGCCTCGGGGCGGCCCTTGCCCGAGACGGTGGTGCCCGCCCTCCTGCGGTTGCTCCACGAGCGCCCGGCCAGCGGGCGGTACTCCGCTCCTTCTCTGCTGGACGCCTCTTCCTCTGGGGAAGCGCGATGACGCTGGCCGTGCGGGTGCCCGACGAGCTGGCGGCGCGCGTCCCGGCCGAGCAGCGTGGCCCGGGGCTCGGCAGGGACGCGGTGCGGCTGCTCGTGTCGCGCGGGACGGAGGTCTCCCATCACGCGTTCACGGACCTGCCCGCGCTGCTGCGGGCCGGGGACCTGCTGATCGTCAACACCTCGCCGACCCTGCCCGCGGCGGTCGACGGAACCGTCGGGCACGCGCGCGTGGTGGTGCATTTCTCGACGCGGGGTGACGACGGACGGTGGGCCGTCGAGTTGCGCGACCCGGATGGCAGGGGCACCACGCGCGCGCGGGCGGGCGGGCCCGCGCATACGGTCGTGCGGCTCCCCGCAGGCGTACGCCTGGTCGTCGAGGAGCCACTGGCCCCGGGGAGCGGGCGGCTGTGGTGGGCCCGGGTGTCGGCCGATGTGCCCTCGCTGCTGCGGCGGCACGGGCGCCCCATCCGTTACTCCTATACGGAGAGGGACCAGCCGCTCTCCGCGCACCAGACCGTGTTCGCGCTGCCGTCGGCCGACGGGACGGGCAGCGCGGAGATGCCGAGTGCGGCCCGGCCGTTCACCGCGGAGCTGGTGGCGCGGCTGGTGAGCCGGGGTGTGCAGTTCGCGCCGGTCACCCTGCACACGGGGGTGGCGTCGCCCGAGGCGCACGAGCCGCCGTATCCCGAGCTCTTCGCGGTGCCCGGAACGTCGGCGCGGCTGATCAACGCCGCCGGAGCAGGCGGCGGACGGGTCATCGCGGTCGGCACGACGGCCGTGCGCGCGGTCGAGTCCGCCACGGGGCCCGAAGGGGTGGTCCGGGCCGCAGCGGGCCGTACGGAGCTCGTGGTGACGCCCGAGCGGGGCGTGCGCGTGGTGGACGGGCTGCTCACGGGCCTGCACGAGCCGCAGGCCTCGCATCTGCTGATGCTGGAGGCGGTCGCGGGCCGGGCCGCCGTGGAGCGGGGTTACGCGGAGGCCGTACGCCGTCTCTACCTCTGGCACGAGTTCGGCGACGTACATCTCCTCCTTCCGGAGGAGTTTGCTCACTTAGAGAATTGCGACGGCAACTATCGGTGAGGTTGTTACGTGTCCGATGTGAGCCCGCGCATAGGACGTGCATCACGTACTAAGGTCCCTAGTGGACGGAAAGTCCATTTTGGGCGGAGGTGCTCTGCCGTCAGACCGGACAAAGCACACCCTGATCCACTACCCGGCATCGTACGTCACTGCTTTGCCACAGAATTTTGCGGCCGCTAACAATTGCACCGTCGCTCGGCGCCGCGGTCTCGCACCGCGGCGTTTGTGCCGGGTAAGCAAATGTCCCCGCCGGCCAGAGCGACCTCCGCGATTCGAAGAGGTCCATCCGCATGCCCAAGCTCAGCACCCCTGGTCATAGTCGCCCCGCGCCGACCAAGATCCAGAAGTTCTCGATCGCCGGTGTCGCCACGCTCGGCGCCGCTGCCCTCGCGTTCTCCCTCGTGCCGGGCAGCGCCGACGCCGGAACCGAAACCCAGAGCCTTGAGGCCGCCCCGGTGGCCCTCAAGCAGAACGTCGACGCCCAGCAGGCCGTCCACGCCGGTGTCATCAAGCAGCACAACACCGCCGACAAGAACGCCAAGGCCGCGAAGGCGAAGGCCGAGGCGGACGCCGCCGCGAAGAAGAAGGCCGACGAGGAAGCCGCGGCCAAGAAGAAGGCCGAGGACGAGCGCAAGGCCAAGGAAGCCGCGAGCCGTGCCGCCGCGCGCAAGCCGGTCTACGCCAACAACCTCGACGGCTGGATCCGCCAGTCCCTGGACATCATGAAGGCCAAGGGCATCCCCGGTTCCTACGAGGGCCTGCACCGCAACATCATCCGTGAGTCCGCGGGCGACCCGAACGCCAAGAACGGCTGGGACATCAACGCCATCAACGGCACCCCGTCCGTCGGCCTGCTCCAGGTCATCCAGCCCACGTTCGACGCGTACCACGTCGAGGGCACGTCCACGAACATCTACGACCCGGTCGCCAACATCACGGCCGCGGCCAACTACGCGGCCGACCGCTACGGCTCGATGGACAACGTGAACAGCGCCTACTGAGCCTGATCTCCTGATCAACGGACCTCTTCACCGAGGCTCGACAGACGCCGAAGGGCGGCACCCCACAGGGGTGCCGCCCTTCTCGTCGCTCTCAGGGGCCCGCTACTTGCGCATGACCTCCGGCTCGTGGCGGCGCAGCAGCCGTGCGACCGCGAAGCCGCAGGCGATGCCGATCAGGAGCAGGATCGTGATGTTCATGCCCCACTGGCCGGCCGAGTGCTCCCACAGCGGGTCGAGATCGCCCGGCTTCTTCGGGTCCCACGGCGGCATGAGGTGGGCGAGGTCCAGCGTGGCGCCCGCGCCGGCGATGGCCCAGCGCGACGGCATCAGCCAGGCGAACTGTTCGAGGCCCGGCGAGCCGTAGACCTGGAAGAGCACACCGGTGAAGACGACCTGGACGATCGCGAACATCACCAGGAGCGGCATGGTCTTCTCGGCGGTCTTCACCAGCGAGGAGATGACCAGGCCGAACATCATCGAGGTGAAGCCCAGGGCGATGATGACCAGGCAGATCTCGACGGCCGGGGGCATGATCAGGCCCTCTTCCGGCATGTCGCGCGTCGCGAAGCCGATGCCGCAGATGATGACGCCCTGGAAGGCCGTGATCAGGCCGAGGACGATGACCTTGGACATCAGGTACGCCGAGCGGGAGAGGCCGGTGGCCCGCTCCCGTTCGTAGATGACCCGTTCCTTGATCAGCTCTCGTACGGAGTTGGCCGCACCCGAGAAGCACATGCCGACCGCGAGGATCAGCATGATCGTTCCGGCGTCGCCGTTGAACTTCGACGGCGGCTTGGGGGGCCCGAGTCCGAAGTCGGCCGGGATCACGACGCTGACGATGCCGAGGACCGCGGGCAGGATCACCATCAGACCCAGGAAGCCCTTGTCGGAGGCGATCACCGAGGTGTAGCGGCGGATCAGGGTCCACAGCTGCGAGCCCCAGCCCTGCGGCTTGGGCGGCTTGATCGCCTGCGGCGGCGGCATGTGGACCGACTGCGCGGCCACGGCGTCGATGTCGGCGGCGTACATCTGGTAGTGCTGCGAGCCCTTCCAGCGGCCCGCCCAGTCGTAGTCGCGGTAGTTCTCGAACGCCGAGAAGACGTCCGCCCACGTCTGGTAGCCGAAGAAGTTGAGCGCTTCCTCCGGCGGACCGAAGTACGCGACCGAGCCGCCCGGCGCCATCACCAGGAGCTTGTCGCAGATCGCCAGCTCGGCGACGGAGTGCGTGACGACGAGGACCGTGCGGCCGTCGTCGGCGAGGCCGCGCAGGAGCTGCATGACGTCGCGGTCCATGCCCGGGTCGAGGCCGGAGGTCGGCTCGTCCAGGAAGATCAACGACGGCTTGGTGAGGAGCTCGAGGGCCACCGACACGCGCTTGCGCTGGCCACCGGAGAGGGAGGTGACCTTCTTCTCCTTGTGGATGTCCAGCTTCAGCTCGCGCAGCACCTCGTCGATGCGCTGCTGGCGCTCCTGCTCGCTGGTGTCCGAGGGGAAGCGCAGCTTGGCGGCGTACTTGAGGGCCTTCTTGACGGTCAGTTCCTTGTGCAGGATGTCGTCCTGCGGGACCAGACCGATGCGCTGGCGCAGCTCGGCGAACTGCTTGTAGAGGTTCCGGTTGTCGTAGAGGACGTCACCCTTGTTGGCTGGCCGGTAGCCGGTGAGCGCCTTGAGCAGGGTGGACTTTCCGGAGCCCGAGGGGCCGATGACCGCGATGAGCGACTTCTCGGGGACGCCGAAGGAGACGTCCTTGAGGATGTCCTTGCCGCCGTCGACCGTCACCGTCAGATGGCGGGCGGAGAAGGAGATCTCACCGGTGTCGACGAACTCTTCGAGCCGGTCGCCGACGAGCCGGAACGTCGAGTGGCCGACGCTGACGATGTCGTTCGGGCCGATGAGGGCCGTCCCCGACTTCGCGACCGGCTGACCGTTGATGTACGTGCCGTTGTGCGAGCCGAGGTCGTGGATCTCGAATCGGCCGTCCGGCGTGGCCGTGAACTCGGCGTGGTGCCGCGAGACCTGGAGGTCGGAGACGACCAGCTCGTTCTCCAGGGCACGGCCGATGCGCATCTTGCGGCCGAGCGAGAGCTGGTGGAACGTCGTCGGGCTGCGGTCTCCGTAGACCGGCGGGGCCCCCGCGACACCGCCGGAACCCGCGCCGGGGCCCTGCTGCTGCGGGACCTGCGGCTGCTGGGGCTGTTGAGGCTGCTGGTGATGAGCCTGCTTCTGGGGCTGCTGCCAGCCCTGCTGCTGGGGCATCTGCTGCTGCGCGTGGTGCTGCGGCGCCTGCTGCTGGGGTGCCTGGGCGGCCCAGCCGGGTCCGCCCTGCTGCTGCGCGTGGTGCTGCGGTGCCTGGTGTTGCGGCGCGGCCTGTGCCTGATGGGCGGCCTGCTGCGGCGCGGACACGGCGGCGGCGCCCGAGGCGCTGCCGGACACATTCAGCCGCGGACCGTCGGTCGCGTTGCCGAGGTTCACGGCCGAGCCGGGGCCGATTTCCATCTGGTGGATCCGCTGGCCCTGCACAAAGGTGCCGTTGGTGCTGCCGTGGTCCTCGATGACCCAACTGCGGCCGCTCCAGCTGATCGTGGCATGACGCCAGGACACCCTGGCGTCGTCAAGCGCGAGATCCCCCTGCGGATCACGTCCGAGGGTGTACGACCTGGACGGATCGAGCGTCCAGGTCCTTCCATTCAATTCCAGTACGAGTTCCGGCACTCCAGCCCCACTGAGTTGTCCCCCGAGCTAGCCCCCGTCATGGGGAGTCTAGGGATGTCGAACATCGGGAGGAACTATTTCAGGCGGAGGCCTCTGACCGAAAGTCGGGCCTTGTGAAGACTGCGTACGCACCGCCATGACCGCCCCGTTGACGGGGCAGAAACCGCCCCGGAGAGTAGTAACCGCCCATGAGTGCATACGGATCATGAGCATTGCGCACATCCCACGTATATCGGGTGGCGTGGTGCGAGTCGGGGGGTCCAGATGGAGACCGGCGGGAAGCGGGTTGAGGGCAGGGGCGTGCGGTGGGGCGATGTGCTGCTCTCCGCGATCGCCGCCGTGAGCTGGGCTCTTGTCGGCATGGCCGGTACGGCGGCGCTCGGTCTGCATCTTCTCGGCGCAAACGAGGTGGGGTCCCTGGGGCCGATGACGGCTGCCGTGGTGGCGCTCGGCGCGGGCGGCTCGGTCACCCCGTCCGGCGACGTGTCGGCGTTCGGCCTCGATGGCGCCGAGGCGACCACCGCGATCGACATCGCGCCGCTGGGCGTCGGGCTCGCGGGCGCGGTCCTCCTTGCGTATTTTTTCCTACGCTCCTTGCGCACGGCGGGAGTTGTGATCACGCCGGCCGAACTCGCCGCACGGGTGGGTACGGTGATCGCCCTCTTTCTCGCGATGCTCGGGGGGCTCGCGTGGGCGGGTCACGACATCATCACGATCGACGGTGACCAACTGGGGATCGACAAGGGCATCGGCGAGGGGATCGACCAGCTCCCCGACGACATCACGGACAAACTTCCCGACGGGCTCGGTGACATCGGCGGTCTGCTGCCCGACCGGCTCGGTGATCTCGCACAGGCGAAGGCGGCCGTCGGTTTCACCGTGGACACGGGTCCGACCCTGCTCGGGGGCGCGGCGTGGGTGATCGGAGTCCTGCTGATCGCGCTGCTCGCCTCACGTCGTACGCCGCTGCCGCGCGGGTGGGACGCTGTGCACCGCGTGGTGCGGCCTGCCGCGTCCGCGCTGGTCATGGTGGCGCTCGTGGCGGTGCTCGCCGGGCTCGCGGCGGCGCTGTACGCGATGATCGGCGACGCCCACCCCAAGCGGATCGCGGGCGCCGCGCTGCTCGGGGCGCCGAACGGGGTGTGGCTCGGGGTGCCGATCGGACTCTTCGTGCCGTGGGACGGCGAGGCGACGGGCGAGCTGGCGAAGCTTCTGCCGGATCCGCTGGACGACCTTCTGGCGGGGTCGGGGGCCGCGGGGAACGAGGCGGTGACGCTGGGGCGGCTCGCGGAGCTCGACAGCAGGGTCTGGCTCCTCGGCGTCGCGGCGGCGCTGATGATCCTGTTCGCGGGGGTGCTCACCGCTGCCCGCACTCCTTACTCACGTGGCGAGACGGGCGCCCTGCGGTTCGCTGGGCAGTGCGCGGTGCGGCTCGGCGTGCTGACGGCGCTCGCGCTGCCGTTGCTGGTGTGGCTCACGGGGGTGTCCGCGGACGCCTCGCTGTCGGTACTCGGCTTCGACGCGTTCGGGGCGGGGATCGAGCTGCACGGACAACTGGGGATGGCGTTGCTCCTCGGTGCGGCGTGGGGTGCGGGGGCGGGAGCGGTGGGGGCGTTGCTCGCTGTGGCGAGTGGGGCCGCGGGGGGACGGGTTTCGCCGTTCGCCTTCGCCGGGGAGGGGCCTGGGGTGGTGCCGGCCGCTGGGGTGGCGGCGGGGGCGGGGCAGGGCGGTGCGGGGCGCCTTGGTGCGGGGCAGGCCGGTGGGGGGCAGGGCGGTGCGGGGCAGGCCGGTGCGGGGCAGGCCGGTGCGGGGCAGCGCGGTGCGGGGCAGGCCGGTGCGGGGCAGCGCGGTGCGGGGCAGGCCGGGGCCGCGGGGCCGTACAGCCCCAGCGATCCGTATCGGCCCGCGAACCCCGACACCAATCCGTACCTCCGGCCGCCGCGTGATGTCTCCGGGGCGCCGACGGTGGTGGGACCGATCACTCCCCCGCCGCAGCCGAAGCCGCCCCGCTCTTCGGGCGACGGGGACTTGTTTCCGCCGCCTCCGCCGCCTCCGCCTCCCCCGCCTCCGCCGCCGGGGCGGGGGCGGGGGCAGGGGCCCTCGGGGGGCAGGGGACGGTAGTGGCCGCTTCTCCTTTGACCGCGGGGGTCACGTGACCGCCGGGTCCGACTGCGGGGTCCGACCGCGGGGTCCGACCGCGGGGTCCGACCGCGGGGTCCGACCGCGGGGTCCGACCGCGGGGTCCGACCGCGGGGTCCGGCAGGGGGGTCCGGCAGGGGGGTCCGGCAGGGGGGTCCGGCAGGGGGGTCCGGCAGGGGGGTCCGGCAGGGGCGTTCCTGTCCCGCCGCTTCGCGGCGGATGTCTCCCTCCCACCCACCCGATCACCCGGCAGCCGGTCGGGGCCGTCGAAGCACGGGGCGATCGGGTGGGTAGGAGGGGGGAGGAATCAGCCGTGAAGCGGCGGTCAAAGATCCTCGGCGGGGCAGCAGGCGAAGACGTGGGCCACCCCGTGCCCACCCCGGGGCCCTGTCCGGCCCGCGGACCACCCCGGCGGCCGGGCCGGGGCGCCGGATACGGTGTGCTCACCATGAGCGCTTCGCAGCCCCCGCAGCCCGCCGATGTCCCCACGCTCCTCGTCAAGATCTTCGGCAAGGACCGTCCCGGAATCACCGCAGGCCTCTTCGACACCCTCGCCGCCTACTCCGTCGACGTAGTCGACATCGAGCAGGTCGTCACCCGTGGCCGCATAGTGCTGTGCGCGCTCGTGACCGAGCCGCCGGCCGGCCTGGAGGGCGACCTGCGGTCCACCGTCCACAGCTGGGCCGAGTCCCTGAAGATGCAGGCCGAGATCATCTCGGGCATCGGCGACAACCGCCCGCGTGGCCTCGGCCGGTCCCACGTCACCGTGCTCGGCCACCCCCTGACCGCGGAGTCGACCGCCTCCATCGCGGCCAGCATCACCGCGACCGGCGGCAACATCGACCGTATCTTCCGGCTCGCCAAGTATCCCGTCACCGCGGTGGAGTTCGCCGTCTCCGGCACGGAGACCGAGCCGCTGCGCACCGCCCTCGCCCTGGAGGCCGCGAAGCTCGGCGTGGACGTGGCCGTCGTCGCCGCGGGTCTGCACCGCCGCGCCCAGCGGCTCATCGTGATGGACGTGGACTCGACCCTCATCCAGGACGAGGTGATCGAGCTCTTCGCGGCGCACGCGGGCTGCGAGGACAAGGTCGCCGAGGTGACCGAGGCCGCGATGCGCGGCGAACTGGACTTCGAGCAGTCCCTGCACGCGCGCGTGGAGCTCCTCGCCGGGCTCGACGCCTCGGTCGTCGACAAGGTCCGCACCGAGGTCCGCCTCACCCCCGGCGCCCGCACCCTCATCCGCACGCTCAAGCGCCTCGGCTACCAAGTGGGCGTCGTCTCGGGCGGGTTCACCCAGGTGACCGACGATCTGAAGGAACGTCTCGGCCTCGACTTCGCCCAGGCCAACACCCTGGAGATCGTCGACGGCAAGCTCACCGGCAAGGTGACCGGAGAGATCGTGGACCGTGCGGGCAAGGCCAGGCTGCTGCGCCGCTTCGCCGAGGAGGCCGGGGTCCCGCTGGAGCAGACCGTCGCGATCGGCGACGGCGCCAATGACCTCGACATGCTGAACGCGGCCGGTCTCGGTGTCGCCTTCAACGCCAAGCCGGTCGTCCGGGAGGCCGCACACACCGCGGTGAACGTCCCCTTCCTCGACACCGTCCTCTACCTCCTCGGGGTCACCCGCGAAGAGGTAGAGGCGGCGGACACGCACACCGACTGAGGTCGGGTCGACACCTTCCTCGTCGCGCCATACACCGATGGCCCCGGTACCGCTGCGGTACCGGGGCCATCGGTGTATGTGCGTCAGGGAGTCACTCGGAGGGCGCCCAGTAGTCGACGAGCGTGCCGACCCCCGGCTCCAGGGCCTTCCACGAGCCGGAGTACGTCAGGACGGCGAAGGCCGAGGTCGGGAAGCCGCGGCGGTCCATTCGTGTACGGGCGTCACCCTCGGCGTCGCCGGAGAGGATGTCGGCGAGCCCCTGCACTCCGGGGTTGTGGCCGATCAGTACGACGTTCTGCACGTCGTCCGGGGTCTCGTTCAGCACGGCGATCAGCTCGCCCGGAGAGGCTTCGTACAGCCGCTCCTCGTAGACGGTCTTGGGCCTGTGCGGCAGCTCATGGACGGCGAGCTTCCATGTCTCGCGGGTCCTGGCGGCGGTCGAGCAGAGGGCCAGGTCGAAAGGGATGCCGCTGTCGGCCAGCTTGCGCCCGGCGACGGGGGCATCCTTGCGGCCGCGCTCCGCGAGCGGCCGTTCGTGGTCGGTCACCTGCGGCCAGTCGGCCTTCGCATGCCGGAAGAGGATAATCCTGCGGGGTTCTGCGACGCTCATGCATCCCAGCTTCGCATGAAACGCGCCAGCGGGCGCAGGGAGTTGGTGTGCTCCCCCACCACGGGTGACGGCGTCCGGCCGGGCCAGGTCACAGGGTCGTGCCGGACACGGTCTCCCGGATGCGCTCGAGCATATGCGTGACAACCGGCTCGCCGCTCGCCGCGTGTGCGTCGGCGGGGTTCAGTATCAGCAGGAGCAGGGTCGCGAAGGCGATGGCGGGGAGGGCGATCGCCCACCACGGAAGCTGGATCTCGACGCTCGCAGAGTCCTTGGGGGCTCCCGGGTCGCGCTGAGTGTGCGAACGGGCCGACATGCCGCCTCCGTGGTCTTCGAGTCCTGCGTGCCGCGTCCTTGCGGGCACATCTCGAAGGTACGGATCCGGCGACCCTCAGCACATCCGGTGATCCACCCACTTGACCCTGACACTGACCCCCTAGGGGATGGTGGTGCTAGCCCCACCATGGCCCCATCACCGGCACCGCCGGGGTCAGTTCACGGCGAGGCGATGGAGGCGATGATCCCGATGATCACGGTGATGGCCAGCATCGCGCCGAGCACGATGAGCAGCTTCTTCTGGCCGTTCTGGGGGTTCGGGTCGAGCACAGGCATGGGGAGAGTCTCGCACCCTTTGTCCGAGGAGTCGCCGCCGGGGTTCCGGGAACGACCGCCGCCCGCGCCCGACACCCGCCACCGCCGCCCGCGCCAGGCGCCCGCGACCGCCGTCGGCATTAAGGCGCCCGCGTCAAGCACCCGCGTCAAGCGGCCGCCGCGACCTCGTCCTCGACCGTGCGGTTGCGGCCGGCCAGGACGCCCACCACGATCTGCGGCACCATCAGGCCCGCCATGAGCGCGATCGGCAGGCCCCAGCCGCCGCTGTGCTGGTAGAGCACGCCCACCAGGAGCGGCCCGGGAATCGAGATCAGGTAGCCCGTGCTCTGCGCGAAGGCCGAGAGCTTGGCGACGCCCACACTGCTCTTGGCCCGCATGCCGACCATCGTGAGGGCCAGCGGGAAGGCGCAGTTGGAGACGCCGAGCAGCAGGGCCCACGCCCAGGCGCCGCTCTCGGGGGCGAGGTACAGGCCCGCGTATCCGGCGAGGCCGCAGACGCCGAGCACGACCACCACGGGGCCCTGGTTCGGCAGCCGGGTGGCGACCCGCGGGATCACGAAGGCCAGCGGCACGCCCATCGCCATGGTGACGGCGAGGAGCACGCCGGCCTCCCCCGCCGGGACCCCGGCGTCACGGAAGATCTGCGGCATCCAGCCCATCGTGATGTACGCGGCCGTGGCCTGGAGCCCGAAGAAACAGGCGAGCGCCCACGCCGTACGGCTGCGGGTGATGCGCAGTCCCGCGTCTTCCTGGCGCACCTCGGAGCTGACGTGCTCCGGAGCGGCCGACGCGGCGCTCCGGTCCCGTACGAGCGGCACCCAGGGCACGATGGCGACGACGGCGAGCGCCGCCCACACCACGAGGCCGTTCTGCCAACTGCCGCCCAGCGCATCGGTCATGGGCACGGTGATGGCCGCGGCCAGCGAGGTGCCGAGGGCGAGCGCCATCGAGTAGAGCCCGGTCATCGAGCCGACCCGGTCGGGGAACCAGCGCTTGACGATCACCGGCATCAGGACGTTGCTGACCGCGATGCCCATGAGGGCGAGCGCGCTCGCGGCGAGGAAGCCGACGGTGCCGCCAAGGAAGGGGCGGATCGCCAGGCCCGTGGCGATGGCGACCATGCCCGCGCAGACCACCGCGCTGGGGCCGAACCGGCGGGCGAGCCGTGGTGCCATCACTCCGAAGACCGCGAAGCAGAGCGGCGGGACCGAGGTGAGCAGCCCGGCGAGCGTGCCGCTCATGCCGAGCCCGTCGCGTACCTCTTCGAGGAGCGAACCGAGGCTGGTGATGGCCGGACGGAGGTTGAGGGCGGCGAGGACGATGCCGACCATGACGAGACGCGTCGCCCACGCGCGCGTGGGGGGCTGTTTCTTCGCTGCCCCGTGCGCCGCGTCGGTACGTATCGGTGTCGTCGGTGCCGGTGTCATCGTCCTGGTTTCCTCACTAGCCATGGAGCCATCATAGAATCATGGGATGATTGGCTGTCCAATCCGATCGCGTCACATCTTCCGTAACCTCGTCCCGCACGGTCCCGCCCGTCACGGTCCCGCCCGTCATCCCGCGCACGAAGGAACGTCATGCCGCTGACCACCCCTCACCGATCGGCGCTCTCCGAGCAGGTCATCGCCGAGCTGCGCAACCAGATCTCCTCGGGCGAGTGGCCGGTCGGCTCCCGCATCCCCACCGAGCCCGAGCTGGTCGAGCAGCTGGGCGTGGCGCGCAACACCGTCCGGGAGGCGGTCCGCGCCCTCGCGCACAACGGCCTCCTCGACATCCGCCAGGGCTCCGGCACCTACGTGGTCGCGACGAGCGAACTGGCCGGCGTCATGCAGCGCAGGTTCGCCGGCACCGATCCGCGGCACATCGCGGAGCTGCGCAGCACGCTGGAGTCGAGCGCGGCGAAGCTGGCCGCGCAGCGCCGCACGGAGCGCGACCTCAGGCAGCTGGACGCCCTCCTGGAGCGCCGCGAGGCGGCCTGGGCATCAGGTGACGCCGAGGCCTTCGTGGCGGCCGACGCGACCTTCCACCTGGCCGTCGTGGCCGCGTCCCACAACGACGCGATGACGGCCATGTACGCGGACCTCGGCGAGGTCCTGGTGGACTGGCTGCGCGAGGACATCGGCGAGGAGCTGACCCCCGAGAGCCACATGGACCACGCCCGGCTCGTCGACGCGATCCGCGAGAACGACGCGGAGGCGGCGGCCAAGGAGGCGGCGGGCTACCCCTTCATGTGCCGCCGGGAGCTGTTCGACGGTCCCGCGCGGCCGTGATCCGCTCAGAGGAAGACGCAGTGGGAGACGCGATGGGACGCGTTCGCCCCTGAACCGAAACCGTTGAGGGCCGCTCGCCCTTGGCCTTCACTTCTCGTGGCTGACCCAGACGGCCCGGATCTCCTTCCAGCACCGTCCGGTGAGGCGCACGGTCTGCGCGGGCCCGGCCTCGACGGACACGCCGTCGCTGTCGATGTCCCACCACTTCTCGCACTCCACGTGCAGCCGCACCCGGTCCGTCTCGGGGTACGGGTTGTGGCAGTACACGACCGCGTCCGAGCCCTCGACGCTGGTGCGGCACTCCGAGCCGAAGGGCCGCGGTTCGACGGTCTCCACGCGCGCGCGTGGGGGCTTCGCCTCTGAGACGGCATGTGACGCGGCGCCGTACGGCAGGGCGATCAGCAGGGAGAGAGCGGCGAGCACCGCAGGAGGTGACGGGCGCACACCTCAGGGTGCGCGGTCCCGTACCGACCGCGCCTGGTCAGTGGGCCGAACGGGCGACGCCCCGCCTCCCGCACGGCGCGGGGGACGGGGCGTCAGAAGCGTACGAGATGGCTGCTCAGGCACCCATCATGTGCACGCCGCCGTCGACGTGGATGATCTCGCCGGTCGTCTTCGGGAAGAAGTCCGAGAGCAGCGCGACGATGCCGCGGCCCGCGGGCTCCGGGTCGGCCATGTCCCAGTCCAGCGGGGAGCGGGTGTTCCACACGTCCGCGAGGTCGGCGAAGCCCGGGATGGACTTGGCCGCCATGGAACCGATCGGGCCCGCCGAGATCATGTTGCAGCGGATGTTCTCCTTGCCCAGATCGCGGGCGAGGTAGCGGCTGGTGGCCTCCAGGGCGGCCTTGGCCGGGCCCATCCAGTCGTACTTCGGCCAGGCGAACTGCGCGTCGAAGGTGAGGCCGACGACCGAGGCGCCGCCCTCGAACAGCGGACGGCACGCCATGGTGAGCGACTTCAGGGAGAACGCCGAGACGTGCATGGCCGTCGCGACGTCGTCGAAGGACGCCTCGAGGAAGTTGAAGGCACCCTGCGGGGCGAAGCCGATGGAGTGCACGACGCCGTCGAGGCCGCCGAGCTCGTCGTTGACCAGGCCCGCGAGCCGGTCGAGGTGCTCCTGGTTGGTCACGTCGAGCTCGATGACCTTGGCGGGCTTGGGCAGCTTCTTGGCGATGCGCTCGGTGAGCGTGGGGCGCGGGAAGGCGGTGAGGATGATCTCGGCGCCCTGCTCCTGCGCGACCTTGGCCGCGTGGAACGCGATGGACGACTCCATCAGGACGCCCGTGATCAAAATCTTCTTGCCGTCGAGAATTCCGCTCATGGTGATCAGTGACCCATGCCCAATCCGCCGTCAACGGGGATGACGGCTCCAGTGATGTACGACGCGTCGTCCGAGGCGAGGAACTTCACCGCGGCGGCGATCTCCTCGGGCTGCGCGTAACGGCCGAGCGGCACCTGCGCCATGATGTTCGACCGCTGCTCGTCGGTGAGCGCCTTGGTCATGTCGGTGTCGACGAAACCGGGCGCCACGACGTTGAAAGTGAGGTTGCGCGACCCGAGCTCACGGGCGAGCGAGCGCGCGAAGCCGACCAGGCCCGCCTTGGAGGCGGCGTAGTTCGCCTGTCCCGGACCGCCCATCAGGCCGACGACGGAGGAGATCAGCACGACGCGGCCCTTCTTGGCGCGCAGCATGCCGCGGTTGGCGCGCTTGACGACACGGAAGGTGCCGGTGAGGTTGGTGTCGAGAACGGACGTGAAGTCCTCCTCGGACATCCGCATGAGGAGCTGGTCCTTGGTGATCCCGGCGTTGGCCACCAGGATCTCCACCGGACCGTGCTTCTCCTCGATCTCCTTGTAGGCCTGCTCCACCTGCTCGGAGTCAGTGATGTCGCACTTGACGGCGAGGACTCCGAGCTCCGTGAGGGCCTGGGGCGGCTCACCCGAGCGGTAGGTGATCGCGACCTGATCGCCGGCGTCGGCGAAGACGCGGGCGATGGCGAGGCCGATGCCCCGGTTTCCTCCGGTGACGAGAACCGAGCGGCTCAACGGATCACCCTTTCGATAGCGGTCTGGTACCTCGAAAACCTATCGGTACGGTGCTCCATACGGAGAATCGGCGACCGACAGTGGCGCACCGGACTCACTGTCGGGTCTCTACAGTCGACACGCCTTCCGCCAGTCCGCCACGCTGGGTGCGTGCGCGGTCAGCCTGGCCTCGCGGGCGGCGTCACGGCCTGGGGATCTCCGTGCCACTCGGCCGCCTACTCGGCGTCCTTCTCCTCTTCCATACCGTCGAGAAGCCGCCGGGCGAGGATGGCGAGCGTCTCTCCGTCCTGGGTGGCCCAGCGAGCGGTGCCCTGGTTCGAGACGGGACGTCCTTCCCATTCGGCCAGCTCCCACATCCGTGCGATCAGCCCGCTGGGCGAGTACGCGAGGCCGTCGGCGGACCAGACGATCGGGCGCGCCCGGTTGGTGTTGGTCCACTTTGCGAGCGCCCTGCGCGGGTTCGCATCGAGCCATGCGGCCAACGCGTCCTTCTCCGGCTGTAGATACAGGGCCAGATGAAGGGGCGCCCCTTCGTCCAGGGCAGCGCTGTTGACGATGACATGCACCGCGTTGGGCCTACGGCGCTTGCGTGGCTTGTTCTCCTGACGCCGGTACTTCGCGGCTGCGTCCTCGGTCCCGCCGCCTTCGAGGGCTGTGAGGACCGTGGTCACGAGGTCGGCGGCCTGCCCTGGGTCAGCGCACACGCGCTGGAGACTCGATCGGGTTCCCACCTCCTCGTCCAGGGCCTGCACAAGCATCGGGACGGTGCGCTTGACCAGGTCGGGCACTTGCCCCACGGCTGCGGCAGCCCAAGCGAGCGACTGGTCCGGCTCGCCCATGCCGGCGTCCTGGACGAGCAACTGCCGGAACACCAGGTGGGTGACGAGGAAGGTGCCGTCGTCGATGACTGCAGCCGCTCGCCCCGCGTACTGTTCGCGTTCCGTACGCAAAGCCGTACGTACCGCCCGTAGGACGTTCACGGCGTTCCAGGTTTCGTACACGCTGGGCACGGAGCGAAAGAGGGGGTCGTAGATACCGCTGCTTCCCCGTTCCCACAGCACGTCGGTGGAGCCGGACGCGACGAGCCGGGCCACGAACCGGCTGCCGCTGTGGGCGCAGGCGAGCGCGCACGCGGCTTCTACGACGGAGCAGCCCTCGTCGTCCTGCGGTTCGAGTTCGCTGCGGCGCACGCTGTACACGAGTCCGAACTCAGCACGGAATTCTTCGATGAGCACCGCCTGGACGGGGTCGAGGGCAATGCGGTCTCGCTCGGTGATGTGGTTCTGCCGGTTGGTGGCCTGCGTGGTGCGGTTGGCGAACTCGGTGTCGCCGCCGGTGACGATGAAACGGACAGTGACCTGGGCGAGTCCGGCTTCCTCGGCCTTCTGCGCGGCGTCGATGACAGAGCGTACGGTCTGTGCGCCGTTCACCACGCTGGCGCCGTGTGCCGTGAGGCGGACGGCGTGACGCTCGGGGAACTTCTGCGATCCGGTCACCACTTCCACGGAGTCGCACAGGACCGTGACCCCGTTGTTGAAGTACCAGAAGTGGGACGGCTCGTCAGTGAGGGTGTCTACCAGTTCCTTGTTGATGGGGGTCAGCCCCAGCGGGTTGCGGATGTTGCGGACGAACAGCTCGTTGCCATGCTCGGCCCAGCTCGCGACCTCTTCCGCCTGCATGACTCCCTCGTAGGAGAGGTAGGGCGAGGACACGCTGAACCAGGGTTGAAGCAGCGCTTCCAGCGTGACGGGTTCGCTTCGCTGATCCTTCAGAACCAGAGCGTGGATGTCCGGAGCGTGCAGGAACCGGTGATCGACGTAATCTCCATGGGAGTTGAACTCCACCTCGCCGTTCTTGATGACCTGTCGTACGCCCGGCGAAGGCAGTTTGGTCCCCATGAGGGCGATCACTTGCGT
This sequence comes from Streptomyces sp. NPDC050147, assembly GCF_040660195.1. Classification (NCBI taxonomy): domain Bacteria; kingdom Bacillati; phylum Actinomycetota; class Actinomycetes; order Kitasatosporales; family Streptomycetaceae; genus Streptomyces; species Streptomyces sp. NPDC050147. The sequence continues at coordinate 135,538 of NZ_JBFALJ010000024.1, read as the reverse complement.
GATCCGGGTGGTCTTCTCGCCGATAAGGTCATGTGCCCGCTTGGCAAGGATCTGTCCACGGGGGTTGAACTGGGCAGCCTCTCCGGAGTCGATGAGGGTCAGTCCCGCGAAAAGCTTGTGCACCGCGGTCTCGTCCGCCTTGGCCGTCCCCTCCGGACTCCACTTGGCCTGTACGAGGTAAATGTGTGCCGCCGCCTCGTCGATGGCGATGGCGTCGATGCCCTGGTCCTGGCCGCCGTCGATGACGCAGTCGGCCGCCTGCTCGGGGGTCCACCCCGTCATAATGCGCACGGCGTGCGCCGCCAAGGCGCGGGAGCGGAATGCGGGCTTGGTCTTCTCCGGCGGCCGATTACCGAAGTCGCTCACGTCGATGAGACCGGTATACGTCTCGTCGAAGGCACGCTGTGTCTGACGGACCGGAGCGGGGACGACGGGGTGCTGGGGAGTCGCGTTCATAGTCTTCCTGTCCGGCCGGCTACGAGCGGCGAAGGGGGCTGTAAGGGAGCATCAGCTGAGGGAGTCCAGTACCACCTGGAAGCTCCGCTGCGCGTCGCCGAGATGGTTCACGATCGACTGCGCGATGTCGCGCGGATCGCCGAAGTCGTCCGATGCGGCGGCGAGATGGGCCTTCAGATCAAGGCTGGCGCTGGAGCTGTCCAGTATCCGACGGATGGCGTCACGGTCGTAGCGCTTGAAACGCTCCGATTCCGTACGGCCGGACACCCCTTCGTCGCCAGGTCGGTACGCCTCCAGGAACTCCGCGAAGTCGTCCTCGGTAAGCGGGTTCTCGGTGTTCGTATGGTGGCGGTCACGAACGTCGTAGACCCACAGCTCGTCGGTGGCCGGCTCGTCGGTCGGGCGCGGTACGGACTTGGTGAAGAACAGCACGTTCGTCTTGGAGCCGGTGTCGTGGAACATGCCGGTAGGCAGCCGCAGCAGGGTGTGCACATCGCAGTACTTCAAGAGCCTTTTGCGGATGGTGGCCGCCGCCCCGCCGTGGAACAGCACCCCGTCGGGGACAAATATGGCCGCTCTGGCTCCCTGCGGCAGGGTGATGGCCAGATGCTGGAGGAAATTGGCGGGCAGAGTCGCGTTCTGCGCCCAGAAGTCGTCCCGCCGCTCGGTGTTCGTCTCAACACTCCTGAACGGCGGGTTGCAAATAGCGACCGTGGCGGCCACATCCCGCTCGTGCCGACGTACCACGCGTTCCTTCTCCTTGAGAGAGTCGTCACGCAGTATCGGGGGTACGTCGTGGAACGGACGGCCGGTGTTGAGGAGCACGTTCATCGCGGCCAGGCGGCACATCTGTACGTCGATGTCAGCACCGGCGATGGCGGCGGCGTCGACACGGCCCCCGTGCGCGGCCATCTCACGATGAGCGGCTATGAGGCTGGTGCCGACGCCGACGGCGGCATCGACCACGCGGTCCTGCGGGGTGACGGCGAGGGCCTTCGCAATAACCTTGAGCAGGTAAGGCGGGGTGAGGAACTGGCCCGTCTCCCGCTTGGCCCGGATGTCGTCACGGCATTCGGCAATCAGCAGGGAGTAGGCGGTACCAAGTTCATCCTGGTTCACGCCCGACCACCTGTAAGGGTCGAACTCCTCGACGATCAGTCGTCCGAGTTCCGCCATCTTGTCTGCGGGCCAGGGGCGGGAGTCCTGGAAGACGACGCTCGCGATGGCCCGGCGGGGGTCCGGCGGGTTCGGCTTGCCGAGTTCGGTCAACAACGCGGCGAGGTCACGGTGCAGATCCTCACCACTGGCCAGTACGAGGCGTGGCCAACTGTCCGCCGGGGCGATCGGCTGGGTCGCGAACACTCCTGCGCGCTGGGCGCGTTCATGGTCGAGCTTGAGGAAGAGCAGATACCCGATGTGCTCGGTGAACTCCAGCCGGGTCAGTCCTCGCTCACTGGTCCTCTGCTCGTAGAATCGCTTCCAGCGCTCGAAGATCCCCTTCCCCGTCCAACGGCTCTCCGGCCCTCTCGCCCCGATGGTGTCGCGCTCCGTCGCCATTCCCCACCCGTTCTCGAACGTCCCGGACCGAGTGGATACGCCGACGGGCCACCCCCCTGTTCCGGCAGCGTCGGAACCGGCGACGAAGCGCTCTGAGAACACATCAGGACCGGCCGAACGAGCCGCAGGCGATCAACTCCCCTCCATCGTAGGCACAACCTTGGCACCTGGGGTTGTGAGCAGAGCTTTTTAACCTGTCAGGCGCCGCTCTCCCCCTGCGCCGGAATCCGGCAGCGCACCTGCTTGCCGACCGGCGTGCCCGCGACCCGCCACCCCGGGGCGAGCAGATCGACCAGCGGCAGCCCGCGCCCCGACTCCACCTCGAGATCATCCAGCCGTACGTAGGCTCGCACGGGGAGCGCCAGGCGATATGGGTCGTGCAGCCTGACCCTGACGCCTCGCTCCGCACCGCCGCCGAACCTCTGCGGCGGCTCGACCGCCACCTCGGCGACGAGCGGCACGAAGTCACCGCAGGCACGGACCGCGTTCCCGAACAGCTCAGACATCACCAACTGCACGGCGTACGACTGGCCTTCGTCCGCTCCGGCGTCGGCCAGCGTCTTGCCGATGAGGGCGCGGGTGGCACGGAGGTGGTCAGGGGTGGCGGAGAGATGGAGGACGAAGCCGGTGGGGGTGGGGGTGTGGTACCAGCCGAGGGAGTGAGACATGGGGGACTCCTGACGTCGGAGGTGAACTTTCGTCGCCTTGCGATGCCTTGAGAATGACTTCCCCTCCCTTTAAATCGCAACCTTTCTACCCGAATGGGTGACAGTTTCTCCCTGCACGCCGTGGAGGCGTCGCAAGAATGGCAACATGTCAGCATGCCGAACGCCCCCTTGGCCCCAACCGTCAGACGTCGCCGCCTAGGAGGGGCACTACGCAGGCTCCGCAACGAGGCCGGTTTGAGCCTGGACCGCGCCGCCTCCGCGATGGCGTGGCAGAGCCCGAAGATGTCGAAAATCGAAAATGCCGTACAGGCGATCCGACCTGCCGACCTGGACAAGCTGCTCACGGTCTACGGAGTGAACGACCGCGAGGTCCGCAGCGTCTTGGAGCAGCTGAGGAACGACGCCGCAAAGAAGGGCTGGTGGCAGGCCTATTCGCAAGTCGTCAGCCCTCTGTACGCGGATTACATCTCGCTGGAAACGGACGCTGAGGTGGTGTGCTCCTGGTCGCCGCTACTGATTCCGGGGCTGCTGCAGAACGCCGCCTACGCGCGCGAGACGATCGCCGGGATCACCACCACTCGAAGCGCCGAAGAGGTCACGGCACTGGCGGAGGTGCGTATGGCTCGCCAATCCGTGCTCAGCCGGCCCGGCGCCCCTCTGGAGTTCTGGGCCATCATCCACGAGGCGGCGCTGCACCTGAGATTCGCGAGCCGGCCCGGCACCATGCGCGAGCAGTTGCGCAGACTACGCGAGACCGCAGAACTCCCCAACGTGACGGTGCAGTTGATGCCTCTCAGCGCAACTCCCCATCCAGGGCTTGAGGGCGGCTTCTCCCTCACCAAGTTCCGGGCACCGCTACCCAGCGTCGTCCTCTTGGAGAACCCAGGCGGAGCCACGTACGTTGAAGGCGAAGACGCGGTCCCCTTCGAGCGGGCGTACGAACGCATTCGCGCAACCGCCTTGCCTGTCGAGGACTCACTCGTACACATCGCCGAGCTGGAAGAAGGCCTCCGTTAGTGACCGACCGCAAGACTGAGCTGTACGAACAAGACCTCGATGACGCCGTCTGGCGCAAGGCAACAGCCAGTGGAGCCGAGAACGACTGCGTCGAGGTCGCCGAGCTGCCGCACGGTGCACGGGCCGTACGTGACTCGAAGAACACGGAGCGGGAACCGCTGCGGTTCACCGCGTCGGAGTGGGCCGCGTTCCGAGCAGGAGTGATCGCGGGCGAGCTATGAGCTCGTAGAGGAGGAAACAGCGATGGGCCGGTGGTTCTCGAAGAACCACCGGCCCATCGCCATGCCTACTTGTCATCGGCCGACGGCGACGCGTCCTTCTTCAGGGCTCGGGCTACGGCCGTGAACTCAGCCAGTGCCACTTCGAGTTCGTCGACAATCTCCTGGGCGATCACGTCCGGCGACGCGTACTTCTTGGTTGAGGCGCCCGACTTGAGCACCGTGAGGTCCAGGTTGGCCTTGTCCCGGGCCATCAACTCGTCGTAGTCGTACGCGCGGAAGCGGTCGCTCGGCGTGCGCTTGGTGAAGTCCGTACCACCAGAGTGGTACGCGGCGACGAAGTCATCCAGGTGTTGGCGGCCCAACTGTCGCTGCTTCAGCGTGAAACGCTGGTCCGAGCGGAAGTCGTAGACCCAGAGCTTGCGGGTACCGGGGCGACCTCCGGTGCGCTGGCCCGTCTTCTCGAAGAACAAGACGTTGGCCTTGACACCGTTGGCGTAGAAGATTCCGGTCGGCAGGCGCAGGAGGGTGTGCACGTCGCAGAGGTTGAGCAAGTTCCTGCGGATGGTCTCACCGGCGCCGCCCTCGAAGAGGACGTTGTCGGGGAGGACAAGAGCGGCTCGGCCGTTGGTCTTCAGCAGGTTGTAGATGTGCTGGACGAAGTTGAGCTGCTTGTTGGTGGTCGGCACCCAGAAGTCGGTACGGGATGTGTACGACTCACCGGTCACCGAGCCGACGCCGAAGGGCGGGTTGGCGAGCACGATGTCGTAGTGCCGCTTCGGGGGGCGGGCCAGGGAGTCCTGGATGGTGATGAGCGGCTTGGCCTCGGAGTGTCCGATGCCGTGCAGCAGCATGTTCATCAGGGCGAGGCGGCCGGTCTCGCGGACGAGTTCGTAACCGGTGATCGCGCCGGTCTGGAGGGCACGGCCCTTGTCGCCGTACAGCTCGTCCTCGTAGTTCTGGACGAGGTGGGCATGCGCCGCAATGAGGAAGCCGCCGGTGCCGCAGGCCGGGTCGGTGATGGTCTCGCCGAGCTTCGGCTGAACACAGTCGACCATGGCGTCGATGAGCGGGCGGGGTGTGAAGTACTGGCCCGCGCCGGTCTTGCGGTCCTCGGCGCCGCGCTGGAGGAGGCCTTCGTAGGCGTCGCCCTTGAGGTCCTGCTTCTCGGTGGTCCAGGTGTTTGGGTCGATCAAATCCTTGATCAGGCGGTCGAGGACGGCCGGTTCATGGATCTTGTTTTGCGCCTTGGTGAAGACCTCACCGAGCATGGTGCCGCCGCGCTGACCCAGGTCCTTGAGGATGAACTCATAGTGATCAAGCAGCGCTTCAGCGGACCGGGTAGTCAAGCTCTTCCAGTCCCGGCCCTCAGGGACGAGAGGCTGTTCGGGAGCGTTACGCCGGAAGGCAGCCGGGCGGTTGGCGCGCTCGTCGGCCATCTTCAGGAAGAGGAGGTACGTGAGCTGCTCGACGTAGTCGAGGGTGGAGACGCCGGAGTGGCGGAGCAGTTCGCAGTACGACCAGAGGCGGTTGACGAGGGTGGAGGTCGAGGTCGGGGTGACTGGGACGGCCTTGTTCTTGGCTTTCGCCGTGCGGGGGGCGGGAGTTGCGCTGAGTCCCGAAGGGGCTGCCGTCTCGGCGGGATCCGCGGAGGCCGGCTTCTCGGTGCTGCTGGTCATGATGGTGCTCACAGGGGAAGTGCTTCCTGGATGCCGGAGGAAACCGGTCGGCCGGAGGTCTGGGAGGCAGCCGGGGACGTCGTACGAGGCGCGCGCTTACGCCTGGTCGTCTCAGTGTCGGCGGCCTGCTGAGCGCGGATCCGCTCAAGGAGGGCAGAAGCGGGCTCGTCGTTGGGGTCCTGGGTAACCAGGACCCCGGTGAATGCAGCGTGGAGGAGGGCTGCACGAAGCCGCCCAGCTTCGCGGGCCTGCTCGTCCAGCGGCCGTTTCAACGGCTTCACGAGCCTCATTGTATCCGCAATAGCCGTGGCCACGTCTCTCTGCCCCGCACCTTCAGGGGGGATAGGAATCCGAGCAGAGCGAACAGTTACCTGCGAGATATTTCGCATCGAGTCGCTGGTTCCTGTAGCTGCCGCTGAATACTGCGCTCGCACCGGTTGCGACGAGAGAACTTCGATGAGCCAATCCCTATCAACCTCTGCTTTCGGGACCAATCTCAGACTCTTATCACTGAGCATCAATTTAGGACGGGTAGCGCCGACTAGAACGGGAGCACCGACGTAATCGACAGTATTCGCGCGACTCACGAGAATATCGCCACTATGAATCTCATATTCAGAATTCGGTTCGCGTTCGAAGGGCAATGCTTTATTCTCGTCAGCTCTAAACTCACCCCAGGTCATAGCACTGACTTTAATGACGCCCCACTCATCATCGCGAGCTGTTCTCGGAAGGCAAGTGAAAGATCTCCCGGCCTCGATCTTTGCGAGGACGTCCCCCACAACACCCCATCTCCACCCCTCGGGTAGCGAATCCCCATCTGCTGGCCAGACATCGCGGGAACGCGCAGCATGGATAAGGTGCTCAAAGCTGTCGGCGGCCAGACCCAAGGCCGCCTCGCCCGCTTCGATATGCGCCAACTGATCATCCAGCTTGGCGACGATGCGGTGCTGTTCAGCGAGAGGCGGGACCACGATCGCCGTATCCAGGAGAGCCTTACGGGACACGCTCGCCTGGTTCACATGATTATTCAGGATCGACTTGAAATACCCAGTTGCCCACATGTGGTGCAACTGTGCAGCTAGGAACTTTCCATCCAACCCTTCCGGGCCGCGCAGCCGGTTCATGTGATTCGAGAAAGCGAGCGGCTCGGCGGAATCTACCCACGCCGTCTTCCCGACCAGTGCCGGGCTATTCGTGTTGTTGAACAGGACGTCACCCAGTTCGACGCGTCGGTCAGATTCATCGACGACGTAGCGAGCATCCAGGGTGTCCATCACTCCATTACGAGTGATGTTCATCGGGCGGAGATGAAGGATTCCCTCGCCGTCACGGTTGTGTTTCCCGCTGGCAAATCCCGATTGTACCTCCACACCCAATTCCCCGAGCGTCGCCCGAACCCACCCCGTAGGCAGCTCGCCCATGACATCCCCCTCGGCCCCCGAACCCCCCGGCCCCATACCCGAGTCGGTCGTCACGCGCTCAGCTCCTTGTCCAGTTCATTAATAATGCGTTCCGCCCGCGTCCCACCGAATTCGGCAATGAATCCATCCGTGCCGTTATGCGAAGTGAAAGGGGCGTAATCGAGGTCAGCGGTGTCGAAGCGTACACGCTCGGCTGTCGCTGCGGCGATGCGGTCGAGCCACCAGCGTTGACGTTCGGTGAAACGGGTCCCCGCTTGTTCCTGACGGGCTATCCACGCCCGATACCGCTCGCGCACAAGCTCCTCGTACGGGCGCGGAGCCGGGGCACCCCGCTCCGCGCCACCCGCTAGTTCGTAGCGGAGCAGGGCCAACAGATCGGAGGCCGTGTGCTTGCGGCGGGCCTCGTCTATGACCACCTCGCCCATCTTCTCGTACGCCTTCCAGAGTCTGTCCGGGGTCCAGGCGCGCGGCGGGCGGGCGATGCTGCGGGCCACATCCTTGAGCCTATTCATCGCGACGCCCGGCGGTATGTCGGAGCCGGCGCTGAACGCGATGGACATCGCCGCGATCTCGTCACGGTTGTCGGTGATGTACCGGCGCCAGTCGCGGACCGTCTCCGCCGCCGTGTCCTTGTCATCGACGACAGCGCCCGCACGGAGCAGTTCGTCCGCGCCGTTCTCGTCGTAGAGGATGTCCTTCGCGCGTCGCATCTCCAGCAGACGGGCGCGCAGCGGCGGCTGGGCGGCCAGTGGCTGAACGGCCTTCTCGATGAGATCACGTACCGCGCGCTCGGGGTTTCGGCGCGCGCGCTCGGCGGCTTCCCTGGTCTCCATCTGCCGGTCCGCCGAAACGGCGTCGACCATCCCGTGAACGATCTTCGTCAGTTCCAGTCCGCCGCTCAGGCGCTGAATCTCCGTGCGCTCCTCGTCCGTCAGCTGGATGTCGAGTTTGGCGAGGCGAGCCGCGAGAGTGGAGACCTCTTCTTCCTCGATGGTGTTCGCGGCAGTCTTACGGAGCAGCTTTTCCAGGCTGATCTGTTTGTCGGTGTGCCGTTCCAGCGGCGCCGCGTCGACCTTCGGCCTCTTCGTCACGCCGACCGCGTCGACGATCACGAAGCGGGTCTTGGGGCCAACGCCGGGGGTGACCTTCTCGAAGTCCGTGAGAGACAGAGTCCGGGCACCGCGGCCTTTCATCTGCTCGAAGTACGCCCAGCTCTTGACGTCCCTCAGGAATAGCAGGCACTCAAGCGGCTTGACGTCCGTACCCGTGGCGATCATGTCGACGGTCACCGCGATGCGTAGCTCAGGGAGGTTACGGAAGGCCGAGAGGCGCTCGGCGGCGTTGCGTGCCGCGCTGGTGATCTTCGCGCAGAAGTTGTTGCCCTTGCCGAAGACGTCGCGGACGACCTCGACGATCTCCTCCGCATGGTTGTCGTTCTTGGCGAAGACCAACGTCTTGGGTACGTACGTCTCGTCCCACAGCAGAGCGTCCGTGGCCGGGTCGCGTTTGCCCCGCTCGGGGAAGATCTCCGTGAACAGTCGGTCGCGGAAGGTCTGGACGACCGTACGCAACTGATCCTTGCTGATGACTCCGACACCGACCTGGTTGGCGCCGTACTCGATGTCCTCGTCGATGTCCTCGTAGCGCTGGCGGCGCGTGCGGCGGTCGCGGACGGGGATGGTGCCGTGCGCGATGACACCGCCCTCAACTGTTATCCGCGTCTCGATCTCGTAGACGGAGAAGTCGACGTTGACGCGGTCGGCCACCGCCTCCTGGTACGAGTACTCGCTGACCAGGTTGCCGTTGAAGTAGCCGAAGGTCTGGGCTACAGGAGTGGCGGTGAGGCCGACGATGGGGGCGTCGAAGTATTCGAGGACGGAGCGCCACTTGCCGTAGATGGAGCGGTGGCACTCGTCGACGACGATCAGGTCGAAGGCCTCCGGAGGAATGTCCGCGTTGTAGCCGACCTCGATGACGCCCGGTACATCGACGTCGTAGTCGATCTCGCCGTCATCTCGTTCGGTACCTGGCAAGGTGGCGTCCGTGAGCTCCATGTAGAGGCGCTGGACGGTGGAGATGACGACCTTGGAGGAGGCGAACATGCCCTCCGCCCCGAGACGTTGGACGTTGTAGAGGTCGGCGAACTTGCGGTCGGTGTCGGGGGTTTTGAAGTTCTCGAACTCGGCGAAGGCCTGCACACCGAGGTTGTTGCGGTCGACGAGGAACAGGACGCGCTCGGCTCGCGCGTGCTTGAGCATCCGGTACGAGAACGTCACCGCTGTGAACGTCTTGCCCGCACCGGTGGCCATCTGGACGAGGGAGCGGGACTGTCCCATCCCTTGCTGACCCCTACCGAGTGCCACTGACTCCTCCACACCGCGCACCGCCTTGATCTGCGCGGGTCGCAGTGGGCGTTCGTCGAGTTCCGGCATGCGCCAGCGCAACCGGGCCCGGTAGCTGGGGGCCTGCTCGTCCTCCTCGGCCTGGCGGACCCAGCGGGCCAGTGTGCGCGGCTGGTGGAAGGAGAAAATGCGGCGGGTACGGGAGTCCGGGTCGAGGACGGACCGGAAGCGGGTCTCGCCGCCGTCGCTCACATACCGGAACGGGAGCGGGGTGCGCCAGGCGCTGAGGCGCTGCTGGGCATCAGTGAGGTGATCGGCATAGCCGTCGGCCTGTGCCTCGGCGGCGGACAGGTCGGCGCCTTCGCGCTTGGCCTCTACGACACCGACGAGCTTGCGGTCGACGTACAGAGCGTAGTCGGCGCGGCCCTGGGCCGTGGTGACCTCACGGACGGCAACGCCGTTGCCCCGCCGGTCGCCCTGGACGTGGAGGTTGAGGTCGGCGCCGGCGTCCTGGACGTCCCAGCCTGCCGCCCTGAGCATGGCGTCGAGCCGTTTGCGGACCTGCACTTCGGTGAGGGGTTCACGCGAAGCCTGCTCGGCGTTGTCGAGCAGGCGGGCACGCTCGGCGACGGCGGCCGACGCGGCGGCCCGGTCAGTGGTGTCGGCACGTCGGCGGCCACTGTGCGTGGCTTCGGCGGCGGCCTGGAACTCCGTGAGCTGGTCCTGCATGGCCGCGACCGCAAGGGCCAGTTCCTCGCGCTCGGCCCGCGCCTGAGCGAGTTCACGCTCGACGGCGGCTCGGGCGGCCTGCTCCGCCTGAGCCTGGGATGCCTGGTCGCGGTAGCTGAGGCGGGCCTCTTCCAACTCCCTGCGAGCTCGGGCGACGTCCTGAAGCAGGCGCTCGTTCACAGCGCCCGGGGCACGGTCCGGGCTGGGCGGCACGAACGGCAATTGCTCGCGCGAGCCGGTGAGCAGCCGGTGATACCAGATCCCGAGGCGGAAGCAGGTGCGCAGCGCGCGGAAGGCGTCGTCGGCGCTGTCGAGTCCCGCATGGTTCGCGTCGTTGCCAAGAGCGCGCACGTCGTGGAAGGCGGTGTTCACGTCACCGTGGAGGTACCCCTCCCTGTCCAGTGCCCGCAGCCGGTCGAACTGGGTGCTGCCCTCCACACGGACGCGGCCCCTGCTGACCAGGTCGGCCGCCATGGCTTCCCCGAACTGACGGGACTTGATCAGGGACGTGTTCGGGTCACTGAAGACATGACTCTCGGCAGCGGTTCCGTACGCGACGAGCAGCGGAAGGTGTGGCAGCAGGAACCCGAAGTTGCGGGACTGCCTGGCCAGGCGTTCGAGTCGGGGGTCTGGTGCCTGCAACGCCCCGTCTGCGCTGCTCATGGGGTGGTACCGCCTCTCCGAAAGTGCAAAGGTCGTCGCGTTTGCGCAGTGTGATCGCCCGTTGAGCCTAACCGGGGGCCGCTCTTTCTCGCCGGTCTTCGGCACTACAGCTCCGACCGGCGTGACCTGGCTCCGGCCACCATCGAATAGGCGCGCCGCCGCACTTGGCGACGTGGTTCACTCACCCGGACTACGCCATGACCGAAGGGAAGGCCGCATATGGCCCATGAGATCGATCAATCGTTCCTCGCGCTGCCCTTGCGTGCCCTCGCCGACGCGGCGCTCGCCCGCGCGCGTGCCCTGGGCGCCGACCACGCGGACTTCCGCTTCGAGCGGGTGCGCAGCGCGTCCTGGCGGCTGCGGGACGCCAGGCCGTCCGGTACCTCGGACACCACGGACCTCGGCTACGCGGTCCGCGTCGTGCACGGCGGGACCTGGGGGTTCGCCTCGGGGGTCGATCTGACGATGGACGCGGCGGCGAAGGTCGCGTCCCAGGCCGTGGCGATGGCGAAGCTCTCGGCCAAGGTCATCAAGGCGGCCGGGTCGGACGAGAGGGTCGAGCTCGCGGATGAGCCCGTGCACGCCGACAAGACCTGGGTATCGGCGTACGAGATCGACCCCTTCTCCGTGCCGGAGGAGGAGAAGAGCGGACTGCTCGCCGAGTGGAGCTCCCGGCTGCTCGCCGCCGACGGCGTCTCGCACGTCGACGCCTCGCTGCTCACCGTGCACGAGAACAAGTTCTACGCGAACACGGCGGGGACGGTGACCACGCAGCAGCGGGTCCGGCTGCACCCGCAGCTCACCGCGGTCGCGGTCGACGAGACCAGCGGCGAGTTCGACTCGATGCGGACCATCGCACCGCCCGTCGGGCGCGGCTGGGAGTACCTCACGGGGACCGGCTGGGACTGGGACGCGGAGCTCGCGCGCATCCCGGAGCACCTCGCCGAGAAGATGCGGGCGCCGAGCGTGGAGGCGGGTACGTACGATCTGGTCGTCGATCCGTCCAATCTCTGGCTGACCATCCACGAGTCCATCGGGCACGCCACCGAGCTGGACCGCGCCCTCGGCTACGAGGCCGCGTACGCGGGGACGTCGTTCGCCACCTTCGACCAGCTCGGCAAGCTCGCGTACGGCTCGTCGGCCATGAACGTGACGGGCGACAGGACGGCCGAGCACGGCCTTGCGACCATCGGGTACGACGACGAGGGCGTGGCCGCCCAGTCCTGGGACCTGGTGAAGGACGGCACCCTGGTCGGCTACCAGCTGGACCGGCGCATCGCGCGGCTCACCGGCTTCGAGCGCTCCAACGGCTGCGCCTACGCGGACTCCCCCGGCCATGTGCCGGTGCAGCGCATGGCGAACGTGTCGCTCCAGCCTGATCCCGGCGGGCTCGGCACGGAGGATCTGATCGCGGGTGTGGACCGGGGCATTTACGTCGTAGGCGACCGTTCTTGGTCTATCGACATGCAGAGGTACAACTTTCAATTCACCGGGCAGCGCTTCTACCGCATCGAGAACGGCCGCATCACCGGTCAGCTCCGCGATGTCGCGTACCAGGCGACGACCACCGACTTCTGGGGTTCGATGGCGGCGGTCGGCGGCCCGCAGACGTACGTGCTCGGTGGCGCCTTCAACTGCGGCAAGGCTCAGCCGGGCCAGGTCGCGGCGGTCTCCCACGGCTGCCCCTCGGCCCTGTTCCGAGGCGTGAACATCCTCAACACGACGCAGGAGGCGGGTCGATGAGCCGTAGCACCAAGCCGCACGAGATCGTCGAGCGCGCCCTCGAACTGTCCACCGCCGACGGCTGCGTGGTCATCGCCGACGAGCACTCGACCGCGAACCTGCGCTGGGCGGGCAACGCCCTGACCACGAACGGCGTCACCCGAGGCCGCACCCTCACGGTCGTCGCGACCGTCGACGGCAAGGAAGGCACCGCATCGGGCGTCGTCTCGCGCTCGGCCGTGACCGCCGCCGATCTCGAGCCCCTGGTCCGCGCCGCCGAGCACGCCGCGCGCGGGGCGGGTCCCGCCGAGGACGCGCAGCCGCTGGTGGCCGGGGCGAAGGAGTCGGCGGACTTCAGGGACGCGCCCGTCGAGACGTCCTCCGCGGTCTTCGGGGACTTCGCCCCGGCGCTCGGCGAGGCGTTCGCCACGGCCCGCGCGGGCGGGCGCGAGCTGTACGGCTTCGCCAACCACGAACACACGACGAGCTATCTCGGTACGTCGACGGGCCTGCGCCTGCGGCACGACCAGCCCAACGGAACCCTTGAGGTCAACGCCAAGTCCCCGGACCGCACGAAGTCCGCGTGGGCGGGGCGCTCGACCCGGGACTTCAAGGACGTCGACCCACGCGCGCTCGACGCCGAGCTCTCCCAGCGCCAGGAGTGGGCCCAGCGGCGGATCGACCTGCCGGCCGGGCGGTACGAGACGCTGCTCCCGCCGACCGCCGTCGCCGACCTGCTGATCTACCAGCTGTGGTCGGCGTCGGCGCGGGACGCGGCCGAGGGCCGGACGGTGTTCTCCAAGCCGGGCGGCGGCACCCGTGTCGGTGACCGGCTGGCCGAGCTGCCCCTGACGCTGCGCAGCGATCCGAACGAGCCGGGCCTGGAGTCCGCCCCGTTCGTGCTCGCGCACGCGTCGGGCGGCGACTCGTCCGTCTTCGACAACGGGCTTCCGCTGGCCGCCACCGAGTGGGTGCGCGCGGGCGAGCTCGCGCGTCTGACCAGCACCCGGCACAGCGCGGGCCTGACCGGACTGCCGGTGGCCCCCGCCATCGACAACCTCATCCTGGACGGCGGCACCGACCGCACCCTGGAGGAGATGGTCGCGGACACGGAGCGCGGGCTGCTCCTGACCTGCCTCTGGTACATCCGCGAGGTCGACCCGGCGACCCTGCTGCTCACCGGGCTCACCCGGGACGGCGTCTATCTCGTGGAGAACGGCGAGGTCGTGGGCGAGGTGAACAACTTCCGCTTCAACGAGTCGCCGGTGGATCTGCTCATCCGGGCCTCGGAGGCCGGGCGTACGGAGAAGACGCTGCCCAGGGAGTGGGGCGACTGGTTCACCAGGGCCGCGATGCCCACCCTGCGCATCCCCGACTTCAACATGAGCTCGGTCAGCCAAGGCGTGTGACGCCCATAGACTGGCCGGTGCCGGCCGGTACCGGCCAGACACCTTTCAGGACCTTTCAAGGAGACACAAGACCGTGACGGACATCGTCGACGAGCTGAAGTGGCGGGGACTTTTCGCCCTGTCCACGGACGAAGATGCACTGCGCAAGGCGCTCGCGGACGGCCCCGTCACGTTCTATTGCGGCTTCGACCCGACCGCGGCCAGTCTGCACGTCGGGCACCTGGTGCAGGTCCTCACCGTCCGCAGGCTCCAGCAGGCGGGGCACCGCCCGCTGGCCCTCGTCGGCGGCGCGACGGGCCAGATCGGTGACCCGCGGCCGACCGCCGAGCGCACCCTGAACGACCCGGAGACGGTCGCGAACTGGGTGGCGCGGCTGCGCGGGCAGATCGAGCCGTTCCTGTCCTTCGAGGGCGAGAACGCCGCGGTGATGGTCAACAACCTGGACTGGACCGCGGGCATGTCCGCGATCGAGTTCCTGCGGGACATCGGCAAGCACTTCCGCGTGAACAAGATGCTGACCAAGGACTCCGTGGCCCGGCGCCTGGAGTCCCAGGAGGGCATCTCGTACACGGAGTTCAGCTACCAGCTGCTCCAGGGCATGGACTTCCTGGAGCTCTACCGGCGCTACGGCTGCACGCTGCAGACCGGTGGCAGCGACCAGTGGGGCAACCTCACGGCGGGCATCGACCTGATCCACCGCCTGGAGCCGGACGCCACGGTGCACGCCGTCGGCACGCCGCTGATGGTCAAGGCCGACGGCACGAAGTTCGGCAAGTCCGAGAGCGGCGCCGTCTGGCTCGACCCGGCGATGACCACGCCGTACGCGTTCTACCAGTTCTGGCTGAACGTGGACGACCGGGACGTCTCGACGTACATGCGCATCCTCAGCTTCAAGTCCCGCGAGGAGCTCGAGGAGATCGAGAAGCTCACCGAGGAGCGCCCGCAGGCCCGTGCGGCCCAGCGCGCGCTCGCCGAGGAGCTGACGACGCTGGTGCACGGCGCCGACCAGTGCGCCGCGGTCATCGCCGCGTCCAAGGCGCTGTTCGGCCAGGGCGAGCTCGGTGACCTCGACGAGGCGACGCTGAGCGCGGCCCTCTCCGAGCTGCCGCGCGTCCAGGTCGCCGAGCTCGGCCCGGTGGTGGACCTCCTCGCGGAGGTCGGCCTGGTCGCGAGCAAGTCCGCGGCCCGGCGCACGGTCAAGGAGGGCGGGGCCTACGTGAACAACGCGAAGGTCGCCTCCGAGGACGCCGTCCCGTCCCGCGACGAGCTCCTGCACGGGCGCTGGCTGGTGCTGCGCCGGGGCAAGAAGAACCTGGCGGCCGTCGAGGTCACTGAGGTCGCTGAGGTCACCGCGGGCTGACCCGCGTTCCCGTACTCGCACGAGAGGGGCCGGTCCGTACGGGCCGGCCCCTCTCGCGAGCCGTGGTCTCGTGGTCTCGCGGATCAGGCGCGTTGCTTGTTGCCCTTGATCATCTTGTACGCCATGTCTCCCAGGCCCACGACGACGAGCGCCGCCACGAGCTGCAGGGCGTGCCGGCCCCAGTCGATTCCCTTGGTGTCATCGATGCCGAACCCAGAGGCAAGCGAGTTGCCGATGATCGCGCCGATGATGCCGAAGATCGTGGTCAGCCAGAGCGGACTGTGCTGCTTGCCGGGCAGGATCGCCTTGGCGATCAGCCCGAGCACGAATCCCACGATGATGGCCCACAACCAGCTCATAGCTGCCTCCTCATTCGGCTCAACATGAGCATTACCGCAAGTGTCGGCCGAGCCTGCATACGGCGCATGTCGGGCACCCCCATACGTGGCATGACGCAGACAGGACGCCGAGAAGGGGCCTGCCCCGGTCTCGAAGGCTGCGCAGCCCCGGCGTAACGTGGAGCGGGTCCGGGCCGGGGAGCGCCCGGCTTCTTGCGAGCAGGCGGTGGAATGCGATGCGGAAGCAGAGCAGTGCCCAGGTCTTCCGGATCACAGGGGCCCGACAGGGACTCGCGGAGGATGTGCGGGGCAGACAGCGGCGGTACGTGATCTCGATGTCGATCCGTACTCTTTCGGTCATTGCCGCAGCGGTGCTGTGGAACGTCGAGCGGCATGTCGCCCTCGTCGCACTGGTGCTCGGCATCCTCCTGCCGTACATCTCCGTCGTGATCGCCAACGCGGGGCGGGAGAGCGTTCCTTCGCTGCCGTCGACCTTCGTACCGGCGCCGTCCCGGCCTATGCTCGCGCCGCCGCCCCCGCGCGACGAGTCCGCGGAACCCGTCCCGGAGGCCGGCGCGGGCCCCGCGCCGGGCGAGCCCAACGCTCCCTCAGGCCATCAGAACTGACCGTCGACGTTGCGCCAAGCTCAAGAAAAGCTCAGATCAATCATGTGGTTCCGGTGCCAGGCACCGGGTACCCCGTGACATACTTCGTACGCGCTCCGCATCCCCCGTCGGAGCGACAGACCGACGCCGGGCAGCTCCCCCCGTGGCTGCTCGGCGTCGCCTTGTTTTGAACGCACTTGGACGTTACCCGTGAGCGACGAAACCCCGATCTGTTCCGCCAAGGCCTGCCGCGCGGCCGCTGTGTGGGTGCTGGCGTGGAACAACCCGAAGATCCACACGCCGGAGCGCCGCAAGACGTGGCTCGCGTGTACGGAACACCGCGAGCACCTCTCTCAATTCCTGGGCGTACGCGGCATGTTGAAGGACGTCGTGCCGCTCGCCGAGTGGGAGAACCGGGAGAGTTAGCCCGCCACCCGGGAGAGCTAGCCGCCGATCGCCGACATCGGGCGCTCGGGCTGCAGGAACGCCGGGTCGTCGAGGCCGGAGCCCGCCTTCTTACCCCACATCGCGAGCTTCCAGATGCGCGCGATCGCCTCGTCCGAGCCCTCGGAGCTGCCCTCGTCGTTCGCCCGCAGAGCCGCCCTCAGGTCGGTCTCCTCGGTGGCGAACAGGCAGGTGCGAACCTGGCCGTCGGCCGTCAGGCGGGTGCGGTCGCAGGCCGAGCAGAACGGGCGGGTGACGGAGGCGATGACGCCGACGCGGTGCGGACCGCCGTCCACCAGCCAGCGCTCGGCCGGCGCGGAGCCGCGCTCGCCGGAGCCCTCTTCGGTGAGCTCGAAGCGCGTACGCAGCGACTGCAGGATGTCACCGGCGGTGATCATGCCGTCGCGCTTCCAGCCGTGCTGGGCGTCCAGGGGCATCTGCTCGATGAACCGCAGTTCGTAGTCGTTCTCGACGGCCCAGGCGAGGAGGTCCGGGGCCTCGTCGTCGTTCAGGCCCGGCATCAGGACCGTGTTGACCTTGACCGGGGTCAGGCCGGCGTCACGGGCCGCCTCAAGGCCTTCCAGCACGTCCTTGTGGCGGTCGCGGCGGGTGAGGGTCTTGAAGACGTCCGGGCGCAGGGTGTCCAGGGAGACGTTCACCCGGTCGAGGCCCGCGGCCTTGAGGGCGGCGGCGGTGCGCTTGAGGCCGATGCCGTTCGTCGTCAGGGACATCTTGGGGCGCGGCTCCAGCTGGGCGCAGCGCTCGACTATGCCGACGAGGCCGGGGCGCAGGAGCGGCTCACCGCCGGTGAAGCGGACCTCGGTGATGCCGAGCTGCGTCACGGCGATCCGGACGAGGCGCACGATCTCGTCGTCGGTGAGGAGCTCGGACTTGGACAGCCACTGCAGGCCCTCCTCGGGCATGCAGTACGTGCACCGCAGATTGCACTTGTCGGTCAGCGAAACCCGCAGATCGGTGGCCACGCGGCCGTAGGTGTCGATGAGCACGTCGGCCCCCTCCCTGATCCTGTTCAGCCAGTCCGGTTCGGATACCACGAGCCTACGTGACGGGGCTGACATCGGCGGGGGCCCGATCCCACGAGGAGCGGTGCGGCCGCGTCGTAGAGATCTACAACGATCTACGACGCGGCCGCTGACGTGCGCGTTCAGGTGGAACTCAGGCGGATAGGGCGGATTCGGCGGACGCTAGGGGGCTCAGTGCGCTCCGGTGCCCGTGAGGGACCGCACCTCCAGCTCCGCGTACTTGCCCTTGTCCGGCTCGTCCTTGGACAGCATCGTGCCGAGCCAGCCGAGCAGGAAGCCCAGCGGGATCGAGATCAGGCCCGGGTTCTCCAGCGGGAAGAAGTCGAAGTTGGCGCTGGGGAACATCGAGGTGGGCTTGCCCGAGACGACCGGCGAGAACAGCACCAGGCCGACCGCGACCACGAGCCCGCCGTAGATGGACCAGAGCGCGCCCTGTGTGGTGAACCGCTTCCAGAAGAGGCTGTAGAGGATCGTCGGCAGGTTCGCGGAGGCCGCGACGGCGAAGGCGAGGGCGACCAGGCCTGCCACGTTGAGGTCGCGGGCCAAGGCGCCAAGGGCGATGGAGACGATGCCGATGAGGACGGTCGACCAGCGAGCGGCCTTCATCTCCTCCTTCTCGGTGGCCTTGCCCTTGCGGATGACGTTGGCGTAGATGTCGTGCGCGAACGAGGACGACGAGGCGAGGGTGAGACCCGCGACGACCGCGAGGATCGTGGCGAAGGCGACCGCGGAGATCACGGCGAGCAGGAGCGCGCCGCCGGTGGAGTCGCCACCGCCGCCGATCTCCAGGGCGGCGAGCGGCGCCGCGGTGTTGCCCGCCTTGTTCGAGGCGATGATGTCGCCGGGCTTGAGCAGGGCGGCGGCGCCGAAGCCGAGGACGATCGTCATCAGGTAGAAGGAGCCGATGATGCCGATGGCCCAGTTCACGGACTTACGCGCGGCCTGGGAGGTCGGCACCGTGTAGAAGCGGATCAGGATGTGCGGCAGTCCCGCCGTGCCGAGCACCAGGGCGATTCCGAGCGAGAGGAAGTCCAGCTTCGAGGTGCCGCTCGCGCCGTACTTGAGACCGGGCTCCAGGAAGGCCGAGCCCTTGCCGCTGTTGGAGGCGGCGGTGCCGAGCAGGTCGGAGACGTTGAAGTTGAACTTCAGCAGGATCAGGAAGGTGATCAGCACGGTGCCCGCGATGAGCAGCACGGCCTTGACCATCTGCACCCAGGTGGTGCCCTTCATGCCGCCGATGGTGACGTAGACGATCATCAGGACGCCGACCAGGGCGACGATCAGGATCTTGCCCGCGTCGCTGGTGATGCCGAGCAGCAGCGAGACCAGGACGCCCGCGCCCGCCATCTGCGCGAGCAGGTAGAAGATCGAGACGACGATCGTGGAGGTGCCCGCGGCGGTGCGCACCGGACGCTGGCGCATGCGGAAGGCCAGAACGTCGCCCATCGTGTAGCGGCCGGAGTTGCGCAGCGGCTCGGCGACAAGCAGGAGCGCCACCAGCCAGGCGACCAGGAAGCCGATGGAGTAGAGGAAGCCGTCGTACCCGAAGAGCGCGATGGCGCCCGCGATGCCGAGGAAGGACGCGGCGGACATGTAGTCGCCGGAAATCGCCAGGCCGTTCTGGAAGCCGGTGAACTGGCGGCCGCCCGCGTAGAAGTCGGCGGCGCTCTTCGTCTGGCGCCCCGCCCAGACGGTGATGAAGAGGGTCGCGACGACGAAGGCCGCGAAGAGGCTGATGATCAGCGCTCGGTGCTCGGAGGCGTCGGACGCCGCCGCCAGGACAGTGGTGTTCAGCGCGGGGCTCATGCGCCGCCCTCCAGACGGGACTTGATCGCCTCGGCCTTGGGGTCGAGCTTGGTGGCCGCGTGGTGGGAGTACCACCAGGCGATGAGGAACGTGGTCAGGAACTGCGCGAGGCCGAGCACCAGGGCGACGTTGATGTTGCCGAACAGCTTGGTGCCCATGAAGTCGCCCGCGTAGTTCGAGAGCAGAACGTACGCGAGATACCAGACGATGAAGGCGACGGTCAGCGGAAAGGCGAACGAGCGGTGCGCCTTGCGGAGTTCACCGAACTCGGGACTCGCTTGCTCTTGGAGGAATTCTTCCGTGGACGGCGCGTACGGGACGGGGGCTTCTCCGTCCTTGGACGGTGGGGATGCTTCGGGGGCCACGGAGTCTTCTCCTCGTGGTGCGGGTGCGGTGGGGACGGACAGCTGATCCATTGGCTCTCTCCGGTCCGGCAGTGATGCGGATCACGTGAGCCACGGATGGCGATGCTAAGGCCATGGGACGTGATCCGACAGGGGTCGATGTTGCTTCTGTTACCTGTTCAACGTCTCGATGGCACGCGCGGCGCGGTGTGAGCCCCTGCTTTCTTCTGGAACCCATTGCTGGCCTGGGAGTTCGGGGGATAGCTTCACCCTGCACAGCCCGTCATGTACCTGCCCGATCACTTGTTGTGTTCGGGCAGTTCACGTATCCGGATGATGTGGAGATCCCATGGCTCATCTGCGTTCCAGACGTCGCATCGCGCTCACCGTGCCCCTCGGCATCGCGCTCGCGGCATCGGTCGGCTTCGCTCCGGGCATCGCGACCGCGGCCCCCGACGCCCCCGCCACCGCGTCGGCCAAGGCCGATGCCCCGACGCTCGCGTACGTCGTCAACACCCGCACGGACTCCAAGACGATCGCGTACGTCAAGAAGGCGATCGCCAGGGCGGACGGCAACGTCGTCGTCGCCTACCCGAAGATCGGCGTGATCGTCGCGCACTCGGCCAACCCCGACTTCGGCAAGCAGCTGCGCAAGGTCAAGGGCGTCCAGTCCGCGGGCGCGACCCGCACCTCGCCCCTGACCGCAGCGGGCACCACGGAGGAGGGCGCCCCGACCCTCCTGTCGAAGTCCGAGGCCAAGTCGCTCAAGGCGCAGGCCGGTCCGGACGCCGAGCCCCTCGAAGCCGACCAGTGGGACCTGCGCGCGATAGGCGCCGACAAGGCAGCCAAGATCAACCCGGGCAGCAAGAAGGTCACCGTCGGCGTCATCGACACCGGAGTCGACGACACCCACCCGGACCTCGCGCCCAACTTCTCGGCCTCGCAGTCGGCGAACTGTGTCGGCGGCAAGGCGGACACCTCCCCCGGCGCCTGGCGCCCTGAGAAGCCCGACCACTACCACGGCACGCACGTGGCGGGCGAGATAGCCGCCGCGCGCAACGGCGTGGGCGTCGCGGGCGTCGCGCCCGGCGTGAAGGTCGCGGGCATCAAGGTGGCCGACCCGGTCAGCGAGCTGTTCTTCCCCGAGAGCGTCGTCTGCGCGTTCGTGTTCGCCGCCGACAAGGGCATCGAGATCACGAACAACAGCTACTACGTGGACCCGTGGCTCTACAACTGCATGGACGACCCGGACCAGCGGGCCATCGTCGACGCGGTCAACCGCGCCCAGCTGTACGCCCAGAAGAAGGGCACCCTGAACCTGGCGTCGGCGGGCAACTCCAACCACGACCTCGCCTCCGACGAGATCCTGGACGACTCGAGCCCGGACGACTCGACGCCGGTGCCGCGCACCATCGACCCGTCCGAGTGCTTCGACCTCCCGACGCAGCTGCCGGGCGTGGTCACGGTCAGCGCGACGGGCGTGCAGGACCTCAAGTCGTACTACTCGACGTACGGCGAGGGCGTCATCGATGTCGCCGCCCCCGGCGGCGACAAGTACCAGATCCCGGCCGACACCCCGTCGAAGAACGGCCGCATCCTCTCCACGATGCCGGGCAACGAGTACGCCTGGCTGCAGGGCACCTCGATGGCGTCGCCGCACGCCTCGGGCGTGGCCGCGCTCCTGAAGTCGACGCACCCCAAGGCGAGCCCCGCCGAGCTCCAGCGCCTCCTCAAGAAGCAGGCCGACAACCCGGGCTGCCCGACGGAGCCGTACGACCCGGACGGTGACGGCAAGGTCGACGCGGTCTGCGAGGGCGGCAAGAACAAGAACGGCTTCTACGGCAGCGGGATCGTCGACGCGCTCGACGCCGTGAAGAAGAAGTGAGGGGCCCGCACTCCATGACCGCACCCTTCACGCGCTCCCGTCGCGTGCTCGCACTTCCGCTCGGCATGGCGGTGGCCTCGGCCGTCGCCTTCCTGCCGGGCACGGCAGCGGCACAGCCCGACGCCGCGGCGCGGCCTGACACCCCGGTGTCGTCGGCCGTGTCGGCCCTCGGTGCGCTCACGGACGGCACGTCGATGAGCTACGTCGTCAACGTCCGGTCCGGGCACGGCGGTTCGCCGTCGGCCAAGACGTCGGCGTACGTGAAGAAGGCCATCGCCAAGGCGGGCGGCACCGTCGTCATCGCGTACGACAGGATCGGCGTGATCGTCGTCCACTCGTCGAACGCGGACTTCGCCATGGAGATCCGCAAGGCGAAGGGCGTCGCGTCGGCGGGGGCCACCCGCACCGCGCCGCTCTCCGCGCAGTCCGACGACGCGCTCGAGGCCGACCGGCCGCTGACCGCCGCCGAGGCGAAGCAGGCGGCCGGGCAGGCGGGCGCGGGCCAGGACGAGCTGGAGCCGCTCCAGTGGGATCTGCCCGCCATCAAGGCGGACAAGGCCCACAAGGAGTCGCTCGGCAGCTCCAGGGTCACCGTCGGCGTCCTGGACTCCGGCGTGGACGACACGCACCCGGACATCGCGCCGAACTTCGACGCGAAGGCGTCCGCGAGCTGTCTGGGCGGTGTGCCCGTGCAGAAGGACAGCGCGTGGCGTCCGGTGGCCAAGGAGAGCGACCACGGCATGCACGTGGCGGGCACCATAGCCGCCGCGAAGAACGGCACCGGCGTCACCGGTGTCGCTCCGGGCGTGAAGGTCGCGAGCCTGAAGGTGGCCGAGCCCGCGACCGGCATGTACTACACGGAGGCCGTGGTCTGCGGCTTCATGTGGGCGGCCGATCACGGCGTCGACGTCACCAACTCCAGCTACTACACCGACCCGTGGCTGTTCAACTGCAAGACGGACGCCGACCAGAAGGCCCTGGTCGACGCCGTCGGGCGGGCCACCCGGTACGCGGAGCGCAAGGGTGCGGTGAACGTCGCGGCGGCCGGTAACGCCAAGACGGACCTCGCGCAGGACGAGATCGTGGACGACTCCAGCCCGGACGACACGACGCCCACGGAGCGGACCATCAAGACCGCGGACTGCCTCGACCTGCCGTCGCAGCTTCCGGGTGTCGTGACCGTCTCGGCCACGGGCGCGAAGGGCATCAAGTCCTCGTACTCGAACTACGGCAAGGGTGTCATCGACATCGCGGCGCCCGGCGGCGACTCGACGAGGTATCAGACGCCCCAGGCGCCGGCCACGGACGGTCGCATCCTGTCGACCCTTCCCGGCGGCAAGTTCGGCTACAAGGCGGGTACGTCGATGGCGTCACCGCACGCGGCTGGCGTCGCCGCGCTCATCAAGTCGGCCCACCCGCACGCGTCCTCGACGAAGGTCAAGGCGCTGCTCTACGGCGAGGCCGACGCCATGAAGTGCACCGATCCGTACGACTTCGACGGCGACGGCAAGGTCGACGCGGTGTGCGCGGGCGGCAAGAACAAGAACGGCTTCTACGGCGTGGGCATGATCGACGCCCTGGACGCCGTCCGGAAGTAGCGGGTTCGCGAGACGAGCCGGGCCGGGCGGTCGCGTACCGCCCGGCCCTTCGCCGCATCTGTGCCCCCTCCTTCGCCGCGGAGCAACCCGCGCGGCATAGTGCACGCATGACGCACCCACCGATGGCCGGTACGCGGGCGGCCTGGGCCGCGCTCGGTGGCGATCCCGCTCTCCTCGCCCGTGTGACACCCGTCGTACGGTCCGGCGCGCTGCCCGCGAAGCTCCCCGTGCGTGAGCTGGCCCGCGGCTGCGTCGGGGCCTGTGCGCTGGCCGCCGCCGAGCTGACCGCCGTCCGCACCGGGCAGGACGCGCCCCGGGTGCGGGTCGACGACGGGGCGGTGGCCACCGCGTTCACCAGTGAGCGCCACCTCCTCGTGGACGGGCGCGCGCCGGTCACCTTCGCGCCCCTGTCCCGCTTCTGGCGCACCGCGGACGGCTGGGTGCGGACACACGCCAACTACGCCCACCATCGCGAGGCGCTGCTGGCCGCGCTGGGAGACTCCGGCCCTTCGGTGGAGTCGGTGGCCGCGCGGCTCAGGGAGCGGTCCTCCCTGGAGGTCGAGGACGCGGTGTACGCCGCCGGTGGCCTCGCCGTGGCGCTGCGTACGCCCGAGGAGTGGGCCGCGCACCCGCAGGGCGTCGCGGTGGCCGAGCGGCCGCTGCTGAGCCGCGAGCGGATCGCTGACGGAGCCGCACGGACCCTGCCCGCACTCACCGGCTCCCCCGCACTGCCCGCCGCCGGCCTCCGCGTCCTCGACCTCACCCGGGTCGTCGCGGGCCCCGTCGCCACCCGCACGCTCGCGCTCCTGGGCGCGGACGTGCTGCGGGTCGACTCGCCCCGGCTGCCCGAACTCCCGGACCAGCACGCCGACACCGGCTTCGGGAAGCGGTCAGCAACGCTCGACCTGGCATAGCGCGCCGACCGGCGTACGTTCGACGAGCTGCTCGCCCGGGCCGATGTGGTCGTGACCGGCTACCGGCCCGGCGCCCTCGACCGCTTCGGGCTCGCTCCGGAGGCGCTGGCCGAGAGCGCTCCGGGGATCGTGGTGGCGCAGCTCTCGGCGTGGGGCGCGTACGGGCCGTGGGCGGACCGGCGGGGCTTCGACAGTCTGGTGCAGGTCGCCACGGGGATCGCGGCTGTCGAGGGGGCGGCCGAACCCGGTGCGCTGCCCGCCCAGGCCTTGGACCACGGCACGGGCTATCTGCTGGCCGCCGCCGTCCTGCGCTCCCTCGCCGAGCAGGCGGGGGGCGAGGGCGGGGCCCGGTGCGTGCGGCTGTCTCTCGCACGGACGGCGCAGTGGCTGCTGGCGGAGAGTGGTGGCAGGGAGGGCAGCGGCTTGGAGGGCGGCGACGTCGCGTGCGGTCCCGGGGCCTGGCTGGCCGAGACGGACAGTGCGCTGGGCCGGCTGCGGTTCGCGCTGCCGCCGGTCGCCTTCGCGGGCGGGCCGGTGAACTGGGAGCGCCCGCCGGGCCGTTGGGGCGCGGATACACCCGAATGGCGCTGACGGAGGACTGTCGGGCGGAATGCGATTCCACCAGTTGTTTGCCAGGACTTGCCCGTTAAGGGGGCACCTGGTGAAGATCTTGTAGTGAGTTCCATACAACCGTCCGCCGGCCCCGGCGGCGAGCCCGCCGCCGAAGCGGTCGCCGCCACGCCCCGCGCCTCGCATCGCGCCCCGCGCCACCGGTCCTCCACGGCCCGCGCCGTCACCGTCCTCGTCCTGGTGACCGTCGCCGCGCTCGTCCCGCTGCTCGGCCCGTCGGTGGCGCTGAGCGGCACCGGGGAGGCCGAGGCGCCCGGCACCGCGGGGATCACGTTCCTGCGCACGGTGATGTTCGCCGCGCTCTGCGTGCAGTTGGGCGAGGTGTACGCGATCCGTCTGGCCCGCCGGGTGCCGGGCGCTCCGCTGGACCGCGAGCCGCGGAGCTGGGCGGCGTACGCGGCGGTCGCGGGCCTCGTCTCCGCCCTCGGCCTGGCTTCGGTGGTGGCCACCGGCAACCTGGTCCCGCATCAGCTCTCCGACATGGACATCGGCGGTCTCTACGCGTCGCGGGACGGCAGGCTGGCTCTCCTGGAGGTCAACGCCTTCATCGTGGCGCTGCTCTGCTCGCGTTCGCGCCGCCCCTCCACTGCCGCGCTTCCGCTGGCCGCGGTGATCGTGGCGGAGGCACTGCGGGCCCATCCCCCGGTGGAGGACACCCCGCTCATCGGCACCGGCCTGACCCTGGTGCATCTGACCTGCGGCGTGCTGTGGGCGGGCGGTCTGTTGCAGGTGCTGCGGATGATGCGGCTGTGGCGGCCGTTCGCTCCGGAGGCGGGCGCGGCGGTACTGGGGCTCTACGCGCGCGTGGCGGCCGTTCTCTTCGCCGCGATCACGGTGACGGGGGTGTGCAGCACGCTGCGCAGGATGCCGCCGAGCACGGTCGTCGACCAGCTGACGGAGACGGCTTACGGGCGCGCGTTGCTCGCCAAAGTGCTCCTCGTGGTGGCCGTGGCCGTCCTCGCGCTGCTCGCACGCCGGCGTCTGCGCACGTCGCCCGATCCGGTCGCGGCGTACTCCCCCGCGCGCGGGGAGGTCATCGTGCTCGCGGTCGTGGTGACGGTGTCGGCTCTGCTGACCGCGTTGCCGCTGCCGATTCGCTGGTGAGCCGCGCCGGCCGCTGGGGCGGTCGGGTCTGCGCCGCCAGTACGCCGCGGACCAGCAGGAACTGTGCGGCGATGTAGGTGAGCATGATCCAGAAGTCGGAGCGCGGGGCCTGGGGCCACTCGGCGACACCGGTCGCGATGAGGGTGTCCGACAGGAGGAACAGCGCGCCGCCGGCCGCCGCGGTGAGGCCGAGGCTTGTGGCGGCGAGCGCCATCGCGGTGAGCAGGAGGCTGTAGCCCGCCACCGGTCCGCGCATGTCCGGCGGGAGGTCCGGCCAGAGAAGGGCGACCGTGACGATGAGGGCAGCGGCGTACGCGGCCACAAGCCAGGCACCACGCGCGCGTGGTGTGCCGTGGCGCTTGAAGAGGACGAGGTAGCAGACGTGCCCCGCCGCGAAGGAGCCCATTCCCGCCAGGAACGCGGGGTCGGTGTCGAAGAGCAGGAGGGTGTCGCCTCCCCAGCCGAAGAGGAGGGCCGCGGTCAGCAGGCGCGGGCCGTTGACCGTGACGACGTACGCCGCCAGGAGCGGCATCAGCAGGGGCTTGGAGACCGCGTGCCCGGTGCCGGAGTCCACCAGGAGTGCGGCCAGGTCGCCCGCTGCCGCCAGGGCGAACGCGGCCAGGAGCAGCTTTGCCGCCGAGCGCCTGCCCGCGACGGGGCCAGGGGTCACGCTGCGCCCTCTGTCACCGGCTCTGTCACCGGCTCCTGCGCGGCCCCCTGCGCGGTCCGGGGCTTCACGGGTTCCTGGGGCTGCCAGCCCGGGCCCCGGAACAGCCTGCCGCCCCGCTCGCGCCAGCTGGTCGCCTTTCTGAGGTCCTTGGCTATCGCCACGTACTCGTGTGTGGCCACGCGCAGCGGGTTGTACGTGGTGATGTTCTTCGTGAGGCCGTAGACGGGGCGGTCCGTCTCCGCGACCCAGGAGCCGAACATCCGGTCCCAGATGATCAGGATGCCGCCGAAGTTGCGGTCCAGGTAGCCGCCCTGCGACGCGTGGTGGACGCGGTGGTGCGAGGGGGTGTTGAAGACGAACTCGAAGGGGCGCGGAAGCTTTCCGATGCGCTCGGTGTGGATCCAGAACTGGTAGACGAGGTTCGCCGACGAACAGAACGCGAGCGCCGCCGGATGCACGCCGACAGCGATCAGCGGGAGGTAGAACGGCCAGACCGTCAGGCTCGTCCAGGGCTGGCGCAGCGCCGTCGTGAGGTTGAACTTGCGGCTGGAGTGGTGCACGACGTGGCAGGCCCACAGGATGCGGATGACGTGGTGCCCGCGGTGCGACCAGTAGTAGAAGAAGTCCTGCGCGAGCAGCATCAACGGGATCGTCCACCACAGGACGGGGATGTGCAGCGGCGTCAGCGCGTACACCGCCGTGTAGATCGCCACGATGGGGATCTTCCACAAGAGGTCGAAGACGAGACTGCCGAGCCCCATGGTGACGGAGGTGGCGGCGTCCTTCGTCTCGTATCCGGCTTCGTCCTCGTCGGGATGGATCCGGTGGCTCACGATCTCCACGACGGTGAGCAGCACGAAAGCAGGTATGGACCACAGCACGACATCGGGCAGGTTCGGCGGCATGCGTGCACCGTAGAGGCCCCCGGTCAGCCGCCGCTAGACGTAGTTACCGACAAGTATTACCCGCGGTAAAGGAGCGGATGTTGGTGATCCCCGCCAAAAGCGGACGCTCAGCAAACCTGCTCTGCGTCGTGCGTCGCCTCCGTCGCGCGGGGAGCACCTCACCGCGTCGTCACCAGACGCGTACCGACCCTCCCGGAGCGAACACCGGGCTCGTAGCACCGGCGGGCGTCTCCTTGAGGGGCTCGTCCAGTTCCCGGACGGTCGGTCCGCACTTCGCCGCGACGGCGTCCAGCCGCTCCAGGTCGAAGCCGTAGACGCGGGCCGCGTTGCCGCCGACCATCGCCGCGATCTCGTCCTTCGGAAGGCCCGCGTAGGCGATGCGCAGACCTTCGCGCGAGTACGGGTGCGTGCCTTCGTCGTGCGGGTAGTCGCTGCCCCACATGATCTTGTCGAGACCGATCCGGTCCCTCATCTGTGCCTCGTGCGGACGCATGAAGCTCGCCCCGACGAAACAGTTCTCGCGCCAGACCTCGGACGGACCCTTGCCCATCGAGGCCGCGAGGCCCGCGCCGAACTTCGACTCCGCCGTCCCGGAGCCGTCCGCCTTGGCGGCCGCGGCGACCAGGCGCCCGTGGTAGTAGTCCAGCATGTCGAGCACGCCCGGGATCCATCCCGAGCCCTGCTCGGTGAGGACCAGCCGCAGCTCCGGGTGGCGGCGGAAGGCGCCGCCGAACACCAGGTGCCACAGCGCCCGGTGCGAGAACCACGTCGTCTCCACCATGAACACGGCGCGCGCGGCCGGTTCCTCGCCGAGCGGCGGAGAGGCCGACCCCGCATGGTGGTTGACCGGCACGCCACGCTCGGCGCAAGCCGCCCAGATCGGGTCGTACGTGGCCGAGTAGAGCTCCGTGAGCCCGCTGCCCGGAGGCGTCCCGGGCAGCAGCAGACCGCCGGTCAGGCCCGCGTCGGCCGACCGGTGGATCTCCTTGACGGCCTCGTCCACGTCGTTCAGGAGGATCTGGAAGACGCCCGCCCTGCGCCCCGGCGCCGCGGCGCAGAAGTCGGCGAGCCAGCGGTTATGGGCCCGCAGGCCCGCCCAGCGTTGCTCGAACTCCGCGCGGGTGGGTGCCGGCGCCATCAGGGAAGCGCTCGGGAAGAAGGGCGGGATGGTGTTCGGGAAGACGACCTCGGCGACGATGCCGTCCCGCTCCAGTTCGGCGACGCGGCGGTCCGAGTTCCAGTTGCGGTCGGCGGTGTCGGCGAGCAGGTCCTCGTACGGATTGACGTACGCGGCAGCCCACGCGTCGAACGCGTCATGGTGGCGCGACTCCAGGTAGGGCTTGTAGTCGAGGAGATCGGCGCCCGCGTGGCAGTCGGCCGAGATGACGGTGTAACGCTCTTCGGCCATGTGCTCGGCCGGGCGGTCGGTCGTGTCCCGCGTCGTGCGCTGTCGGCTCATGTGTCCGCTCCCAGTACCGGGAAGTCGTTGTCGGTCAGCCAATGGCGGCCCACGTCGCGCGAGCGCGCCCAGGACGCCTCGACGGCCGCCTGTGCGGCCTCTTCGGTGGCCTGGCCGAGTTCGGCGGGCGTCGGGCCGATCCGGCGGGCCAGCGGCGCCAGCTTCTCGGTGTCGAAGCCGAAGACCTCGGCGGCCGCCAGACCCAGCATCCGGCGGGTCTCGCCCACGGGGATGTCGTGGAAGGTTTTCCTCAGCCACGCGCGCGTGTCGGGCCAGGTTCCCTCGGGGTGCGGGAAGTCGCTGCCCCAGAGGATGTTGTCGACGCCGATCTCGTAGCGCTGGGCGAGTTCGCGGCGCTTGGTGTTGGTCGCGCAGACGAAGAGCTGGCGGTCCAGGTACTCGTGCGGGGGCCGCTTGAGCTCCGCGAACGGGGAGAGCTTCTTGCCGCCGTGCGCGCCCAGATAGAGGCGGTCCATGAACCACAGGAGGTTCGGCAGCCACCAGCAGCCGGACTCCGCGACGCCGAACTTCAGCCCCGGGTGGCGTTCGAAGACGCCCGACCAGAGCATGAACCACAGCGGCCGCGCGGGCCACCAGGTCACTTCGGAGACGTAGATCCCCAGGTGGTCGCCGTACTCGTGGCGGGGCGCGGCCCCGGAGTGGGTCACCACGGGCATCGCGCACTCGGCGGCCGCCGCCCACACGGGGTCGTAACGACGGTCGTGGTAGGGCGCCTTGTCGACCCACATGGAGGGGATCATCAGCGCGCCGAGCCCGGACTCCTTGGCCCGGTGGACCTCGGCGACGACCCGGTCGACCTCTCCGGTGATGGGCAACAGGGCGACTCCGCAGTGCCGTTCGGGGTGCTCGGACACGAAGTCGGCCAGCCAGCGGTTGTGCGCCTGCGCGCCCGCCATGCCGAGCTCGGGGTCCTGGTCCCCGGAGAGACCGAGTCCCACTCCGAAGGGCGCGGCCGTCCGGCTGTCCACGGCGTCCGCGTCGGGGAAGACGACCTCGGCGGCCACTCCGTCGCCGTCGAGCTCCTTGAGGCGCTGCGCGGTGTCCCAGCCGCCGCGCAGGCCCTCCTCGTTGTCCTGGAACCACTTGGCGGCGAACGCGTCGTTGCGGATGCCGAGCCGGGTCGCCTCCGCGCGGCGGGCGTCGCGCTCCCCCAGGAACCGGTCGAAGTCCCGGTGGAACCGGCTGTCGAGATAGGGCCGGTACTCCTCGGTGGGAAGCCCGGCGTGGCAGTCGGAGGAGATGATCAGGTAGGGGTCCTGGTCGGTCATCACGTGCCCTTCAGTCCAGAATGAAGCTCTCCAGATACGCCGGGTCGGTGCGGTCCAGCATCGACCGCGACCTGGCCTTGATCTGCCGGTCGCTGTGCTCGCTCTCGGGAAGCAGCCAGAAGCGGCCGGCCGCGATCCCCTCCGCCACGAAGTCCGCCACCTGCTCGACGGGCGTGAACTCGACTTCCTCGCCCGCGTCCTTCATGGCGGACTCCCACTGGTCGAGAGAGCGGTAAGGGGCCTTGCGGGGACGGGTCTTGGCATACCGGTCGGGGCGGTTGCGGTGCGACTCCCACAGCCCCGTGCGCAGCATGTGCGGCCCCGGAAAGAGCACGGAGGCGCCCACGCGCGCGCGGGCGGCCTTCAGGTGCGCGTACAGCGACTCCGTCATCGTCACGACGGCCGCCTTGGTGACCGCGTACACGGACGCCGTCGGCAGCGGCGCGATGCCGCCGTCACCTGATGAGGTGTTGACGACATGGCCGGGATCGCCGCCCGCGATCATCCGGGGCACGAAGGCCTGGATGCCGTGGAAGACGCCCCACACATTGACCTCGAAGGCCCACTTCCAGTCGTTCGGCTCGTGCTCCCACATGCGGCCCTCGGCCCCCGAGCCGACCCCCGCGTTGTTGCACAGCACGTGGACGGCGCCGAACTTCTCGTACGCCGCTTCGGCGAGCGCGAAGACCTGTTCGCGCGAGCCGACGTCGACCACGCGCGCGTGCACGCTCGCCCCGTCCTCGCGCAGCCCCGCCGCCGCCTTCTCCAGGGCGCCCTCCTCGACGTCCGCGAGGACCACCTTCAGACCGTCGGCCGCGAACCGTCGCGCCATGGCCAGGCCGATGCCGCTCGCCGCGCCCGTGACGACGGCGACCTGACCTTCCCGCAACTCCATCTCAGACGCTCCCCTCGGGCGGGCCGTCGAGGATCTGCTGCGGGTCGTCGTAGCGCTGGTGGATGTAGGGCAGCAGCGCCTGCGCGCTGACCCGCTCGGCCACCCTGCCCTTCTGGTCGGTGGTCTTCTCGCCGATGGTGATCTCGACGACCTTGCGTACGGGGAGGTCGGCGACCGGGTCGTACATCGACTCGCGCAGGACGACGTCCCCGGTGACACCCTCCAGCTTGCGGAACTTCTCGTTGCGCACGCAGTGCACGAGCACCGGGTCCGCGTCGAAGCCCGAACCGTCCACCGCGGGGAGGAACTTGAAGTAGAAGTCCGTCTTGCGGACCGGCTCCGGAAGCGGCAGGGCGCCACTGACCGCGCCGCGCACCTCCACGAAGGCGATGCCGTGCCGGGCCAGCCGGGCGCGCACGACCAGGCCGTCGCGCTCCACCTCGACCTCGCCCAGCTTCTTCGGCTCCCCGAAGACCTCACGTCCGCCGATCAGGGCCCGCTCGTGGGTCATCGGCATGACGAGCGGATACCAGCCCGCCACCCCGCCGTGCTCCGCGGCGACGGCCACCGAGCCCGCGCCGAGCGGATACCCGGGCAGGTCGACCTTGCTGATGTTGGCCCGCACCAGTGGCAGGCCGGTGGGCTTCAGCGGGGGCGGGAGGACCGCCGCCACGGCGTCCGGATCGCTCTCCCAGACGGCCACCACACCCGTGGACCAGATGTCGGGCAGCTTCGAACTCGCGCTGCGCGCCGCGGCGATCTCCGCCTCGGTGCGCGCTCCGTACCGTACGCGTGCCATGTCGTACCACCCTTCGTCAGCGCGGGACCCGGCCCCGCGGCGGGGACTTGCGGGAGGACTTCCCAAGGTCTTGCGGGCGGTTCTGTAACACAGTTACAACAGGACTCGTGAAGAGTGAAGAGACGCGTACGCATCCGGACCGGGAACGCGGCCATCTCGACCGGGAACAGGTCCTCGCCGCCGCCACGGCACTCGTCAAGCAGCACGGCCCGCAGGCTCTGACGATGCGCAAGCTCGCCGCCGACCTCGGCACCGCCGTCACCTCGATCTACTGGCACGTCGGCAACCGCGAGTCGCTTCTGGACGCCCTCGTCGAGCGCACCCTCGCCGATCTCGGCGCGATCCATCCCGCCGGTCGCACCCCCGACCAGCGCATCGTGTCCGTCGCGCGCGCCTTGCGCCGCCGGTTGCGCGACCATCCGCACCTCATCGCGATGGTGCACGAACGCGGCCTCACCGAGCGGATGTTCCTGCCCGCCCAGCGGGTCCTGGTCCACGAGGTGCACGCGGCGGGCCTGCGCGGTGCCCGGGCCGCCGACGCCGTACGCGCCGTGCAGGTCCACGTCGTCGGCCACCTCCTCGTCGAGCGCAACCGTGAACGCGCCCCCGTGCAGCGCCCCGGCGAGGAAGAACTGTGGGGTACGCAGACGGCCGAACAGGACCCGGAACTCGCCCGCGCGCTCGCCCGACCCGCCGATCCCGAGGCGCTGTTCACCCTGTCGGTGAAGGCACTGGTGTCCGGACTTCTCGGCCGAGGAAACGGCCCAGGGACCTGACTGTCAGTCGTGGCCCGTATCCTCATGGACCATGCTCGAAGACCAGACGACCGCAGCGTCCGCAGCCACCTGGCCGGTCGCGTACCCAACGGGGTACGCGGTCGTCGACGTCGAGACCACCGGTCTCGCGCGCGACGACCGCATAGTGTCGGCTGCCGTCTACCGCGTGGACGCCCGGGGCGAGGTGGAGGACCACTGGTACACGCTGGTCAACCCCCAGCGCGACCCCGGACCCGTATGGATCCACGGCCTCACCAGCTCGGTGCTGGCCGACGCGCCCCTCTTCAAGGACATCGCCGAGGAGTTCGCCGCGCGCCTGGCCGACCGCGTCCTGGTCGCGCACAACGCCGTCTTCGACTGGTCGATGATCGCCAGGGAGTACGCACGCGCCGAGCTCACCGCCCCGGTGCGCCAGCGCCTATGCACCATCGCCCTCTCCAAGGAGCTGCGACTCCCGCTGCCCAACCACAAGCTGGAGTCGCTCGCCGCGCACTTCGGCGTCGAACAGCGCAACGCGCACAACGCGCTCGACGACGCGCGCGTGCTCGCCGAGGCCTTCCGTCCCAGCCTCAAGGCCGCGGCCTCCGGAGGGGTGCGGCTGCCGCTCCTGGAGTGCCGTCCGCTCACCGAGTGGTCCGACGGCGCGCCCCGGATCGTCCCCCAGCCGACCGGCCCCGGCTCCTCGGGGTCCTCGTACTCCTCGTACGGCCCGTCGAGTTGGCGTCCCTCGCGCAAACGGCCCGCCTGCCCCTATCCCAACCCAGGTCGGTACGAACCGGGCAAACAGCTTCAACAGGGCATGCGTGTGGCGTTCTCCGGCGACACCTCCGTCGAGCGCGATCTCCTGGAGGACCGCGCGGTCGAGGCCGGGCTGCACATCGCGACGAGCGTGTCGCGCCTGACCAGCCTGCTCGTCACGAACGACCCGGACTCGGGCACCTCCAAGACCGTGAAGGCACGGTCCTTCGGCACCCCCGTCGTCGACGAGGCCGCGTTCGGCCAGCTCCTCCAGGACGTCGCTCCGGCGGCGGAGGGCTGAGCCGCCCGCGGGCGATCGGGTGATTGTCGGGCCGGTCCCCGCCTGCTTGCTCGCATGCGGGCGCCTCGCGTCCCACCCTGTGGCGCATGGCACGTTGCGAGGTCTGCGGAAACGACTACGGCATGTCGTTCGAGGTGCACGCGCAAGGCGCGGTGCACGTCTTCGACTGCTTCTCCTGCGCCATTCACCGCATGGCGCCCATCTGTGAACACTGCCGCTGCCGGATCATCGGCCAGGGCGTGGAGGCCGACGGGCGGTGGTACTGCGGTGCGCACTGCTCGCGGGCGGAGGGGCAGGTGGGCATCGTCGACAGGGTGTGACCCGGCCTCTCCCCCAGAGCCTCAAGGGCCCCCGCCGCTCCATTCCGGAGTACCCCACCCCCGTGCACCCCACGACCGAGTTGTACCGTCGTGGGGTGTACCGCTTCCTGTTGTCCCGGCAGTGGGTGATCCTCACCCTCATCGGCCTCGTTCTCATCCCCACGATGATCGAGCTGGGCTTCTGGCAGTTGCACCGCCACGAGCACCGCGTCGCGCACAACGCGGAGATCTCCGAGGCCTTGGACGCCGATCCGGTACCGGCCGAGCGGCTGACCTCGCCCGGCCACTCCGTGACGGACTCCGAGCGCTACCGCCGGGTGAGCGCGCGGGGGACGTTCGACACGAAGGACGAGGTCGTCGTACGGCGCCGGACCAACGCCGACGAGGAGATCGGGTTCCACGTCCTGACCCCGTTCGTCCTCGACGACGGCAAGGTCCTGCTGGTCAACCGGGGCTGGATTCCGGCGAACGGACCGCAGACGGCGTTCCCCAAGATCCCCGCCGCGCCCAAGGGCGAGATCACCGTCACGGGCCGTCTGATGGCCGACGAGACGTCCGCGCAGAGCGGCATCAAGGATGTCCAGGGGCTGCCGGACCGTCAGATCATGCTGATCAGCAGCGGGCAGCAGGCGCACAGCCTCGGCAAGGAGGTGCTCGGCGGCTACGTCGAGCTGACCTCGCCGGAGCCCGCCGACGGCTCCCCCCAGCTCATCGGCGAACCCGAGCACGGCGACATCGGCCCGCACATGGCGTACGCGGTCCAGTGGTGGCTGTTCTGCACGGGCGTGCCCATCGGCTGGGTGGTCCTGGTGCGCAGGGAGGTCCGGGACCGCCGCGCGGCTGCCGCGGAGACGGCGCCCGCGACGGAGTCGACGCCGGCCGCCGTTTAGCGGGCCTCGCGTTCCGTGGCCGGGACGCGGCAGGATGGGGCCATGGATCTTGGACTGAAGGACCGCGTCTACGTCATCACCGGCGCCACCCGGGGCCTCGGCAACGCCGCCGCGCGTGCGCTGGTCGCGGACGGCGCGAAGGTACTGATCACCGGCCGGGACGAGAAGACGGTCGCCGAGGCGGCGACCGAGCTCGGCGACAACGCCCGGGGCCTCGCGGCGGACAACGCCGATCCTGCCGTCGCCGGCCGGCTGATCTCCGCCGCGCGTGAGCATTTCGGCCGCTTCGACGGTGTGCTGATCAGTGTCGGCGGCCCCGCGCCCGGCTTCGCCGCGGACAACACGGACGAGCAGTGGGAGTCGGCCTTCGAGTCCGTCTTCCTCGGGGCGGTACGTCTTGCCCGTTCCGCGGCGGCGGAGCTCGGCGAGGGAGGCGTCATCGGCTTCGTCCTCTCCGCCTCCGTGCACGAGCCGATTGCGGGCCTGACCATCTCCAACGGACTGCGGCCCGGCCTCGCGGGCTTCGCGAAGTCGCTCTCGGACGAGCTCGGGCCCCGGGGCATCCGCGTCGTGGGGCTGCTTCCGTCCCGCATCGACACGGACCGGGTGCGGCAGCTCGACGGGCTCTCCGCGGACCCCGAGGCGACCCGGGCGGGCCACGAGTCGCGCATCCCGCTACGGCGTTATGGGACCCCGGAGGAGTTCGGGCGTACGGCGGCGTTCTTCCTCTCGCCCGCCGCGTCCTACCTGACGGGCGTCATGCTGCCGGTGGACGGCGGGGCGCGGCGCGGGTTCTGACTGTCCTCGATCGCCCGGCGGGCCGGGGCGTGCGGCCGTCAACTGACCCGCTCGGCCCGGTGCCTCACGGCTCGCAGCCACACCACCGCGGGCAGCCGGGCGAGCCCCGCCGAATCCCTCGCGTGCGTCAGCGCCTCCACGGAGAGCCGGTGCAGTGCCTCACCGGGGGTGGCGTGCGGCTCGAGGAGCAGGGACACCCGCGCCTCGGGGGCGTTGCGACGCCCGGTCAGGGTGACCCCGGCCCGCTGCACACCCTCCAGCGACTCCGCCTCCCCCACGATCACGCTCTCCAGGGCCCGCCCCCGCAGCAGCGCGCCCTCACCGTCCCCGGTCTCCACGAGCACCTCGGCCAGCCTCCGCCGCCGCAACTGCGCCACCAGCCACCACAGGGCGAGCAGCAGCAACACCGCGAGCACGGCGATGACCGTGGGCCAGAACCAGCCCTCGTCCCGCCACCGCGACCGGTCCGCGTCGCTCAGCAGGACGTCGCGCTTCCCGTCGTGGACCCACCACGACGGCGGCGACGCGCCGAGCCCGACCGCGAGGACCGAGCCGCCCCCGGCCACGAGCACCAGGCCGATCAGGCCGAGCACCACCCGGTTGACCGTCTTCAGCATCGCGCGCTCAGCCCTTCCTGCCAGGCCGTGCCACCCGGACGGAGAGCGCGGGGCCGCGGGCGAGGCCCAGGTCCCGGATGCCGTCGGCCAGCGTGGCGTCCAAGTCGCTGCGTACGTCGTCGAGTTCGCGGAAGTGCGAGACCGCGCGCACGTCCGCCTTCGAGCGCGTCATACGGACCCGCACCGACTGCACCCCGGACACGTCCATCGCCCGGTCCCGCAGCACCGTCGCGGCGGCACCCCGGTGCAGCCCCGCCCGTACGTCCGCGTCCGAGCGCCGCATCGCGAGGACCGCCCGCAGCCCGGGCGTCACGGCGAGCACGAGCAGCCAGAGCCCGGCCGCCGCGGCCACCCCGGCGCCGACGAGGACCGCCGTGTCGTCCAGGGGCCGCTCGCCGAGTTCGCGGGCGAGGTCGCGCCGCCACCCCAGGGCGGAGTGTCCGGCCCGCACCGCCGCGACGTCGTACAGCAAGAGCCCCGCGCCGCCGAGGATCAGCAGGGCGAGGACGGCGGCGGGCACGCGTCGCGGTGACCAGAAGCGGGCCGCCCTGGTCTCGTCGGCCAGCGTGGGCGGCGGGTCGTAGGACGCCGCGGAGGCCGACTGGTCGAGTTCGCTCTCGGCGCGTTCGACGACGGGCAGCGGCTGTGTGCCGCCACCGCCGCCCGCCCTGTGAGACCCCTGAGCCTCGCTCATCGCGTCCTCCCCCGCGCCGCGGCGCGCATGTGTGCCGAGTGCAGCCGCTCGACCTGGACCGCGACCTCGGGCACTTCCATCCCCGCCAACGCCTTTACCCGCTCGGCGACCTGGCGACGCACCGCACCGCACTGCCCGCCGATGTCCGAGGGGTAGTCCAGCTCGACGCTGACCCGGACGCGGGCGACATCATGGCGGACGTTCACGGTCGCGTGGGGTGGCGAGCAGTCCGCGGGCAACTCCGTCAGCGCCTCACGTGCCGCCTGCGCCGCGATCTTCGCGACGACCCGGTCGGCGATCAGGGTCGCGCCGCGCTCTTTGGGCCCGACCTGTGCCGCCACGGCTCACCGCCGCCGGTCGTCGCCACGGGTACGGAAGAAGTCGCCGAGCTCCAGGTCCCCCTCCAGGAACCGGCCCGCGACGAACCCTATGGCGCCCAACGCGGCCACCAGCAAGAACGCCCCGAACCCGCCGAAGTACCCGGCGAAGCCGAGCGCCATTCCGGCCACCATGCCGATCACGGCCATGCTCATCGTGCGCTCCTTAGCAAGACGCGGCTGAGGTGGGGCAGTTCCCGTACAAGGACGCGTGCGGGGACGCGTACGGGGATGTCACTGAAGGCGGCCTTGCGGCTCATCGTCTTCCTCGTCCGGGAGCTTCACATCGCTCACCGCGATGTTGACCTCGACGACCTCGAGGCCGGTCATGCGCTCGACCGCCCCGATGACGTTCTCCCGCACGTCGCGCGCGACGTCCGCGATCGGCACCCCGTACTCGACGACGATCTCCAGGTCGAGTGCCGTCTGTACCTCACCGACCTCGGCCTTCACACCGCGCGACACCGACTTGGTCCCGGAGCCGCCGGGCACCCGGTCGCGTACGGCCCCGAAGGTTCTCGCGAGTCCGCCGCCCATCGCGTGGACGCCGTCGACGTCGCGGGCCGCGAGCCCGGCGATCTTCTCGACCACGCCGTCCGCGATGGTCGTGCGCCCCCGGGTGGCGGGGTCGCCGCCGCCCCTCTTGGTCGCGCCGCTCTTCCCCCCCGCCTCGTCGGTGGACTCCTTCGCGAGGGTTCCCTGAGGCAGGTTCCGCTGTCCGGTGTCGGTCATCGCCGTCCGTCCCTTTCGAAAGGGGATCTACTCCTTCGCCCACACTAAGTGCGGTTACGTCCTCGCGCGCCAGGGATGGGGCAGGCTGGGGGAATGACGGGTGACGGATGGACCGAGGCGGTACGGCGGCAGCTGGGCCTGGGGCGGGTTCTCCCGCTGGGCGGCCCGGGTGACGGCTCCTGGCTGACCGAGGCGTGCGCGGACGGGGTATTGCGCCATGCGGCGCAGCGGGTGAGCGGCGTACGTCTCGGTGCTCTGCGGGTGGCGCTCGCCGACCCGTCGCGGGCATACGCCCCCTCCGTGCCCCCGCCGCCGAGCGCGCTGCCGCCGGGACCGCTGCGGATCACGGCGGAGTTCGCGGCCGAGCCGGCCGAGCCGCTTCCCGCGGCGGCTGCCCGGCTCCGGACCGCGCTGGTGACGGCGGCCGATGAGTGGCTCGGCCTGGTGGTCGAGAAGGTGGACCTCAGCGTGACGACGCTGCTCGACGTGGGACAGGCCCCCGTGGACGTAGCGGCGGAGGCGGAGAAGACACCGCCGGACGGGGCGCAGGCCGCCCCGGGAAACGGCGACGAGGCGCGGGTGGCGAGCGCCGCCCTCGAAGTGCCCGGCGTACGGCGGCTGACCGGCGCACTCGGCGGCTTCGGCCGCGCCGTCCACCTCGCCGAGCCCCCGGCGGCGGGCGCCTCCCTGCCGCGCCGCAACGCGCGCGTGGAGCTGGCGACGGACCGCGAACACCGCGCCCTGGACGTGGCGCTCGCGGTCCGCTCGGCGGTCGGTGCGGCACTGACCGACCGCCCTTCGGTGACCGTCCTGGTCACCGCGGTGGAGTGACGGCGTCAGTCGCCGATCCCCGCCAGGTCCCGCAGGCGACGTCCTTGGGCGGCACGCTCGGCGGTGCGCTGCTCCTCGTACGTACGGCCCGCGACACCCTGGAGGAGGGCCTTGGTCTCGATGACGGCGTCGCGCGGCGCGGTGAGCAGCGCGGCCGCCAGATCGCTCACGGACGCGTCGAGCTGGTCCGCGGGCACGACAAGGTTGGCCAGGCCCACGCGCTCGGCCTCGGGGGCGTGGACGAACCGCCCGGTGGCGCAGATCTCCAGCGCGCGGGCATAGCCGACAAGCCCCACGAGAGGGTGCGTGCCGGTGAGGTCGGGCACCAGGCCCAGGCTGGTCTCGCGCATGGCGAACTGCACGTCGTCCGCGGCGATCCGCAGGTCACAGGCGAGTGCGAGCTGGAAGCCCGCACCGATGGCATGCCCCTGTACGGCGGCGATGGACACGATGTCACTGCGCCGCCACCAGGTGAACGCCTCCTGATATTCGGCGATCGTCGCGTCGAGGACGTCGTCGTCACCGCGCGCCAGATCGATGAAGGACGGCTCACCGTCGAAGCCCTCGGGCGTGAACGCCTGTCGGTCGAGGCCCGCGGAGAAGGACTTGCCCTCACCGCGGAGCACGACGACACGGACACTGCCCGGCAACATCCGGCCTGCCTCGGCCAACGCCCTCCACAGCGCGGGAGATTGGGCGTTGCGCTTGGCCGGGTTGGCCAGCGTCACCGTGGCGACGGCGTCGTCGACAGTCAGGCGTACGCCGTCCTTGTCGAGTACCGGTGCGGATCCGCCGAGTTCACTGCCGGGCGAAACCATTGGGGCCTCCGATGGTGGTGTGCGGTCGGTGCGGACGCGCGTGCGCGCCCGTAAGTGACTGCACAGTAACCACCCGGTCGACAGCGGATACCCTCAGGTCCCTTCAAGGGCCCTGGGGGGCGATCGACCGGGTGGCCACCGTCGAAGCCGGTGAACCGCCCGCAGCCGTCAGCCGGCTGCGGCCTTCTTGCCTCGCGTCGCCCCGCCGCGTCCCCGCAGCGTGACTCCGGACTCGCTGAGCATGCGGTGCACAAAGCCGTACGAACGGCCCGTCTCCTCGGCCAACGCCCGGATGCTCGCACCGCTGTCGTACTTCTTCTTCAGGTCTGCCGCGAGCTTGTCACGCGCGGCGCCGGTTACCCGGCTGCCCTTCTTCAGAGTCTCGGCCACCCGTGCCTCCTCATAGGAAGTGCGCTCTGGACTTCTCATGATCACCCCTCCCGGGCTTCCTGGCCACCCATTCGGCAAGGTCCGTGCGACGAGGTTTCCCGCCGGGGAAGGCGACACCATGAGCGGAACCCTTGATTCCGTGCATCGAAATCCGTACGGCCGAATGAGTTGCGGACCGAAGTCCCAGGTCAGCGCGGTGGCGGGCGGGAGCCGGGCTCGACGCCCCGGCCGCAACGGGAATCCGTGTATCCCACACTTCGGTACGAGGAGACCTCACACAGATGAAGGATCACGGCTCGGCCGAATGATCCATACGCTGTGGATCAGTTATTCGATCAACCAAGGTGGACTCTGCGGGCGCCTCGGCGGCGCGATCCGCCGCCCCGCCCGATCAGGCGAGCGCGACGAGATCCGCGTAGTCCTGGCCCCACAGGTCCTCGACGCCGTCGGGCAGCAGGATGATCCGCTCCGGCTGGAGGGCCTCCACCGCGCCCTCGTCGTGCGTGACGAGGACGACCGCGCCCTTGTAGGTGCGCAGCGCGCCGAGGATCTCCTCGCGGCTCGCCGGGTCGAGGTTGTTCGTGGGCTCGTCGAGGAGCAGCACGTTGGCGGAGGAGACCACCAGGGTGGCGAGCGCCAGACGGGTCTTCTCGCCGCCGGACAGCACGCCCGCGGGCTTGTCGACGTCGTCGCCGGAGAAGAGGAAGGAACCGAGCGTCTTGCGGACCGACACGAGGTCGAGGTCGGGAGCGGCCGAGCGCATGTTCTCCAGGACCGTGCGCTCCGGGTCGAGGGTCTCGTGCTCCTGCGCGTAGTAGCCGAGCTTCAGGCCGTGGCCCTCGATGACCTGGCCGGTGTCGGGCTTCTCGGCGCCGCCGAGGAGGCGCAGGAGCGTGGTCTTGCCCGCGCCGTTGAGGCCGAGGATGACGACGCGTGAGCCCTTGTCGATGGCGAGGTCGACGTCCGTGAAGATCTCCAGGGAGCCGTACGACTTCGAGAGCCCCTCGGCCATCAGCGGGGTCTTGCCGCAGGGCGAGGGGTCGGGGAAGCGCAGCTTGGCGACCTTGTCGCTCTGGCGCACCTCCTCGAGGCCCGCGAGGAGCTTGTCGGCCCGCTTGGCCATGTTCTGCGCGGCGACGGTCTTGGTGGCCTTGGCGCGCATCTTGTCGGCCTGCGAGTGGAGCTGGCTGGCCTTCTTCTCGGCGTTCTGACGCTCGCGCTTGCGGCGCTTCTCGTCGGACTCGCGCTGCTGCTGGTAGAGCCGCCAGCCCATGTTGTAGACGTCGATCTGGGCGCGGTTGGCGTCCAGATAGAAGACCTTGTTCACGACCGTCTCGACCAGGTCGACGTCGTGGGAGATCACGATGAAGCCGCCGCGGTAGGACTTGAGGTAGTCCCTGAGCCAGACGATGGAGTCGGCGTCGAGGTGGTTCGTCGGCTCGTCGAGGAGCAGGGTGTCGGCGTCCGAGAAGAGGATGCGGGCCAGCTCGACGCGGCGGCGCTGACCACCGGAGAGCGTATGGAGCGGCTGGCCGAGCACGCGGTCGGGGAGGCTGAGCGCGGCGGCGATGGTGGAGGCCTCGGCCTCGGCGGCGTACCCGCCCTTGGTGAGGAACTCCGTCTCCTGGCGCTCGTACTGCTTCATCGCCTTGTCGCGGGTGGCGCCCGAGCCGTTGGCGATGCGCTGTTCGTTCTCGCGCATCTTGCGGATGAGGGTGTCGAGCCCGCGGGCGGAGAGGATGCGGTCGCGGGCGAGCACGTCCAGGTCGCCGGTGCGCGGGTCCTGCGGGAGGTAGCCGACGTCTCCGGAGCGGCTGATCGTGCCGCCGGCGGGGGTGCCCTCACCGGCGAGGCACTTGGTGAGCGTGGTCTTGCCCGCGCCGTTGCGGCCCACCAGGCCGATGCGGTCGCCCTTGGCGATCCGGAAGGAAGCGTTCTCGATGAGGATGCGGGCGCCGGCGCGCAGCTCGATGCCGGAAGCGGTGATCACGGACAGACTCCAGGGCAGGGGGGATGGACGGCGGAAGGAAGGAAGGCGATCACGCCGTCTAATGCACGAGGAGAAGGGCCATGCGGTCAATTCTAACGGGGTGGGGCAAGCTCTTGTTCTGCCCGGGTTCCCGGGCCGTCCGGGGCGCCGCCCGGCAGCTCGTTGCCCAGGGGTTTACGGCGGGGGACGATGCGGCCGAGTTCGTCCACCGCGATCAGCTGTGAGGTCCACGGCGTCGTGGCGTCGCCGCAGGGCTGGGCGATCATCAGAGCTTCTCCGTGGCGCATCGAACGGGCGGGTTCGAAGGCGCAGCCGCGGCGGGCGGGCAGCACCCAGCGCAGGTCGCCGTCGGCGCTGCGGTAGGCGGCGACGCGCTGTGGGGTGACGACGGCGAGCATGCGTCCGCGGGGGTCGAGCGGCTGGAGGACTCCGGCGGCGCCGCGGGCGTCGGGGGAGCGCAGCCAGGACGCGCCGGCGGGGATGGCGCGGTGCCAGCGGACGGCGCTGCCGTCGGCGCGTGCGGTGTCGGTCACCATCCCGTCGCTCCAGAGCGCGACGGCGTGCCCGGGGGCCGGGAGCAGCGCGAGCGGGCGGGCTCCCTCGCGGCTGTACGTCCAGCGCGGGCGCCCGCTCGCCCGGTCGTACGCCTGGACCACGCGGCCCTGGGTGCGGAGCTCGGGGGTCGCTGTGCCGTCGTCCACGCGCGCGTGGACGGTGAGGTGGTCTCCGTAGGGGGCCGGTCGCGCGTGGTGGGCCGCGGTGATGAGCGGCAGGGCGAGCAGGCCGAGGGCGACCGGGAGGGCGAACCGGGAGCCGCGGCGCGCTCGCACCGGTCTCCCGAACCGG
Organism: Streptomyces sp. NPDC050147; assembly: GCF_040660195.1. Lineage (NCBI taxonomy): Bacteria > Bacillati > Actinomycetota > Actinomycetes > Kitasatosporales > Streptomycetaceae > Streptomyces > Streptomyces sp. NPDC050147. The sequence continues at coordinate 92,448 of NZ_JBFALJ010000024.1, read as the reverse complement.
GTTCCGGACACCTCGAACGGCACTACGGACACGACGCCCCCTCTGCGGCACCTCTGCCGGTACCTCCCCGGCATCTCTGCCGGTCTCAGCCGGCAGCTCGGCCGGTGTCCCACGGAACAGGCGCAGAGCGTAGCGGCGGCGTCACCGCGCGGCCCCGGGCGACGGCCTCGACACGACGCACCGTCCGGTGAGGGTCCCCCGTTCGGACCTCCGTCCGGCGCCCTTCGGGGCGGGGCACATCAGGATGAAGGCGCCGGCATCTCGGCACAGGGCGGCGCGACGCCGTCCCGGACGCGAGGCAGAGGGTGGTGCGCCCGTGCGGTTCGACGACAACGCCGATCTGGACACGTCCGAGGTACAGGACGTACGGGGCAGCCGGATTCCCGGCGGCAAGGCGACGGTCGGCGGCGGCGTCGCGGGACTGATCGCGCTGCTTCTGGGGCTGTTCTTCGGGGTCGGCCCCGACCAGCTCGGCCTCTCCTCCGGCGACGAGGAGCCCGCCGCCACCTCCTCGTCCCTGGCACAGGTCCAGCAGAGCTGCCGTACGGGGCAGGACGCGAACACCAAGGACGACTGCCGCATGGTCGCGGTGGTCAACAGCGTCCAGGACTACTGGCGCCCGGAGTTCCAGCGCAGGAAGGGGACCTACTCCCCCGCGCCCACCGTCCTTTACACCAGCCGGGTGGGCACGGCGTGCGGCGCCGCGTCGTCGGCGGTCGGCCCGTTCTACTGCCCCGGTGACCGGAAGGTCTATCTGGACCTGGGCTTCTTCGAGGAGCTGCGGACCACGTTCGGCGCCGGCGGCGGGCCCTTCGCGCAGGCGTACGTCGTGGCGCACGAGTACGGGCACCACGTGCAGAACCTGATGGGGACGCTGCGGCGCTCCCAGGACGGGCGTACGGGACGGGACAGCAACGCCGTGAGGGTCGAGTTGCAGGCCGACTGCTACGCGGGCGTCTGGGCACGGCACGCGACCCGTACCCCCGACGACAGGACGGGCAGGCCGCTGATCACCAGCCTCACCGACGCGGACATCCGCGAGGGCCTGGACGCGGCGGCCGCCGTGGGCGACGACCGCATCCAGGAGAAGTTCCAGGGCCGGGTCACCCCCGAGTCCTGGACGCACGGCTCGGCCGAGCAGCGCCGGCAGTGGTTCCACCAGGGCTACCGCACCGGCGACATGGCGCGGTGCGACACCTTCCGGTGAGCCCTGCGGCCGGGTCTCAGACGCCGCCGGTGTGCACCTGGAAGGCCGCCCTGCGCACGGCCTTGGCCAGCGCGGGGTCGGGGTGGACCGCGGCGAGCGCGACCAGGACCTGGACCGTGCGGGGGTGGCCGATGCGGCGCACCTCGTCCAGGAGCGCGGGCACCGTGGGCTGTACCGCGGACTCCAGGTGGCGGATGAGGAGATGCGTCTCCCCGTGGTCGACGACGGCCGCGGCGGTGTCGACCCACAGCCACGTCGACTCGTCCCGCGTCAGGACGAGGTGGACGTCCTCGGGGTCGGCGCCCTCCTGCTCGGCGAGCCAGATGAGGGCGTAGGGCCGCAGCGGGGTCTCGTCCACGACGGCCCGCACCTCCGCCTCGGCCGGGGCGCCGACCACCCGCAGGGCCTCGAAGGCGAGGCCGCGCAGGAGGGCGTCCTCGCCGCGGGCCGCGTCCAGGAGTTCGGTGACGGCGCTGCCGACGGGGCGGGCCGCGAGCCAGGCGCGGTACTCGGAGCGGGCCGCGTTCGGGCGCAGCCGCGCGCAGCCGCGGAGCATGTCGTCGGCGGACTGCTCGATGTTGCCGGCCGGGCTCTGCGCGGCCACGCAGATCTGCTCCAGCTTGACCCAGACCGCCCAGCTGCCGAGCGGCGTGAGGGTGGCCTGCCCGTCGGCGTACGTCAGCGCGCCGACGGCGGCGAGGCCGCGCAGCGCCCAGTCGAGGAGGGTGGCCAGGGCCGGGGTGTCGGCCGGGTCGACCGGCTCGGGCTGGGGGCCGTAGGGGATCTCGCAGCGTTCCGTGCGCAGTTCCGTGACGCGCTGGTCGAGGAGGTCGAGGAGTTGCGGCACGGGCACGGGGCCCGCCGAGAGCTGCAGCAGGGTGAGCAGTTGCGGCATGGCCTCGACGACCTCGGCCACGGTGGCGGGCGCCAGTTCGCGCGACGCCGCGTGCGTCAGCGACCACGCGTCGAAGAGGGCGACCCAACCGCGCAGTACGGCGGCGTCGTCCCGGTCCCAGGCGCGCAGCCGCCAGCCGGGGCGGGCGCTGTCGCCGTGCACCTCGATGAGGCCGGCGAGCCGTGCGCTATCCCAGTCGGCGCGGACCTGATCCGGGGTCAGCGCCAGCTCGACGGCGGCCCGTTCGGCGGTCTCGGCGGAGAGGGTGCCGCGTGGCTCGCCGGACTCTCCGGCTCCGTCGACGGCCGGGGTGGTGGCCGGAGCCACGGCGGGGCCGCGTCCCGGGCGCAGGGACGCGTCGGCCCAGCGCGCGACCCGTACGGCGTCGGCGAGGTGCTTGCGCGCCATGCGTGCCAGCTCCCCGGGGGCGGGGGTGCCCTCGGGTGGCCGGGGCGCGGGACGGCGCGCGCGCTGCTGTGTCACTGCGCCGGGGGCGGTCAGGGGTCGCGCTGTGCCGCGCTCCGCCCCCGCTCGCCTCTCGGCCCTGGGGGACTGAGCGCGGACGAGTCGGAGCCTTGAGTCGCGCGGGATACGGGACGTCACGGGAGCAGTCTTCCTGTTGACGGTCCGAAAACCCAAACGGAATGCTTGCGCAAGGCTCCGGAGCGCTGCCCCGGGGGTTTACGCGCGCTACATGAGGGGCGTGAGGAAGCGCCGCAGCGCCTCTTCGTAGCCCGCCGGGTCGGCGTTCCACATGGCGCCGTGCGGTGCATCCGGAACGGTGTGGAGAGTGACCAGTTCCGGGCGGCGTTCGGCCAGTTGACGGGAGAGCGCCCAGGGGGCGATCACGTCGTCGGGGCCGTGGACGAGGAGGGTGGGGACCTTGAGCACCTCGGGGTCGGCGGCCTCCAGGATGCGGTCGCCGCGCAGGCCCGTGCGGCCCTGGGCGGCGCGCACCGCGAGCGGCAGGAGGGGGCCGGGGGTGCGGCGGGCCGCGGCGAGCGCGCGCAGGGTCGTCTCCCAGTTCAGCACCGGGGAGTCAAGGACGAGTCCGCTGATCCGGTCGCGCAAGGCCGAGTACGCGGCGGCGTGCAGGGCCATGGCGGCGCCGGTGGACCAGCCGTGCAGGATGACGTTCCGGGCTCCGTTGCGCACGGCGTAGCGGATGGCGGCGTCCAGGTCGCGCCACTCGGTCTCGCCGAGATGGCCCAGGCCGTCCGGGGAGCGGGGCGCGCCGAGGTCGCCACGGTAGGCGAGGTCGAGCACCGGGAACTGCTGGTGGTGCAGGAAGCCCAGGACGACCATGGGGTGCTCGCGGGTGGTGCCGAGGCCGTGCACGGTGATCACCCAGGTGTCGCGGAAGCCCGGCACGAACCAGGCGGGCAGCCCGCCGAGTTCGCCGGGGATGTCGACGTCCGCGTGGTCGATGTCCAGGGCGGCGTGCGGGTCGCCGATGTGGACCTGCGGGGTGAGCCAGACCTTCGCCCCGGGTTCCAGGGAGCCGTGCGTGACGCGCTCGAGGCGGCGTACGACGGTGTCCGCCGCGTGCGGCGCGGCGTCCAGGACGGGGCCGATCACGGCGTGGCTGCCGTTGCCGCTGAGGCCGTACGTGCCGGGGCGCAGGCTCGCGAGGGCGCGGGTCAGGGTGATCTGGCCCGCGGCCGTGGAGTGGACCGTGAGGCGCGGCTCGGTCGGTAGCGGGCGGCCCGCAGGAGCTTTCAGGGCCGCGTTGCTGGCGAAGCGGCCCGCGGCGACGGCGGCTGCGCCGCCCAGAAGGGCGGTGGTGACGGCGGTGACGGCCGTTGCCGTCGCTTTGGCTGGGCGCACCTGCCCAGTGTCCGGCCCTGACCCGGCTGAGGCCAGTGGGCGGGGCCCGCGGGGTGATGTCACTTCGGCCGGTCGTCCCGCGGGGCGACGGCTGCCCTGCCGCGGCCCGCGTGACGTCACTGTTGGCCGTAGCCCCGCAGCCTGTCCTCCGCTTCCCTGAGCTGGCCCGCGGACAGGAGGGTCGGGGCGTGGCCCGGTACGGAGCTGGCCGTGAGCCAGAGGCGGGACATCCACTCCAGCTGTGCCGTGCGGTCGTACGCCTGGTCCAGAGTGTCTCCGTATGTGATGGTTCCGTGGTTCTGCAGCAGGCAGCCTGTGCGCTCCCTGAGGGCCCGGAGCATGTTCTCGGCCAACTCCTCCGAGCCGTAGGGCGCGTACCGGGCGACGCGGACCGGGCCGCCGAGGGCGGCCGCCATGTAGTGCACGGGCGGCAGCTCCGGGACCAGGGTGGAGACGGCGGTGGCGTGCACCGCGTGGGTGTGGACCACGGCTCCGGCGTACGTCGTGCGGTAGACGGCCAGGTGCATGGGCAGTTCGCTGGTCGGGGCGAGATCGCCGAAGAGCTGGTTGCCGTCCGTGTCGACACCGACCGCGTCCCGCGGCGTCAGGCGGTCGTACGGCACGCCGCTGGGGGTGACCAGGATCGTGCCGCCGACGCGCACCGAGACATTGCCCGACGTGCCGACCACCAGACCGTCCGCGACCGTCCTGCGGGCCGCCTCCACCAGCTCGTCCCATGCCCGCTCCAGCGCGTCCTGCCGGCCCGCGCCCCGCTCGTCCCGCTGCTCCGTCATGCCGTGATCCTGCCAGGTGATCAGAATCTCTTCGACGGCTCGCTGAAGCAGTCGAAGAGCTTCGCCCGGGGGTAGCAGAAACCCCCTTGGAGGCCATGATTCCGGGCCTCCCGGTGCCGCTCCGGGAGATCTTCGCCGAGGCTCCGGAAGAACCGGAGTGACGGCGCCCCGCATTGGGTCACCGCAAGGCCCGACCCAGTTCACTTTCCGTTCACCCAGGTTGCCTACGTTCCACTTGCCACTGACGTCCAACAGAAGCCTGGGTAAATGGAACACATCACGCTTCTCCTCGGGATCGTGATCGTTACCGCTCTCGTGTTTGACTTCACGAACGGTTTCCACGACACAGCCAACGCGATGGCCACCACCATCTCGACTGGCGCTCTCAAGCCCAAGACGGCGGTGGCCATGTCCGCCGTGCTGAACCTCGTCGGCGCTTTCCTCTCCGTCGAAGTCGCCAAGACCATCTCCGGCGGCATCGTCAACGAGGACGGACTGAAGACAGAGGTGATCTTCGCGGCGCTTGTCGGCGCGATTCTCTGGAACCTGATGACCTGGCTGGTGGGCCTGCCCTCCAGCTCCTCCCACGCGCTCTTCGGCGGCCTCATCGGCGCCGCTGTCATGTCGATGGGCTGGTCGTCGATCGACGGCGGCACCGTCGTCACCAAGATCCTGCTTCCCGCGATCGCCGCGCCCCTCGTGGCCGGTCTGGCCGCGACGCTGGCCACGCGCCTGACGTACCGCATCGGCCGCAACACCGACACCAAGGCCACCGCCAAGGGCTATCGCGTGGGGCAGATCGCCTCCGCGGGCCTCGTCTCGCTGGCCCACGGCACGAACGACGCGCAGAAGACCATGGGCATCATCACGCTCGCCCTGGTCACCGGCGGCGTCCTGAGCCCGGGCTCCAACCCCCCGATGTGGGTCATCGTCTCGGCCGGTGTCGCCATCGCGCTCGGCACCTACCTCGGCGGCTGGCGCATCATCCGCACCATGGGCAAGGGCCTCACCGACCTCCAGCCGCAGCAGGGCTTCGCCGCCCAGACCAGCGCCGCGACGGTCATCCTGGCCTCCTCGCACCTGGGCTTCTCGCTCTCCACCACCCAGTCCTGCTCCGGCGCCGTGATGGGCGCGGGCCTCGGCCGCAAGGGCGGCGTCGTCCGCTGGTCCACGGCGTCCCGCATGTTCATCGCCTGGGGCCTGACGCTGCCGGCCGCCGGCCTGGTCGGCGCGGGCGCGGAGTTCCTCACCAAGCAGGGACCCTGGGGCGTCGCGGTGACCGCCGCGCTGCTGGTGGCCGGCTCGGCCGTGATCTGGGTGCTGTCCCGGCGCAACGCCGTCGACCACACGAACGTCGCCGACGACGAGATCGGCGGCTCCTCCGCCGACGAGCCCGCCGGCGTCGTGACCACCGCGATGGCCGCGGTCACCCCGCCGCCCACCGGGTCGGCCGTGGCGAGCGCGGACGTCGACTTCGTCAAGGCCACCATCCCGGCCCCGACCGGCACCGCGGCGGACCCCGCCCGGCCCGCCACGGTGTAAGGACACATCAGCATGAACATCGACTGGGCAGCGCTCGGCTCCGTCTTCGGAGTCAGCCTCGCGGTGACGGTGGCCCTGGTGGGCCTGTTCACCCTCGGCATCATCGGCCTCTCCAAGCACGAGGCGGCCACGTCCGGCGCCTCCTCCGCCGCGGGCGGCACCGCCACCGCGGCACGCACCGGCGCCTACGCGTGCTTCGCGCTCTGCGCGGCGGCCGTGGCGTACGGGATCTATCTGATCGTCGCCTGACAACCGTGGTTTCGAGTGGGGTGCGGGACGCTTCGGCGTCCCGCACCCCGCTTTCGTGCGACGGCTCGGCGAGCGCCCCCTCACAGGCCCGGCTGTGGGCCTCAGCACACTCTCCCGTCGCAGGTCAACGGCGAGTTGACGGGCCTTCGCGGGCCGTGGTGGACTGCCGGAGCCAATACGGCAGCAGGAGAGGAAGCCGGTGCGAATCCGGCGCGGTCCCGCCACTGTCACCGAGGAGCTGACTCCTCGGAAGCCAGGAACTCTCGCCGCCGATCACGTCGAACCAGGGCGCGGACACCCTGAGTGAGGACATATCGCCATGCGCGGCCGCCCGTTGCCGGACCAGTTCCCGAGCGTGAGCTCTCTTCTCGGCACAGCGACCGGCTGACGCCATGCGTGCCGATCGCGACTTCGCGTACGGCGCCGCCGCCGGCCTCCTCGGTGATCTGTTCCTCGGCGATCCTCGCCGCGGGCATCCGGTCGCCGCGTTCGGTCGGGCCGCGGGAGCCGTCGAGCGTGTGCTGTGGCGTGACCACCGCGGGTGGGGCGCCCTGCACGCCGTGGTGTGTGCCGGGGGCGCGGCCGGTGCCGCCGCCCTGGCTTCTTCTCTCGTACGGGACTCACGCGCCGCGTCCGTCGCGCTGACCGCCGCCACCACCTGGGCCGTGCTCGGCGGCACCTCGCTGGGGCGTGAGGCGCGGGCCGTCGGCGGGGCGCTCGCCGCCGGGGACATCGAGGTGGCACGGGAGCGGCTGCCGCATCTGTGCGGCCGCGATCCGCAGGCCCTCGACGCCGACGGCATCGCGCGCGCCGTGGTCGAGTCCGTCGCCGAGAACACGTCCGACGCCGTGGTCGGGGCCCTCGTGTGGGGCGCCGTCGGCGGGGTGCCGGGGCTTGTGGCCTTCCGGGCCGTCAACACGCTCGACGCCATGGTCGGGCACAAGTCCGTGCGCTACCGGCGCTACGGCTGGGCTTCCGCACGTCTCGACGACGTACTGGGGTGGCCGGGGGCCCGGCTCACCGCCGTACTCGCGGCTATCGCCGGGGAGTCGCCGCGCGGTGCGGTGCGGGCCTGGCGGGAGGACGCCGCCAAGCATCCGAGCCCCAACGCCGGGCCCGTCGAGGCCGCCTTCGCCGGGGCGTTGGGCGTACGGCTCGGGGGGACGCTCTCGTACGCGGGGCGCGTCGAGCACCGGCCCGTCCTCAACGGGGACGGGCGGGGTGTCGAAGTCTCCGACATCGAACGGGCCATGAAGCTGTCGCGCCGGGTGGGTCTCCTTGCCCTGGGCGTTGCGGCGGCCGTGAGCGCTCTACGGAAAGGCAGGGCCTCATGAATGGTGGACTGCTCGTCGCCGGAACCACCTCCGACGCGGGGAAGAGCGTCGTCACCGCCGGGATCTGCCGGTGGCTGGCCCGCAAAGGGGTCTCCGTGGCGCCCTTCAAGGCGCAGAACATGTCCCTCAACTCCTTCGTCACGCGCGAAGGTGCCGAGATCGGGCGGGCCCAGGCCATGCAGGCGCAGGCCGCCATGGTCGAGCCGACCGCGCTGATGAACCCCGTGCTGCTCAAGCCGGGCAGCGACCGCAGCAGCCAGGTCGTCCTCATGGGCAAGCCCGTCGGTGAGATGAGCGCGCGCGGCTACCACGGAGGGCGGCAGGAAGCGCTGCTCTCCACCGTCGTGGGATGCCTCGAGGAACTTCGGGGCAGCTATGACGCCGTGATCTGCGAAGGCGCGGGCAGCCCCGCCGAGATCAATCTGCGGCGCACCGACATCGTGAACATGGGGATCGCGCGGGCAGCCCGCTTCCCCGTGGTCGTGGTGGGAGACATCGACCGCGGAGGTGTCTTCGCCTCCTTCTTCGGGACCACCGCGCTGTTGAGCGCCGAGGACCAGGACCTGATCGCCGGGTATCTCGTCAACAAGTTCCGGGGCGACGTCTCGTTGCTGGAGCCGGGGCTCGACATGCTGCACCGGCTCACCGGGCGGCGCACGTTCGGTGTGCTGCCGTTCCAGCACGGCCTCGGCATCGACGAGGAGGACGGCCTTCGGGTCTCCCTGCGGGGCGCCGTGCGGGAGTCGATGGTCGCTCCCCCGGTCGGTGAGGACGTGCTGCGGGTCGCCGTCTGTGCCGTACCGCTGATGTCCAACTTCACGGACGTGGACGCGCTGGCCGCCGAACCGGGCGTCGTCGTGCGGTTCGTGGACCGGGCCGAGGAGCTCGTCGACGCCGATCTCGTGGTCGTACCCGGCACGCGCGGCACCGTGCGCGCCCTGGAGTGGCTGCGCGAGCGCGGCCTGGCCGACGCCCTCGCGCGGCGCGCCGCCGAGGGGCGCCCCGTGCTCGGGATCTGCGGCGGTTTCCAGGTGCTCGGCGAGCACATCGAGGACGACGTCGAGTCGCGGGCGGGTGCCGTGGACGGGCTCGGACTGCTGCCCGTGCGCGTGCGGTTCGCCCGCGAGAAGACCCTCGCGAGACCGGTCGGCGAAGCCCTCGGCGAACGCGTCGAGGGATACGAGATCCACCACGGCGTCGCTCAAGTCCTGGGCGGAGACACCTTCCTGGACGGCTGCCGCGTCGGCGAGGTGTGGGGCACGCACTGGCACGGCTCCCTGGAGTCCGACGCTTTCCGGCGCCGCTTCCTCGCCGAGGTCGCCCGCGCCGCCGGGCGCCGCTTCGTGCCCGCGCCGGACACCAGCTTCGGCGTACTGCGCGAGGAGCAGCTCGACCTGCTCGGCGACCTGATCGAAGAACACGCGGACACGGACGCGCTGCTCAGCCTGATCGAGACCGGCGCACCCGCCGGTCTCCCCTTCATCGCACCGGGGGCACCCTCATGACCGTCCTGCTTCTGTCCACCGCCGACACGGACCTCCTTGCCGCCCGTGCCTCCGGCGCCCCCTACCGCATCGGCAACCCGACCCGGGTCGACGCGCAGGCGGAGCTGCCCGCGCTGATCGAGGGCGCGGACATCGCCGTCGTACGTCTGCTCGGCGGGAAGCGGGCGTGGGAGGACGGCCTCGCGGCGCTGAAGGCCGCAGGCATCCCGACGGTGCTGCTCGGTGGCGAGGCCGTGCCGGACGCGGAGCTGATGGCGGAGTCGACCGTGCACGCGGGGTCCGTGGCGGAGGCGCTGCGGTATCTCGTCGAGGGCGGGCCGGCGAATCTGCGCGAACTGGCGCGGTTCCTCGAGGAGGACGTCCTCGCGGCGGGACACGCGCGCTCCGGCGGCTCCCACGAGCGGCAGAGCGCCGAACCGCAGAAGATGCCCGAGTACGGGGTGCACGGCTCGCGCCCGTACGTCGAGGGCCGTCCGACCGTGGGTGTGCTCTTCTACCGGGCGCACCATCTCTCCGGCAACACCGGCTTCGTGGACACGCTGTGCGACGCGATCGAGGCGCGGGGCGCCAACGCCCTTGCCGTGTACTGCGGTTCCCTGCGCGGCGCGGACACCGGGCTTTACGAGATCCTCGGGCGGGCGGACGCGTTGGTCGCCACCGTTCTCGCCGCGGGCGGCACGCACGCGTCGGGGGCGAGCGCGGGCGGCGACGAGGAGGCGTGGGACATCGGCGCCCTCGCCGACCTCAACATCCCTGTCCTGCAAGGACTTTGCCTGACCTCGTCGCGCGCCACGTGGGACGCGTCGGACGCCGCGCTCTCCCCCATGGACGCGGCCATGCAGGTGGCGATCCCCGAGTTCGACGGCCGCGTCATCACCGTGCCGTTCTCCTTCAAGGAGCAGGGCCCCGACGACGTACCGGTCTATGTGGCCGACCCCGAGCGCGCCGCCCGTGTCGCCGGAATCGCCCTGCGCCACGCCCAGTTGAAGCACAAGCCCAACGCGGAGAAGAAGCTCGCCCTGGTCTTCACCGCGTACCCGACCAAGCACTCGCGCGTCGGCAACGCGGTCGGCCTCGACACCCCCGCCTCGGCGATCCGCGTCCTCGACTCGCTGCGGGATGCCGGATACGCCGTCGAGGGCCACCCGGACAACGGCGACGAGCTGATCCACCGGCTCATCAACGCGGGCGGCCACGACGTCGAGTGGCTCACCGAGGAGCAGCTCGCCGCCGCTCCCGCGCGGGTGCCGCTCGCCGACTACCGGGCGTGGTTCGACAAGCTGGACCCCGAACTGCGCGACGGCATGCTGGAGGCGTGGGGCGAGCCGCCCGGCAACCTGTACGTGGACGGCGACGACATCGTCCTTGCCTCCCTGCAGTTCGGGAACGTCGTCGTGATGATCCAGCCGCCGCGCGGCTTCGGCGAGAACCCCATCGCGATCTACCACGACCCCGACATGCCGCCCTCGCATCACTACATGGCGGCCTACCGCTGGCTGGAGCTGTCCTTCGGCGCCGACGCGATCGTCCACATGGGCAAGCACGGCACGATGGAGTGGCTGCCGGGCAAGGGCCTCGGCCTGAGCGGCGGTTGTGCCCCTGACGCGGTGCTCGGCGAGCTGCCGCTGATCTACCCGTTCATCGTGAACGACCCCGGCGAGGGCACCCAGGCCAAGCGGCGCGGCCACGCGACGGTGGTGGACCACCTGGTGCCGCCGATGGCTCGCGCGGACACGTACGGTGATCTGGCGAAGCTGGAGCAGCTCCTCGACGAGTACGCGCTGGTCAGCGACCTGGATCCGACCAAGGCCCCTACCGTGCGGGCGCAGATCTGGACGCTCGTGAAGGCCGCCGAGCTCCACCACGACCTGCATGTGGACGAGCAGCCCGACGACCAGGCCTTCGACGAGTTCGTCATGCACATCGACGGCTATCTGTGCGAGATCAAGGACGTGCAGATCCGCGACGGTCTGCACATCCTCGGGGGCGGCCCCGAGGGCGAGGCGCGTGTCAATCTGGTCCTCGCCGTCCTGCGCGCCTCGCAGGTCTGGGGCGGTCAGGCGAACGCCCTGCCCGGCTTGCGGGCCTGCCTCGCCGAGCACTTCGGGCTCAGCGAGAAGGAGCTGCTCGCCGAGCCGGGCGCGGCGGTGAAGGTCGCGGACGGCCTGACGGCCCTGGTCGACGGGCCCGCGCGGACCGGCGCGGACGCGGTGGACCTCCTGGAGCAGCTGTGCCGCCGCCTCGCCGAGGGCATGGAGGAGCGCGGCTGGGAGCTCGCGGCGGTGCGGGAGCTCGTGCGGGACGTGGTCGGGACCGAACTGCCGCCCGCCGTGGCCGTGTTGGGCTTCGCGTGCGAGGAGGTCGTGCCGCGGCTCGCCAAGACCACGGACGAGATCGGGCACATTCTGCGGGCGCTCGACGGCGGATACGTCCCGGCAGGGCCTTCCGGCTCGCCGACGCGCGGGCTCGTGAACGTGCTGCCGACCGGCCGCAACTTCTACTCCGTCGACCCCAAGGCGATCCCCTCCCGCCTCTCCTGGGAGGTCGGCCAGTCGCTCGCCGACTCGCTGATCGCCCGCTATCTGGCGGACACCGGCGACTACCCGAAGTCGGTCGGCCTGACCGTGTGGGGTACGTCGGCGATGCGTACGCAGGGCGACGACATCGCGGAGATCCTGGCGCTCCTCGGCTGCCGCCCCGTGTGGGACGACGCGTCCCGCCGGGTGACCGGGTTCGAGATCGTGCCGGTGGAGGAGCTGGGACGGCCGCGCGTCGATGTGACGGTGCGGATCTCCGGCTTCTTCCGCGACGCGTTCCCCCACGTCATCGGCCTGATCGACGACGCGGTGCGAGCCGTGGCGGAGCTGGACGAGGCCCCGGAGTCCAACTACGTACGCGCGCACTCCGACGAGGACACCGCCGAGCACGGCGACCGGCGCCGGGCCACCTCCCGCATCTTCGGCTCCAAGCCCGGGGCCTACGGCGCGGGCCTGCTTCCGCTGATCGACGCGCGGAACTGGCGCAGCGACGCCGACCTCGCCGAGGTGTACGCGGTGTGGGGCGGTTACGCCTACGGGCGCGGACTCGACGGCAAGGCCGCGCGCGGTGACATGGAGACCGCGTTCCGGCGGATCGCCGTCGCCGCGAAGAACGTGGACACCCGGGAGCACGACCTGGTCGACGCCGACGACTACTTCCAGTACCACGGCGGCATGGTCGCCATGGTGCGGCACCTGACGGGCGAGTCCCCCGAGGCGTACGTGGGCGACTCGGCCACCCCCGACCAGGTGAAGACGCGGACCCTGGGCGAGGAGACCCACCGCGTCTTCCGAGCCCGTGTGGTCAACCCCCGCTGGATGGCGGCCATGCGGCGCCACGGCTACAAGGGCGCCTTCGAGATGGCCGCCACCGTGGACTATCTCTTCGGGTACGACGCGACCGCGGGCGTGGTCGACGACTGGATGTACGAGAAGCTCTCCGCCGAGTACGTCTTCGACCCCGAGAACCGGGAGTTCATGCAGAAGTCCAACCCCTGGGCCCTGCGCGGCATTTCGGAGCGGCTGCTCGAAGCCGCCGAGCGGGGCCTTTGGGCCGAGCCGGACGCGGGGACGCTGGAGCGACTGCGGGCCACCTACCTGGAGCTTGAGGGCGAGTTGGAGGGGGACGGGTGAGGCCCGCCGTCCCCTGCCCCGCCCCGGATCACGCAATGGAGGCCTTGTGAGTACCCCCTATCCGTTCACCGCCCTCGTCGGCCAGGACGACCTGCGGCTCGCCCTGCTGCTCAACGCCGTGTCGCCCGCCGTCGGCGGCGTGCTCGTCCGCGGCGAGAAGGGCACCGCCAAGTCCACCGCCGTGCGGGCGCTTTCCGCGCTGCTTCCGCAGGTGCCCGTCGTTGCGGGCTGCCGGTTCTCCTGTGACCCGGCAGCCCCCGACCCCGCCTGCCCCGACGGTCCGCACGAGGCGGGCGGGGCCTCCGTGCGGGACGCCCGGATGGTCGAGCTGCCCGTCGGTGCCTCCGAGGACCGCCTGGTCGGTGCGCTCGACATCGAGCGGGCGCTCGCCGAGGGTGTCAAGGCCTTCGAGCCCGGCCTGCTCGCCGACGCCCACCGCGGCATCCTCTACGTCGACGAAGTGAACCTGCTGCACGACCACCTGGTCGACCTGCTGCTCGACGCCGCCGCCATGGGAGCCTCGTACGTCGAGCGTGAGGGCGTCTCCGTACGGCATGCCGCACGGTTCCTGCTCGTGGGCACCATGAACCCCGAAGAGGGCGAACTGCGCCCGCAGTTGCTCGACCGGTTCGGGCTCACCGTCGAGGTCGCCGCCTCGCGCGAGACCGACCAGCGGGTGGAGGTCGTACGGCGGCGGCTCGCGTACGACGACGACGCGGAGGGGTTCGCCGCGCGGTGGCACGACGAGGAGTCCGCGCTGCGGGCCCGGATCATCGCGGCCCGCGCACTGCTCCCCCAGGTGCGGCTCGGCGACGGGGCGCTGCGGCAGATCGCCGCCACCTGCGCGGCCTTCGAGGTCGACGGGATGCGGGCCGACATCGTGATGGCGCGTACGGCGACGGCGCTCGCCGCCTGGGCGGGCCGCGAGGACGTGCTCGCGGAGGATGTGCGCCAGGCCGCGCTCCTCGCGCTTCCGCACCGGCGTCGGCGCAACCCCTTCGACGCGCCGGGGCTCGACGAGGACAAGCTCGACGACACGCTGGAGCAGGCCGCGGGTGACGACGAGGGGGACGGCGGGGACGACGATCCCGACGGCGGAGGCGGCCCCGGTGGGGGCGGGCAGCCGCCGGAGAGCGGGCCGGACGCGCCCGAGGCCGCAGACTCGCCCGAGGCTTCGGACTCCCCGGCCGACGGGCAGGAGACGGGCCAGGACGACGAGTCCGCCCCCTCCCAGGCGCCCGCCGCAGGCGGCGGTGAGCAGCAGGCCGTGCGGGCCGCGGAGCCCTTTCGCACCAAGATGCTGAGCGTGCCCGGCCTCGGCGAGGGTGCCGCCGGGCGGCGCTCCCGGGCGCGCACCGAGCACGGGCGGACCACCGGGGCCCGGCGGCCCCGAGGGGCGCTCACCAAGCTGCACCTGGCGGCCACCGTGCAGGCGGCGGCTCCCCATCAGCGGGCGCGCGGTCGGTCGGGGCGTGGTCTCGTCGTGCGGCGTGACGATCTGCGGCAGGCGACGCGGGAGGGGCGTGAGGGGAACCTCGTGCTCTTCGTCGTGGACGCCTCCGGGTCCATGGCCGCTCGGCAGCGGATGAGCGCCGTGAAGGGTGCGGTGCTCTCGCTGCTCCTCGACGCCTATCAGCGGCGGGACAAGGTCGGGCTCATCACCTTCCGTGGGGCCGATGCCGAGGTGGCGCTGCCGCCGACCTCCTCCGTCGACGCGGCCGCCGCCCGACTGGAGACGCTGCCCACGGGCGGGCGTACGCCGGTGGCGGCCGGGCTGCTCAAGGCGCACGAGGTGCTGCGGGTGGAGCGGCTGCGCGATCCTGCCCGGCGTCCGCTGGTCGTGGTCGTGACGGACGGCAGGGCCACGGGTGGCGTGGAGCCGGTGGCCCGGGCGGGGCGTGCGGCGCGGCTCTTCGGGGCCGCGGGGATCGCCTCGGTGGTCGTGGACTGCGAGTCGGGGCCGGTACGGCTCGGTCTTGCGGGGCAGCTCGCGGGTGAGCTCGGCGGGACCGCCGTGACGCTCGACGAGCTGCGGGCGGAGTCCATCGCGGGGCTCGTCAAGGACGTACAGGGAACTCGTACGAGGAGCGTGGCCTGATGCCTCAGGGGCAGCCGAGCGTGGTGCCGGACGACGGGCTCACCACGCGGCAGCGGCGCAACCGTCCGCTGGTGGTCGTGCACACCGGGATCGGCAAGGGGAAGTCCACCGCGGCTTTCGGGCTCGCGCTGCGGGCCTGGAATCAGGGGTGGCCGATCGGGGTCTTCCAGTTCGTGAAGTCGGCGAAGTGGAAGGTCGGCGAGGAGAACGCGCTCAAGGTCCTCGGGGCCTCCGGCGAGGGCGGGACCGTCGACTGGCACAAGATGGGCGAGGGCTGGTCGTGGATCCAGCGCGCGCCCGCCGACGGCGAGCAGAGCAACGAGGAGAAGGCCCGCGAGGGCTGGGAGCAGGTCAAGCGTGACCTCGCCGCCGAGACGTACCAGCTGTACGTCCTCGACGAGTTCGCCTACCCCATGCACTGGGGGTGGATCGACACGGACGAGGTGATCGAGACGCTCCGGGCGCGCCCCGGGAACCAGCACGTGATCATCACCGGGCGCAACGCGCCCGATGCCCTGGTCGGGTTCGCCGATCTCGTCACCGACATGTCCAAGGTCAAGCATCCGATGGACGCCGGCCAGAAGGGCCAGAGGGGCATCGAGTGGTAGCTCGGCTTGTGGTGGCCGCGCCGTCTTCCGGAAGCGGGAAGACGACCGTCGCCACGGGGTTGATGGCCGCGTTCGCCGCGGCCGGGCTCGCCGTGTCCCCGCACAAGGTGGGGCCCGACTACATCGATCCCGGGTATCACGCGCTGGCCACGGGCCGCCCCGGGCGGAACCTCGACGCCTATATGTGCGGGCCGGAGTTGGTCGCGCCCTTGTTCGCCCATGGGGCGCGGGGGTGCGATCTCGCGGTGGTCGAGGGCGTCATGGGTCTTTACGACGGGGCGTCGGGGCAGGGTGAACTGGCCTCCACCGCGCAGGTGTCGAAGCTGCTTCGGGCGCCGGTCGTCCTCGTCGTCGACGCGTCGTCGCAGTCCCGGTCCGTGGCCGCGCTGGTGCATGGGTTCGCCTCGTGGGACCCGGAGGTGCGGATCGGGGGCGTGATCCTGAACAAGGTGGGATCTGCGCGGCATGAGGGGTTGCTGCGGGAGGCTCTTGATGAGTCGGGGGTCCCGGTCCTCGGGGCGCTGGGGCGGGCGTCGCAGGTCCAGGCGCCGTCGCGGCACCTTGGGCTTGTGCCGGTCGCCGAGCGGCGGGCTGAGGCTGTGGAGTCTGTTGCGGCGTTGGCTTCGCAGGTACGGGAAGGCTGCGACCTGGAGGCGATTCTCGCGCTGGCCCGCAGTGCGCCCGCGTTGGCCGGTGACGCGTGGGATCCGGTTGCGGTGGGTGCCTGCGGCGCTTCTTTCCCCAATCCCGCCCCTTCCCGAAATTCGGCTCCGCCGCCCAGCGCCCCGGAAGATCACCAGCTTCGCCGAGTTCGTCCTCAAACGCCGGGCGGGCTGAAACCCGTTGTCGCCGTCGCCGGTGGGGCCGCGTTCTCCTTCTCGTACGCCGAGCACGCCGAGCTGCTCACCGCAGCCGGTGCCGATGTCGTCACGTTCGATCCGCTGCACGACGAACAACTGCCGCCCGGTACCGCCGGGTTGGTCATCGGGGGCGGGTTCCCCGAGGTGTACGCGCCGGAGCTGTCCGCCAACGAGCCGCTGCGCGAGGCCGTCGCCGAACTGGCGCTGAGCGGCGCGCCCGTGGCCGCCGAGTGCGCCGGACTCCTTTACCTGACGCGGGAGTTGGACGGGAAGCCGATGTGCGGGGTGCTCGACGCGCAGGCGCGGATGTCCGAGCGGCTCACGCTCGGCTACCGCGACGCCGTGGCCGTGTCCGACAGTTCCCTCGCCGTCGCCGGGACGCGGATGCGCGGGCACGAGTTCCACCGCACCGTCGTCGAACCGGGCGCCGGGGCGGTCGCCGCCTGGGGGATGCACGCTCCTGAGCGGCGCCTCGAAGGCTTCGTACAGCAAGGTGTGCACGCGAGTTACCTGCACACGCATTGGGCCGCCGAACCCGGTATCGCCCGTCGGTTCGTAGAGAGGTGCAGAGGATGAGCAGCAAGCTGGTGGGGGTCGGGGTCGGTCCCGGAGACCCCGAGCTCGTCACGGTCAAGGGGGTCAACGCGCTGCGTGCCGCCGCTGTCGTCGTCGTACCCGTGATGGCCGCGCCTGATGGGACAGACGGCGGTGAGCGCGGGCGGGCCGAGGCGACCGTGCTGCACTACGTCCCCGAGGACAAGGTCGTACGCGTCGTGTTCGCGCTCAACGAGCGCAGTGACCGGCAGCGCCGCGAGGCCGCCTGGGACGCCGCCGGTGAGCGGGTCGCCACGCTGCTGCGGGAGCGCGGCTCGGTGGCGTTCGCGACGATCGGCGACCCCAACGTGTACTCGACGTTCACCTATCTCGCGCAGACCATCGCGGAGCTCGTGCCGGGCGTCGAGGTGGAGACCGTGCCCGGGATCACCGCCATGCAGGACCTCGCCGCGCGCAGCGGCGCCGTTCTCACCGAGGGCACCGAGCCGTTGACGCTGGTGCCGGTGACCGCGGGCGCCGCCGTGCTCAAGGACGCGCTCGCCGGGCCTGGCACGGTCGTCGCCTACAAGTTCGGCCGGCTCTCCCATGAGGTGGCCGCCGCGCTCCGGGAGACCGGGCGGACCGACGACGCGGTGTGGGGCTCCGCCCTGGGGCTGCCCGAGGAGTCCATCCAGGGGGCCGCCGAGCTCGGTGACGCGCCGCTGCCGTATCTGTCCACCCTGATCGCTCCCGCGCGGCGCGAGAGCGGCCGGGGCGGGAAGCTGTGACGCACGCGGTGACGCAGGCGGTGACGGCCTCACTCCGCGATGCCCACCACCAGCCAGATGAACGCCGCCCCGGCCACCGTGCACAGCAGCGTCGAGCGGGCCGGGTGCTCGTGATGCGCCTCCGGCAGGATCTCCGCGGCGGCCAGGTAGAGCAGCGCTCCGCCGAAGAAGCCGAGATACCCGCCGAGCAGTTGCTCCGGAATGGTGAACAGGAGCGTCGACGCGGCGCCCGCCACCGGGGCCACCGCGTCCGCGAAGAGCATCGCGAGGGCCTTGCGGCGGGCGTTCCCGTACAGGCTCGTGAGTGTGTACGTGTTGAAGCCGTCCGCGAAGTCGTGGGCGATGACCGCGACGGCCACCGCGAGGCCCATGCCGCCGCCCACCTGGAACGCGGCGCCGATCGCGATGCCGTCCATGGCGCTGTGGCCGACCATCGCTCCGGCCGCCGTCAGGCCCACTTGGGGGACCCGGCCGTTCGTGTGCTCGTCCGCACCGTGCGCGGCGTGCCGGCCCGCGAGGAGGTGCTCCACCAGGTGCGCGGCGAGGAAACCCGCCACGAACAGGAGCAGCGCCGCCGGTACGCCGAAGACCGGGGTGCCCGTGGCCTCCAGCGCCTCCGGCAGCAGGTCGAGCCCGACCACGCCGAGCATCAGGCCGCCCGCGAGCCCCAGGACGAGGTGGCGCCGGTCAGTGACCCGCTGGGCCGTCCAGCCGCCCACCAGGGTCATCACAAAAGCGCCGAGCGCCACGAACACCGCCATGCGCCCTTGCTAGCCGATTGACCCCCTGCCCCGCACATCCGGCGCGGGGCGACACCCCTTGTTTTTCTGTTTCGTACGAGAGGAACCCACCCATGGCCGACGCCGAAGCCACCACCGGCAAGGTGACCTTTGTCGGGGCAGGGCCCGGCGCCGCCGACCTGCTCACCTTCCGTGCCGCACGAGCGATCGCGGACGCCGATGTCGTCATCTGGGCGGCCAGCCTCGTACAGGCGGAAGTTCTCGAACACGCGCGTGAAGGCGCAGAGATCCTCGACTCGGCGGCGATGTCCCTCGAAGAGGTGGTCTCCGTCTACGAGCGGGCTGCCACCGAGGGCCTGAAGGTCGCCCGGATCCACTCCGGCGACCCGGCCCTGTGGGGCGGCACGCAGGAGCAGGTCGACCGGTGCGCCGATCTCGGTGTTCAGACCGAGATCGTGCCCGGCGTCTCGTCGTTCTCGGCGGTCGCGGCGATCGCGCAGCGCGAGCTGACCATCCCCGAGGTCGCCCAGTCCGTGATCCTGACCCGGCTCGGCGGCGGCAAGACGCCGATGCCGCCCGGCGAGGAGGTACGGGAGTTCGCGCGGCACGGCACGACGATGGCGCTGTTCCTCTCGACCGCGCGCAGCGGCCAGCTGGTGCGGGAGCTTCTGGAGGGCGGCTACCCGACGACCACGCCCGTCGTCATCGCGTACCAGGTGACGTGGCCGGAGGAGCTCGTGCTGCACTGCACCATCGAGACCCTCGAAGAGACGGTCAAGGAGCACAAGCTCTGGAAGCACACCCTCTTCCTGGTCGGCCCCGCCCTCTCCGCGCACGGCACCCGCTCGCACCTGTACCACCCGGGCCACTTCCACGGCTTCCGCAAGGCCGACCCGCAGGCACGGGCCGCGCTCCGTGCCGACAAGGCCAAATCATGATCACCGTCGTCGGTACGGGGACGGGGGCGCCGCTCGACGCGGCGGCTCTCGAAGCGGTGCGCGCCGCGGGGCTCGTGGTGGGCGCCCGGCGGCACATCGAGGCCGCCCCGCTGCCGCCGGGGACGGCCCGGGTGGTGATGGGGCCGCTCGCCCCCGCGCTCGACGCCATCGAGGAGCGGCTGGTCAAGGCGGACGGGGCCGCAGAGGACACAGCGGGCGGCGGTGTCGTCGTGCTCGCCTCCGGGGACCCGGGGTTCTTCGGGATCGTGCGGGCGCTCGCCGAGCGGTTCGGGCCCGCCGCGCTGGACATCCGGCCCGGCGTCTCGTCGGTCGCCACCGCCTTCGCGCGCGTCGGGCTCCCGTGGGACGACGCGGTGGTGGTGAGCGCGCACGGGCGCGATCTGCGCACCGCCGTGAACGTCTGCCGCGCGCATCCCAAGGTGGCCGTCCTGACCGGCCCCGGCAGTGGCCCCGCCGAGCTCGCCGGGGAGCTGACGCGCCGCTGCGACACCCGCACCCTCGTCGTCGCCTCCGCCCTGGGCGACCCGGAGCACGAGCGCGTCGAGCGGGTCACTTTGGCCGAGGCCGCGGGCCGCGACTGGGGTGCGGCGGTGAGCGTCGTCCTGTGCCTGGACGAGGAACGGGCCCTGGCGCCGGTGCGGACCGTCGCCGGGCCACGGCTCTCCCCCCGCCGATGGGCCCTGGACGAGGACGAGTTCACGCACCGCGACTCGATGATCACCAAGTTCGAGGTGCGGGCGCTCGCCCTGGCCCGGCTCGGGCCGCGCACCGGGGACCTCGTGTGGGACATCGGCGCGGGGTCCGGGTCGGTCGCCGTGGAGTGCGCGCGGTTCGGCGCGGCCGTCGTCGCCGTGGAGAAGACCGCCGACGGGGTCGAGCGCGTGCGGGCCAACGCCGCCGCGCACGGCGTCGACGTACGGGCGGTGCACGGGGCGGCGCCCACCGTCCTCTCCGATCTCTCGGATCCGGACGCCGTGTTCATCGGGGGCGGTGGCCGTGAGCTGCCCGCCATAGTGACCGCGTGCGCGCGGCGGGCGCCGCGGACCGTCGTGGTCGCCATGGCGGCGATCGACCGGGTGCCCGCGGTCCGGGCCGCGCTGAGCGGCGCCGGGTACGACTGCGACGGCGTACTGCTGCAGTCCTCGCGGCTCGCGCCGCTGCCCGGTGAGGTCACGCGGCTCGCCGCGGCCAATCCGGTCTTTCTGGTGTGGGGCACCCGCCCCGCATCTTCCTTGCCTGAAGGAGAAGTTCAGTGATCGGCCTGATCTCCGCCACGTCGGCGGGCGGCGCGGCACGCGACCGCGTCGCCGCGGCGTGGCCCTCGCGGACGCGGGTGTACGAGGGTCCCGTGCGGGAGGCCTTGGAGCGGGCCTTCGCGGAGTGCGAGCAGGTGGTGTGCTTCCTCGCCACCGGCGCCGTCGTGCGCCTTGCCGCGCCGCTCCTGCGGGGCAAGGACGTCGACCCCGGGGTCGTGTGCGTCGACGAGGCCGGGCGTTTCGCGGTCGCCCTGCTCGGCGGCCACGAGGGGGGCGCCAACGCGCTGGCCCACGAGGTGGCGGACGTCCTGGGGGCCACGCCTGTGGTGACGACGGCGACCGATGCCGTGGACGTGCCGGGGCTCGACACGCTCGGCCTGCCGGTCGAGGGGGATGTCGCCGGGGTCACCCGCGCGATCCTCGACGGCGAACCGGTGGCCCTGGAGGGCGGGTTCGGCCACCCGCTGCCGCCGCTGCCGTCCCCTGTCACGTCCGGGCAGCGGCAGCCGGGGCAGCCCGTGATCCGGGTGACGGACCGGGTGCTCGAACTCGGCCCGGGTGAGGTCGTGTTGCGGCCCGGTTCGCTCACCGTGGGCGTGGGTGCCAGCAAGGGCGCGCCCACCGAGGAAGTCCTCGGGCTCATCGAGAGCGCCCTGCGGGACGCGGGCCTGTCCCCCGCCTCCGTCGCCGCGCTCGCGACCGTCGACGCGAAGGCCGAAGAGCCCGGCATCGTCGAGGCGGCGGCGCGGCTCGGGGTGCCGGTCGTGACGTACCCGGCCGACGAGCTGGCCGGTGTCGACGTGCCGAACCCCTCCGACGCGCCGCTCGCAGCCGTCGGCACGCCCTCCGTCGCGGAAGCCGCCGCTATGCGCGGCGGCGGTGAACTCCTCGTGCCGAAGCGGAAGTCGGCGCCCGAGGGCCGTGCGCCCATGGCGACCTGCGCGGTGGTGCGTCGCGCACCCCGCGGGCGGCTCGCCGTGGTCGGGCTCGGTCCCGGCGCACGGGATCTGCTGACGCCGCGCGCCCGCGGGGAGCTGCGCAGGGCCTCGGTCCTGGTCGGCCTCGACCAGTACGTCGATCAGATCCGCGACCTGCTCAGGCCCGGCACGCGGGTCATCGAGTCGGGTCTGGGCGCCGAGGAGGAGCGGGCCCGTACCGCTGTCGCCGAGGCGCAGAAGGGGCAGGCGGTCGCGCTGATCGGGTCCGGTGACGCGGGCGTGTACGCGATGGCCTCGCCCGCGCTCGCCGAGGCGAGCGACGACATCGACGTCATCGGAGTGCCCGGCGTGACGGCCGCGCTCGCCGCCGCGGCGATCCTCGGCGCGCCGCTCGGCCACGACCACGTCTCCATCAGCCTGTCCGACCTGCACACTCCGTGGGAGGTCATCGAGCGCCGGGTGCGCGCGGCGGCCGAGGCCGACATCATCGTCACGTTCTACAACCCGCGCAGCCGGGGCCGCGACTGGCAGCTCCCGAAGGCCCTGTCGATCCTCGCGGAGCACCGCGAGCCCACGACGCCCGTGGGTGTCGTGCGCAACGCCTCGCGCCCGGACGAGTCGGCGCTGCTGAGCACGATCGGCGAACTCGACCCGGCGGTCGTCGACATGATGACGGTCGTGACCGTCGGCAACACCGCGACCCGCGAGATCGCGGGCCGCATGGTGACCCCGCGCGGCTACCGCTGGCAGCACGCGGCCGTCCCTTCGGAGGTGTCCCAGTGACCCGTGTCGTCCACCCCATCGAGCAGGAGTCGTTCCGGCGGCTGAGGGCACGCCTGGACACCTCCCACTTCGCGCCCCTGACCCGCGCGGTCGTGGAGCGCGTCATCCACTCCGCCGCCGACCTCGAGTACGCGACGGACCTCGTCACCGACGAGGACGCCCTGGTGGCCGCCCATGCGGCGCTGCACGCGGGCGCGCCCGTGGTCGCCGACGTGGAGATGGTGGCCGCGGGCATCACGAAGCGGCAGGCGGTCTGCCGCCTCAAGGACGCCAAGTCCCAGGGGACACTGACCCGTTCGGCCCACGCGATCCGCCTCGCGTACGAGGAAGTGGGCCCCGGCGCTCTCTGGGTGATCGGCTGCGCGCCGACCGCACTGGAGGAACTGCTCGTCCTCGACGCCGCGCCCGCGCTCGTCATCGGCCTGCCGGTGGGCTTCGTGGGGGCGGCGGAGTCGAAGGCGGCTCTGCGCGAGAGCGGGCTTCCGGCCGTCAGCAACGTGTCGGAGAAGGGCGGCTCGGCGGTGGCCGCCGCGGCGCTGAACGCGCTGCTGTATCACCCCGCGCCGACGTCCGGCGTGAACGTAACAATCACCGAAGCATCCAAGGAGTCCCAGTGACCACCCCGCCCGCACTGCTCATCGCCGGACACGGCACCCGTGACGACGCCGGAGCGGACGCCTTCCGGGACTTCGTGCAGGAGCTCGCCCGCCGCAACCCCGAGCTGCCGGTCGCCGGCGGTTTCATCGAACTGTCCCCGCCGCCGCTGGGCGACGCGGTCACCGACCTCGTGGAGCGGGGCGTCAAACGCTTCGCCGCCGTCCCGCTGATGCTGGTGTCGGCCGGGCACGCCAAGGGTGACATCCCCGCGGCGCTCACCCGCGAGAAGGAGCGCCACCCCGGCATCTCGTACACCTACGGCCGCCCGCTCGGCCCGCACCCCTCGCTCCTGAAGGTCCTCGACCGCCGCCTGGACGAGGCGCTGGGCGGCTCGGCCCGCACGCCCGAGGACCGCGCGGACGTGACGGTGCTGCTCGTGGGCCGCGGTTCGACCGACCCGGACGCCAACGCCGAGGTGCACAAGGCGGCGCGGCTGCTGTGGGAGGGGCGTGGCTACGCGGGCGTGGAGACTGCGTTCGTGTCGCTCGCGGCGCCGGACGTGCCCTCGGGCCTCGACCGCTGCGTACGCCTTGGTGCCAAGCGGATCGTGGTCCTGCCCTACTTCCTGTTCACCGGCATCCTGCCGGACCGGGTGCGTCGGCAGACGGACGGCTGGGCCGCGGCGCACCCCGGCACCGAGGTGCTCTCGGCGAACGTGATCGGCCCCGAGGAGGAGCTCCTCGACCTCGTCATGGAGCGCTACCGGGAGGCGGTCAAGGGCGATCTGCGGATGAACTGCGACTCCTGCGTCTACCGCATCGCCCTGCCCGGCTTCGAGGACAAGGTGGGGCTCCCGCAGCAGCCGCACTTCCACCCGGACGACGACGGGGACCACGCGCACGGGCATGGCCACGGGCATGGTCACCACCACGGGTCCCATGCGCACTCCCACTGAGAGCGAGGCCGGGGCCGAGTACGACGGCGAACTGGACCTGCGGCATCACGGCGACGCCGAGGTCCGGGGCGCCGTCGGCATCACCGATCTCGCGGTGAACGTCCGCGCGGACACCCCTCCCGCCTGGCTGAAGCGGCACATCGCCGCCTCGCTGGACGGCCTCGCCGCCTACCCGGACGGCCGGGCGGCGCGGGCGGCGGTGGCGAAGCGGCACGGCGTCACGCCGGACCGGGTGCTGCTCACGTCGGGCGCGGCGGAGGCATTCGTGCTCCTCGCCCGTGCGCTGAAGGTACGTCAGCCCGTCGTGGTGCACCCGCAGTTCACCGAGCCGGAGGCCGCGCTGCGGGACGCGGGACATGCGGTGGGGCGGGTGCTGCTCCGGGAGGAGGACGGCTTCCGCCTCTCGGGGGCGGGGGTTCCCAAGGAGGCCGACCTGGTCGTGATCGGCAACCCGACGAACCCGACCTCGGTCCTCCACCCGGCGGCCTCGATCACCGAACTGGCGCGCCCTGGACGGGTGTTGGTGGTGGACGAGGCGTTCATGGACGCGGTGCCGGGTGAACGGGAGGCGCTGGCGGGTCGCACGGACGTACCGGGCCTGGTGGTGCTGCGGAGCCTCACCAAGACGTGGGGCCTTGCGGGGCTGCGGATCGGCTACGTCCTGTCCGACCCGGAGACGATCGCCGCCCTGTCGCGGGCACAGCCCCTGTGGCCGGTGTCTTCGCCCGCCCTCGCGGCGGCGGAGGCGTGCGTGGCACCTGCGGCGCTGGCCGAGGCGTCGGCGGCGGCGCTGCGGGTGGCTGCCGACCGGGCCTGTTTCCTGGGCGGGCTGCGGGAGTTCGCCCCCTTCGGGGTGCGGGCCGTCGAGCCCGCGGAGGGGCCCTTCGTCCTGCTCCGGGCTCCGGGGGCCCATACCCTGCGTGAACGCTTGCGGGAGCGAGGCTTCGCCTTGCGGCGGGGGGATACGTTTCCGGGGCTTGGCCCGGAGTGGCTGCGAGTCGCGGTGCGTGACCGGGGGACGACGGATCGGCTTCTGGGGGCGTTGCGGGGGGAGCTGGGGGGCTGAGGCCCTTTCCTTTCCCCAACCCCACCCCTTCCCAAAAACCCGCTCTGGCGCGGGGGCCTTGGTGACCGTCGTCACCGGCTCCGCCGAGTTCGTCCTCAAACGCCGGACGGGCTGAACGTTTCCGGCCGGAGCTTGAGGCCGTCTCGTACGGAGTCTGGGGCGGAGCCCCAGTTTCGGGAAGGGGTGCCCGCGCGCGGAGCGCGCTGATGGGTGCAGCGGGGAAAGCCCCCGCAGGGTCCGCCCCGCCTCAGCCCTTACGCCCCCGGCGAGTCATCGCCACCGCCCCGCCCCCCGCAGCGAGCAGCAGAGCCCCGCCCCCCACCAGATAGGGAGTGGACGAGCTCCCCCCGGTCTCGGCGAGGTTAGCCTCCTGCGGCTTCGTCGCGACGGGCTTCTCCCCCGCACCCCCCTGCGGCTTCACCGGCGGAGCCGAGGGCTCAGGCTCGGCGACCGCCGGCGCCGCAGGCGTCTCGCAGGACGCCCCCGCCAGCGTCACCGTCCCCTCCACCTCCGCGACGTTCAGCTTCAGGGGGTTCACGGAGACCTTCAGCTCCAGCGCGGACGCCGCCGCCGTACGCGACGTCGTGTGCGCCTTCGACAGGTCGAGCCGCACCTCTCCGACCCCCGGCACCTTCACGTGCGTCGTTCCCCCGGCCGACAGCGTGACCTTCTTACCGAGCACGGTGACGCCACCCAGCACATTCGCCTCGGCGACAGGCCGCTTGCCCGCCGCGCAGACCGCCTTGGACGTCACCTGCTCGACCTCGATCAGGGACAGCAGGGGCAGGCCCGGCACATGCACCTTCGCCCGCGCGATGTTGCTGTGACCCTCCGCCTTGCCGTTCTCGACGGTCGCCTTCGCGGTGGCGGCGTCCGCCCGCAGCACGCTGAACGGCTGCCCGCCGTCGACCCCGTCCAGCGTGGCGGTGAGGGCGGTCTTCTCGGCGCTGGCCGGCGCCTGGACTTCGTTGAGCGAGACCTTGAGCGGGACGTTCAGGGTCTTGTTGAGCAGGGACACGTCGAGCCCGGTGCGCAGCACGACGGCGTTCGCGCGGCCCTTGTCGCCGCCCGTGGCCCCGGCGGGTGCCGCGGTGGCGAACGCCGCGGGTCCCGCGGCGAGAACCGTGGCGGTGGCGATCACGCCGAGGCGGCGTGCGGGCAGGCGGAAGGTGTTGCTGTTCAAGGTGGTGGAACCCCCACATGAGTTACGGAGCCGCCGGAAGCCTCGCGCTTCGCTGGATGGGGACATCGCATGAGCACGACACCGGCGACATCGACAGAGGGAATCTTTACGCACTGAGAGTGAAAGGCCAGCGACGAAGCGTGAGTTCACTCCAAAGGGAGGTTTCCGTCCCTGCTTTCGAATCTTCCGGCACGGGCGTTCCCCCGAGTCACCCGGGCAACTCCCTGGCTCGAACACGCCGGTTGACGCCGTCGCCATGGCCGAATGATGTGTAACGAACCGAGGTCCGTACGCGTAACGCTCCGTCAATATGAGTCACATGGGGCAGATGACGCGGACGCGTGGCGAGGAATGGTCCACACAGGGCACGTACGGGGTGCGGTTCGAGTGGGGACCCGAAGGGGCCCGGCGGCTCACGGCGGGCGGGGACGTGGCGTGCCTGGTCGTCGTCGACGTGCTGTCGTTCACGACGGCGGTGTCGGTCGCCGTGGACGCGGGGACGAGGGTCTTCCCGTACGCGTGGCGGGACGAGAGCGCCGTCGCCTTCGCGGCCGGGCGGGACGCCGAACTGGCCGTGGGACGGCGGGCGGTGACCGCCGGGTCGCCCTGGTCCCTCTCCCCCGCCGCGCTGCGCCGGGCGCCCTTCGCGCCACGCCTCGTGCTGCCCTCGCCCAACGGTTCGGCGATCGCCGCCGCGGCGGGTACGTCCGGTGCGGTCGTCGCGGGGTGTCTCAGGAACGCGGCGGCGGTGGGGAGTTGGCTGACGGGGCAGGGGTACGGGGTGCCCGGCCGGCCGGTGGCCGTGGTCGCCGCGGGCGAGCGCTGGGGCGACGGGAGCCTGCGTCCTTCCCTGGAGGATCTGCTGGGGGCGGGGGCGATCGTCTCCTCGATCCGGGATGCGGTGCTCTCGCCGGAGGCGGCCGTGGCGGCAGCCTCGTACACCTCCTGCGCCGATGTGGCCGCGGCGGTCACCGGCTGCGCGTCGGGGCGGGAGCTGCGGGACTACGGCTTCGCGGAGGATGTGGCGGTCGCCGTGGAGGTGGGGGCTTCGGAGGAGGTGCCAGTGTGGGCGGAGGGGGCCTTCTCCCGCAGGTGAGGACGGAATCGGCGGAGCCGGTGACCACGGCCGGCAAGGCCCCCGCGCCCAGCGGCCCGCGGTTTGCGGCGGAGCCGGAAACGTCACAGCGGGAAGGGGCTGGATCAGGGAAGGGGGAACCCGCCCCTACCCCACCACCCTCCCGTTCAGCACAACCCTCCGCGGCGCGGCCAGCACCCCCACGTCCTCCCGCGGATCGGCCCCGTACACCACCAGATCCGCCGGCGCTCCCTCCACCAGGCCGGGACGCCCCAGCCAGGACCTCGCTCCCCACGTCGTCGCCGACAGGGCGTCCACCGCCGGGATGCCCGCGAGCCGCAGCTCTGCCACCTCGGCGGCGACGAGGCCGTGGGCCAGTGAACCGCCCGCGTCCGTGCCCGCGTACACCGGCACTCCGGCGTCGTACGCGGCCCGCACCGTGTCGTAGCGGCGCTCGTACAGCCGCCGCATGTGCCGCGACCACTGGGGGAACTTCGACTCGCCGCCGTCGGCGAGCTGCGGGAACGTCGCGATGTTCACCAGCGTCGGGACGATCGCGACGCCCCGCTCGGCGAAGAGCGGAATGGTCTCCTCGGTCAGTCCGGTGGCGTGCTCGACACAGTCGATGCCCGCCTCCACCAGGTCCCGCAGGGAGTCCTCGGCGAAGCAGTGCGCCGTCACACGCGCCCCGAGCCGGTGCGCCTCCGCGATCGCCGCCTCCACCGCGGGCCGGGGCCAGCATGCCGTCAGGTCTCCGGCGTCGCGGTCGATCCAGTCGCCGACCAGCTTGACCCAGCCGTCGCCGCGCCGCGCCTCCTGCGCGACGTACGCGACGAGGTCGGAGGGCTCGATCTCGTGGGCGTAGTTGCGGATGTAGCGGCGCGTACGCGCGATGTGGCGGCCCGCGCGGATGATTTTGGGGAGGTCGTCACGGTCGTCGATCCAGCGGGTGTCGGACGGGGAGCCGGCGTCGCGGATCAGGAGGGCGCCGATCTCGCGGTCGGTCAGCGCCTGCTTCTCCGCCGTGGCCGCGTCCACCGGGCCGTGCGTGTCCAGGCCGACGTGACAGTGCGCGTCGACCAGGCCGGGAAGTGTCCAGCCGTCGATCGTGACGTCCGGTGCCGCCGACGGGCGGTCGTACGTCACCCTGCCCCCGACCACCCACAATTCGTCCCGGACCTCGTCCGGGCCGACGAGCACCCGCCCCTTCACGTGCAGCACCGTGTGATCGCTCATGTACAGCAGCTTAAAAGGCTGTCGGTAGGCTCGGTCCGGCAGCCCGAACGAACTCGTGAGCGAAGTGAGCAGCACCGTGACGACGCATCCATTCCTTGACCTGGCCCCCTTGAGCGCCCAGCACTTCGCCTCCATCGAGGAGCGCGTCGCCGGGCTGCTCTCCACCTCCCAGGACGTCGTGATCATGCAGGGTGAGGCGCTGCTGCCCCTGGAAGGCTGCATCCGGGGTGCGGCTCAGCCCGGCACGACCGCGCTGAACGTCATCACCGGTCCTTACGGGCAGACCTTCGGCAACTGGCTGCGGGACTGCGGGGCGACCGTCGTCGATCTCGCCGTGCCCTTCCACACGGCCGTGACCGCGGAGCAGGTGCGCGAGGCACTGGCCGCGCACCCGGAGATCGACTTCGTCTCACTCGTGCACGCCGAGGCCGCGACCGGCAACACCAATCCCGTGGCCGAGATCGGTGAGGTCGTACGCCGGCACGGCGCCCTCTTCATGCTCGACGCCGTCGCCTCGGTGGCCGCCGAGCCGCTGCTCCCGGACGCGTGGGGCGTGGACCTGTGCGTGATCGGCGCGCAGAAGGCGATGGGCGGCCCGGCGGGTGTCTCGGCGGTCTCCGTGAGCGAGCGGGCCTGGACGCGCCTCGCCGCCAACCCACGGGCGCCGCGCCGCTCCTACCTCTCCCTCCTGGACTGGAAGGAGCGCTGGATCGACGGCGGGCGCAAGGCGCTGCTGCACGCCCCGGCCCAGTTGGAGATGCTGGCCCTCGAAGCGTGCGTGGAGCGCATCGAGGCGGAGGGTCTTGACGCGCTGATGGCGCGGCACGCCACCGCCGCCGCCGCGACGCGTGCGGGCGCGCTCGCCCTCGGCGGCGGCCTCACGCCGTACGTCCACGAGGCGCGGGACGCCGCTCCGGTCGCCACGACGCTGCGCGCCCCGCAGGGCGTCGACGCGTCGGCGCTCGTCGCCAAGGCGCTCGCCGCGGACCCGGTCCTTCCGCTGGTCGCCGGTGGTGGCGCCCTGGCCAAGGAGATGATCCGGGTCAACCACTACGGTCCGGACGCGACCCGTGGCGTCGTGCACGCCTCACTGGCCGCCCTGGGCGCCGCGATGGGTGAGGCCGGTCTCACGGTCGACCTCGAAGCGGCACGGCGCGCGGTGACGGCGGCCTGGCAGTAGGCACGGAGGCTGCGGAGCTCGCTCGCCGGCTCGATCTCTACGGGGGTCCGGCGGGGGGCTTCATCCCGGGCCCGGAGCGCGTGCGAGCAGGAAGTGGTCGTAACGGGGCCGTAAATACTCTACGTAAATTCACGGACGAATTCTCACCGCTTCTTTATCCACTTTATCAGCACAGCTTCCCGTATTCTTCTGCCCGCTTTCCGGAGTCCTAAACACTAAGATTTCGGCAACGCCAAGTGTCACAATTCGGACATGCTTCGAGGGAGTTGCGACTATGTGACGTACTCCACATCGCGTCCGATATGAACCGTATGACCCCACCAAATCAGGCCATAGTGCCGAGGTTTCCTGCGGGCGCGCACCCCCGCGTGATAACACATCGAGCGCTCTGACGTAACCCCTCTCGCCGATGCAATCCGAGAAATTGCTCGGTAAATTCAATCCGCATGACCGCTGCACAAGCCGATCTACCGACCGACCTGCTAGCGAATTCCCTGGAAATGCCCGAGGGGTTGCGACTCGACACCCCCGACGTCGCCGACGGCGCCGCGATCTGGCGCATCGCCCGCGACTCGAAGGTGTTGGACCTCAACTCCTCGTACAGCTACCTGCTGTGGTGCCGCGACTTCGCGGCGACCTCCGTGGTGGCCAGGGACTCGAACGGTGAGCCCGCGGGGTTCATCACCGGCTACATCCGGCCCGAGCGGCCGCGCACCCTGGTGGTCTGGCAGGTGGCCGTCGACCAGGCGCACCGCGGCCGCGGCCTTGCCGGTGCGCTGCTCGACGGTCTCACCGCCAAGGTCGCCGCCGACCGGGAGCTGGTCTCGGTCGAAACGACCATCACGCCGGACAACGCGCCGTCCCAGCGGCTGTTCACCTCGTACGCACAGCGCCACGGAGCGTCGGTCGAGCGCACGGTGCTCTTCGACGCCGGGCTCTTCCCCGACGAGGGGCACGAGCCCGAGGTCCTGTTCCTCATCGAGCCGATAGCCCAGACCGGGAAAGTCGCGCAGATCGAACCGGTCGAGCCGGTCGGCTGAGTTCCGCCGATCCCCCCACGCACCATCAGTCATCCCCCCACCTCCCACGTCTTTCCATCTCCCAGGAGATCTGCTGTGACCATCACCCAGCCCGACCTGAGCGTCTTCGAGACCCTGGAGTCGGAGGTGCG
This sequence comes from Streptomyces sp. NPDC050147, assembly GCF_040660195.1. Classification (NCBI taxonomy): domain Bacteria; kingdom Bacillati; phylum Actinomycetota; class Actinomycetes; order Kitasatosporales; family Streptomycetaceae; genus Streptomyces; species Streptomyces sp. NPDC050147. Next base: position 61,397 of record NZ_JBFALJ010000024.1, on the reverse strand, counting down.
CAGCTACTGCCGCGGTTGGCCTACTGTCTTCGACCGTGCGCAGGGGAGCCGCATGTTCGACGAGGACGGCCACTCGTACCTCGACTTCTTCGCCGGGGCCGGCTCGCTCAACTACGGCCACAACAACCCGGTCCTCAAACGCGCCCTGATCGACTACCTGGAGCGCGACAGCATCGTCCACGGACTCGACATGTCGACGACCGCCAAGCGCGCGTTCCTCGAGTCGTTCCAGAACATCATTCTGCGTCCGCGTGACCTGCCGTACAAGGTCATGTTCCCGGGCCCGACGGGCACCAACGCCGTCGAGTCCGCGCTGAAGCTGGCCCGCAAGGTCAAGGGCCGCGAGTCGATCGTGTCGTTCACGAACGCCTTCCACGGCATGTCGCTCGGCTCGCTCGCCGTGACCGGCAACGCCTTCAAGCGCGCCGGTGCCGGCATCCCGCTGGTGCACGGCACGCCGATGCCCTTCGACCGCTACCTCGAAGGCACGACCCCCGACTTCGTCTGGTTCGAGCGTCTGCTCGAGGACCAGGGCTCCGGCCTCAACCAGCCCGCCGCCGTGATCGTCGAGACGGTGCAGGGCGAGGGCGGCATCAACGTCGCCCGCGCCGAGTGGCTCCGCAAGCTCGCCGAAGTGTGCGAGCGCTGGGACATGCTGCTCATCGTCGACGACATCCAGATGGGCTGCGGCCGCACCGGCGCGTTCTTCTCCTTCGAGGAGGCGGGCATCACGCCGGACATCGTGACGGTGTCCAAGTCCATCAGCGGCTACGGCATGCCGATGGCGCTGACGCTGTTCAAGCCCGAGCTGGACATCTGGGAGCCGGGCGAGCACAACGGCACCTTCCGCGGCAACAACCCGGCGTTCGTCACGGCCGCCGCCGCCCTGGAGACCTACTGGTCCGACGGCCCGGCCATGGAGAAGCAGACCCGTGCCCGCGGCGAGCAGGTCGAGGAGGCGTTCAAGGCGATCGTCGACGAGAACTCCGGCGCCATCAAGGAGTACCGCGGCCGCGGCCTGGTCTGGGGCATGGAGTTCCTCGACAAGGCACGCGCGGGCGCCATCGCCAAGCGCGCCTTCGAACTCGGTCTGCTCATCGAGACCTCAGGACCCGAGAGCGAGGTCGTCAAGCTCCTTCCGGCGCTGACGATCACCGCCGACGAGCTGGACGAAGGACTTCGTACGCTCGCCCGCGCGGTGCGCGAGACCGCCTGAGCGGTTTTCGGGCCGCGTCCTCACCCCCGTAAGAGAAAAGGAACCAAGTCACCGTGATCGTCCGTTCGTTCAAGGACATTGAAGGCACCGACCGGCACGTGAAGTCCGCGTCCGGAACCTGGGAGAGCAAGCGCATCGTCCTCGCCAAGGAGCGGGTGGGCTTCTCGGTCCACGAGACCATCCTGTACGCGGGTACGGAGACGTCGATGTGGTACGCCAACCACATCGAGGCCGTCGTATGCACCAAGGGCGAGGCCGAGCTGACCGACGACACGACCGGAGAGAAGTACACGATCACGCCGGGCACCATGTACCTGCTCGACGGGCACGAGAAGCACACGATGCGGATCAAGGAGGACTTCCACTGCATCTGTGTCTTCAACCCGCCCGTCACGGGTCGTGAGGACCACGACGAGAACGGCGTGTACCCGCTGCTCACGGAGCCGGACCCGGCCTAGCCGGAGCGCGCACCCTGAATCTCCCCCGCCGCCCTCTTCCTCTGGGCGGCGGGGGTGTACATCCCGGAAAGGGCCGTACGAGAGGAGAGGCAGGCAACACCATGACCACCGCACCCGAACGCACCGCCGACCTGTACCCGACCCGAGGCACCGAAGAGGTCCTCATCGAGCGCAAGGACCCCGTCGTGTGGTCCGAGCCGGGTACGCCGGGGCCGATCACGGCCGACGAACTGGCGGGGTTCGACCGGGACGGATTCCTGGCGATCGACCAGCTCATCACCCCTGACGAGGTGAGCGTCTACCACGCCGAGCTGGCGCGGTTGATGAACGACCCCACGATGCGGGCGGACGAGCGCTCGATCGTGGAGCCGCGCTCCCAGGAGATCCGCACCATTTTTGAGGTGCACAAAATCAGCGAGCTGTTCGCGAAGCTCGCCGCCGACCCGCGAGTGGTGGGACGGGCCCGGCAGATCCTGGGCTCCGACGTCTACGTCCACCAGTCCCGGATCAACGTCAAGCCGGGCTTCGGGGCCTCCGGGTTCTACTGGCACTCGGACTTCGAGACCTGGCACGCCGAGGACGGACTCCCGAACATGCGGACCGTCTCGGTCTCGATCGCGCTCACCAAGAATCACGACACCAACGGTGGCCTCATGATCATGCCGGGGTCGCACAAGACGTTCCTCGGCTGTGAGGGCGCAACGCCGAAGGACAACTACAAGCGGTCCCTGCAGATGCAGGACGCGGGCATTCCCTCGAACGAGACGCTGACCAGACTCGCCTCGGACTACGGCATCCGGCTCTTCACCGGTGAGGCGGGCTCCGCGACCTGGTTCGACTGCAATGCCATGCACGGTTCGGGGGACAACATCACGCCCTTCCCGCGCAGCAACGTCTTCATCGTGTTCAACAGCGTGGAGAACACGGCGGTGGAGCCGTTCGCGGCGCCGGTCCGGCGGCCGGAATACATTGGGGCTCGGGACTTCACTCCGGTGAAGTAAGCGCTTCCGTACGCGAGTTGGCCCGGCACCTGGGGGTGCCGGGCCACACTTGGTTACAGCGCCGGGTAGTCCGTGTAGCCCTTCTCCGTGCCGCCGTAGAAGGTGGCCGGGTCAGGCGTGTTGTACGGGCCTTCGGCCTTGAGACGGGCCGGCAGGTCCGGGTTGGCCAGGAACAGCGCGCCGAACGCGACGATGTCCGCGGTGCCGTCCTCGATGAGCGCGAGCGCGTCGGGCCCCGTGGGGCCCTCGGTCGACGGGTTCAGGATGAAGGGGCCGTTGAAGCTCCCGCGCAGGGTGGCCACCAGGTCGCGGATCGGACCCACCTCCATGAGGTGCAGGTAGGCCAGGTCCAAGGCGCTCACCTCCTTCACCAGGGAGGTGTACGTCGCTTCGAGTTCGTCCGCCGGCTCGGAGATGTCGTTGGAGGGGTTGCCGGGCGAGAGGCGCAGGCCCGTGCGGGCGGCTCCGATCTCGGCGGCGACGGCCCTCGCGGTCTCGACCGCGAAGCGGATGCGGTTCTCCGGGGTGCCGCCCCACTCGTCGGTGCGCCGGTTGGAGCCGGGAGCCAGGAACTGGTGGATCAAGTACCCGTTGGCGCCGTGCAGTTCGACTCCGTCGAAGCCCGCGTCGATCGCGTTGCGGGCCGCGGTCGCGAAGTCGGCGATGGTGGCGCGGACCTCGTCGCCGGTGAGCTCTCGGGGCGTGACGTAGTCCTTCGGACCCTCGGCCGTGTAGACCTGTCCCTGGGGCGCGACCGCCGAGGGGGCCACGTTCACCAGGCCGTCGGGGAGCAGTAGGGGGTGGCCGACGCGGCCCGCGTGCATGATCTGGGCGAAGATCTTGCCGCCGGCGGCGTGGACGGCGGAAGTGACCTTGCGCCACGACTCGACCTGCTCGCCGGTGTGCAGGCCCGGGGTGTCCGGATAGCCCTGGCCGACCGCGGAGGGCTGGATGCCCTCCGTGATGATCAGGCCGGCCGAGGCGCGCTGGGCGTAGTACTGGGCGGTGAGTTCCGTGGCGGTGCCGCCTTCGCCCGCCCGGCTCCGGGTCATCGGGGCCATGGCGATGCGGTTGGCGAGCGGGGTGCCCGCGAGGTCGATGGAGTCGAACGCGGTGGTCATCTGATTGCCCCCAGGGAAGGTTGTTGGTCGGCCAAGTAAATGGGCCGGACGTCACTGTAACTCATTCCTTGGCCGACCAAGCTAATATGGAGGAGTACTTTCTTCTCCTCTCAGGAGCCCTGATGAAGGCCTCGGCCGACCCCGCCTGTACCGAGCTCCCCACCGCGGCGCGGCGGGGCCCCGTCAGCCACACCGTGAGCCGGGTGGCCCGGCTGCACCGGATCGCGGCGGGCAAGGTGCTCAAGGGGCTCGGGCTCTACCCCGGCCAGGAGTTCGTGATGATGTACCTCTGGGACGCCGGGCCCGTGCGGCAGTCGGAGCTCATCAAGGCGGTCGACCTGGACCCCTCGACGGTCACCAAGATGCTCCAACGCCTGGAACAGGCAGGTCACGTACGCCGCCGCCCGGACCCGGACGACCGCCGAGCGGTCCTGGTCGAGGCCACGGACACGAGCTGCGGGTTGCTGGCGGAGGTGGAGAGAGCGTGGGGCGAGCTGGAGGAGCAGACGCTCGCGGGGCTGAATCCGGACGAGCGGGTGGAGCTGGCGCGGCTGCTCGGCCGGGTGGAGTCAAACCTGTGCACGGAAACGGCGGACTGCCCCCTGGAGGCGAGGGGCGGGGGCGCCTAGGCACCAGAGTCAGAGCCAGGCCAGGGATGCCGACCGGGTCAGGACCCCCTGCGCGGCGGCTTCGCTGCCGGAAACCCCCCTCGCCACCGTCAGCGCGGCGGCGGCACCGGCCAACCGCGCACCCGCGCACCCGCGCACCCGCGCCAGGGTTCAGCCGGAGAGCACGTCGAGGATCCGGTCCACGTCCGTCTCGGTGTTGTACAGGTGGAACGAGGCCCGCAGGTGTCCCGCCCGCGCGGAGGTGATGATCCCGGCCCGGCTCAACTCCGGCTCTCTGTCGGCGAGTCCGCGTACGGAGACGATGGGGGACGCGCCCGGCACCGGCTCGTGGCCCAGTTCCGCGAGCCCGGCGCGGTAGCGGGCCGCGAGCGCCGTGTCGTGGGCGTGGACCGCTTCGATTCCGGTCTCCTCCAGGTACGCCAGGGCCGCCGCAGCACCGTGGTACGCGAGGAAGGCGGGGGGTTCGTCGAAGCGGTGCGCGTCGGGGGCCAGTTCGGTGAGCGGGCCGTACGTGGAGTTCCAGCTGTCCGCCGACGCCAGCCAGCCGCCGTGCAGCGGGACGAGTGACTCCTGCGCCTCCTCGCTCACCGTCAGGAAGGAGGTGCCGCGCGGGCAGAGCAGCCATTTGAACGCGCCGGTGACGGTGTAGTCGTACAGGCTCGCGTCGAAGGGCAGCCAACCCGCCGCCTGGGTCGCGTCGTTGAGGGTCCGGGCGCCGTGGACGGCGGCGGCCTCGCGTATCGCCGCGTCGTCGGCGATCCTGCCGTCGGCCGACTGGACGAGGGAGTACACGACGAGGGCCGTGGTGGAGTGGATCGACTCGGCGAGGTCCTCGAGGGGCGCATAGCGGATCTTGAGGTCGCCGCGCACCACGAAGGGGTTGATGATCGAGCTGAAGTCGCCTTCCGGGAACAGGACTTCGGAGCCCGGCCGCTGCGCCGCCGCGATGAGTCCCGCGTGCACGGCGACCGACCCGCCGTTCGCCACACGGGCGTGGGGCACTCCCACGAGCCGGGCGAAGGACTCACGGGCGGCCTGGACGATCCCGAAGTCGCCGGAGCCGCTCCGTCTGCCCGCGCCGTTCTCCGCCGCGAGGCGCTGGATCGCCTCGACAGCCCGGGAGGGCAGCAGGCCGCAGCTCGCCGTGTTCAGATACGTCGACGTGGGCGCGAACTCGGCGCCGTTGATGTTCCCCATGGGATCACTCTCGCGCCCGTTCGCGCCCACGTCCATCCCGTATATCGGCGCTTACGCGTGGCCGCGTCGCCTCAGCCTTGCGGAACCGCGCAGCCGTCGGGGCCGCAGGCGTCACCGTCCGCGAGCGTGGTGAGCGGCGAACGGCTGCCCCACGCCTGCTCCAGAGCCTGCGCGAAGACATCGGCGGGCTGGGCGCCGGAGACACCGTACTTGCGGTCGAGGACGAAGAACGGCACGCCGTTCGCGCCGAGCTCGGCCGCCTCACGCTCGTCGGTGCGTACGTCGTCGGCGTACCGGGAGGGGTCGGCGAGCACCGCGCGGGCCGCGTCCGCGTCGAGACCGGCCGCGACCGCGAGCTCCACGAGCCGCTCGTCGTCGTCGAAGACGGAGCGCTCCTCGGCGAAGTTGGCGCGGTAGAGGAGCCCGAGCAGCGCGTCCTGCCTGCCCTGCTCCTTGGCGAAGTGCAGCAGGCGGTGCATGTCGAAGGTGCTGCCGTGGTCGCGGCCCTCGGTGAGGTAGTCGAGGCCCTCGGACGAGGCGTTCACACCGAGGTTCCGCTCGGCCTCCTGAGCCTGCTCCTCGCTCATGCCGTACTTCTTGGCGAGCATCGGGATCACGGGCCCGCTGTCACCCTTGGCGCGCGAGGGGTCGAGCTCGAAGGAGCGGTGCACCACCTCGACGTCGTCGCGGTGCGGGAAGGCGGCGAGCGCCTTCTCGAAGCGGGCCTTGCCCACGTAGCACCAGGGGCAGGCGATGTCGCTCCAGATCTCGACGCGCATGTGACTAGCTCTCTTCGGGTCGAACGGTAGTGCGGAGGGTCCCTCCGGTCAGTTGAAGAACGTACGACCCGGTCCGGTCATTCCCCAGGCGGTACGGACAGCCGCATCCGCAGGTGCGTGCCCGCGCCCTCGTCCTGCTCCGCCGGCTGCCAGCCGTGGCGTACGTAGAAGGCCTGGGCGCGCCGGTTCTCCCGGTGCACCTCCAGGGTGGCCGTCCGGACGCCGTCGGCCCGCCACTCCTCCACGCAAGCGGCGTGCAGGTCCGTGCCGATGCCCGCGCGCCAGTGCTCGGGGTCGACGTGGAACTGGAAGAGGGTCATGGCGTCCGCCTCCTCGCCCCCGGACGTACGGAAGGACGCGACGCCCACGATCCGGCCCTCGCGGACCGCGCACAGCACGTGTCCGACACGGCGCTCGATGGCGCCCCGCCACAGCGCTGTCCCGTCGACGCCTTCTTCCGGCAGCCCCTCGGGGTAGTACGTGGCACGGGCGCGGGCGTGCAGGGCCGCGAGGGCCGGGGCGTCGTCGGGCAGGGCGGTGCGTATGACGGTCGGCATCACGGTCCGCATCGTCGTGGGGAGAGTCGTGCTGGGGGGAGGCGTCGTGGCGGGAACTGAGTGGATCATGCTGCGATAGACGTGTTCCGGGAGCCTTGAGTTCCGAGGCGGCTGAACTGGGCGCGGTAGGCGCTCGGCGTGAGCCCGGTGCGGCGCACCAGGTGGCCGCGGAGCGAGTCGGCGGTGCCGAGCCCGCAGGCCCGCGCCACCTGGTCCATGGCGAGCGAGGTCGTCTCCAGGAGCTCCTTGGCCCGCTCGACGCGCTGGTGAAGCAGCCACTGCAGCGGGCTCACCCCGCTCTCCGCGTGGAAGCGCCGGGTGAGGGTGCGCACGCTGACGCCCGCCTGCCGCGCGAGGTCGGTGAGCGTGAGCGGCTCGTCGAGGTGGCGCATGGCCCAGCCCCGGGTGTCGGCGCAGGCGTTGCCGCGCTCGGGCGGGAGCGGGGTCTGGGTGAACTGGGTCTGGCCGCCGGGCCGTACGGGGGCGACGAGCGCGGCCCTCGCCACCCGGTTGGCGACGGCGGCGCCGCAGTCGGTGCGGATGATGTGCAGGCACAGGTCGATCCCCGCGGCGTACCCGGAGGACGTCATGACCTGCCCGTCCTCCACGTAGAGGACGTCCCCCTTGAGGTCGAGCGCGGGATAGCGGCTGCGCAGTTCCTCGGCGAGCTCCCAGTACGTGGTCGCGCTGCGCCCGTCGAGCAGCCCCGCCTCGGCGAGCACGAAGGCACCGCTGCAGATGGACGCGATGCGCCGGCCCGCGTCGGCGGCCTCGCGGACGGCTGCGACGGTCCGCGGATCGGGTTCGTAACGGTGCCCGGTGCCCGCGACGAGAAGGGTGTCGGCGCCGCGCAGGGTGTCGAGCCCCCGCTCCACCTGGAGGCTGAGTCCGCCGGTGGTGGCGACGGGGCCGGGCTGCGGGGTGCAGACGACCACCTCGTATCCAAGGCCGCCCGCCACCTCGACCTTCCCGAAGAGCATCTCGGGGATCGCGAGGTTGAACATCGACACCGGTGAGGGCGCGATGACGGCGACGCGGTGGGGCCGATGGGATCGGGGCGCGGACTTCGGGCGGGACATGGCCAGAACCTCCGGAGGTATGGCATTCAGGCCACTACTGTAGCCACGCCGCCGTCAGCAGACTCATGGGCATGGCAGCAACCAACTCCCTCTCCGAGGACCCCCGCACGGCCGCGAGCGTGGAGCCGCGGACACCCCGCCCCGTGCCCGGCGGCAGCACGGGCCGCACCTCCCCCGCCCTCACGCTCACGGCGGCCATGCTCGGCTTCGCCCTGATCACGCTCGACGCCTCCGTGGTGAACGTGGCGCTGCCCGCGATCGGCGACTCCCTGGGCGGCGGCATGTCCGGGCTCCAGTGGGTCGTGGACGCCTACACCCTGGCCTTCGCCGCCCTGATGCTCTCCACGGGCGCCCTCTCCGACCGGATCGGCGCGACCAGGGCGTACGCGATCGGCATCGCGGTGTTCACCGCCGCCTCGGTGGCGTGCGGGCTCGCGCCGTCGCTGCCCGTCCTGATCGGCGCGCGGGTGGTGCAGGGCGTGGCGGCCGCCGTGGTCCTGCCCGCCTCGCTCTCCCTCGTCCGCCAGGCCTACTCCGACGCGGCCAAGAGGGCGCGCGCGGTGGCCATGTGGGCGGCGGGCGGTTCGGTGGCGGTGGCGCTCGGCCCGGTCGCGGGCGGCGCGCTGACCACGGCGTGGGACTGGAGCGGCATCTTCTTCATCAACGTCCCGCTGGGCGCGGTGGCGCTGGTCCTGCTGTTGCGGGCTCCGCGCTCGGAGCGGCGTCCCGCGCCCCTGGACGTGCCGGGCCAGTTGCTCGCCGTCCTGACGCTGACGGCCCTGACCTTCGCCGTCATCGAGGGCGGTACGACGGGTCTGATCGCCCTGGTCGTCGCGGTGGCGGCGGGTGCGGTGTTCCTGTGGACGGAGGCGCGGCAGGCGCATCCGGTGGTGCCGCCGGGTCTGTTCCGCGACCGGACCGTCGCGATCACCGTCGCGGCCGGGGCCGCGTGCAGCGTCGCCTTCTACGGTCTCGTCTTCGTCTTCAGCCTCTTCTTCCAGGAGGTGCAGGGGCGTTCGGCGCTGTGGGCCGGGCTGATGTTCCTGCCGATGACCGGGCTCATCGCGGTCACGAACGTCGTGGCGGGGAAGCTGGCGGCGCGGGTGGGGCCGCGGGTTCCGATGCTGGTGGGGCAGGCGGTGGCGGTACTGGGGCTGCTGGTCCTGCTGTTCGCCGACGCGTCGACGCCCGCGCTGGGCCTGGCGTTCCTCATGGTGCCGCTGGCTCTGGGGTGCGCGCTGACCATTCCGCCGCTCACCGCGGCGATGATGGAAGCGGTGCCCGCCGACCGGGCGGGTCTTGCCGCGGGGGTCCTCAACTCGGCCCGGCAGGTGGCCGGGGGGCTGGGGATCGCGGCCTTCGGGGGGCTGGTGGCGGGGGACTTCGTCTCGGGGATGCGGGTCAGTCTGTTGATCGCGGCGGGGGTGTTGGCGGTGACGGGGGTGGCGACGCTGGGGCTGCGGCGCGGGCGTTGATTTTCCCCAACCCCACCCCTTCCCAAAAACCCGCTCCGGCGCGGGGGCCTTGAGTGCCGTTGATCACCGGCCCCGAGAACGGCGCCCACCCCGCGGGGTACTAGGACCCGTCCCTCAGGCCCTGAGGCCAGTTCGGACGGAACTCGATCCCGTCGTACGTCACCACGCACCCCTCCCCGACCGGGGACTGCGCCATGAAGCCGACCAGCGCCGCGCCCGCCGCCTTCTCCTCCCCGAGGGAGAAGATGCGGACGAACGTCCAGTGCTTGCCGTCCAGCGAGGCGTGGAAGGCGAAGGCCGAACCGGTGCGGCTGATGCGGAGCCAGACGCTGCTGCCGTCCACCACGAACGCGTTCGCGTCGTCGGAGCGGCCGCGGGTGACGACCGTGCAGACCGTCGCCTCGTCCGGCGACCGCTCCAGGCAGAGCTTCGCCCACTCCCGGTCGCCGACGTGCAGGTACAGGACGCCCGCGTCGAACGCCGCCGCGAAACCGACCGTCACCCGGGCGATCAGCTGGAAGTCGCCCTCGGGCGCCCCGAGGAGGCGAGGCGCGTCCGACGCGGGGTCGAGCGCCTCGCCCGTCGGGGGCACGAAGCGGTCCTGCCGGGCGCCCGCCCAGCCGGTGAGCACCCCGTCCTCGTACGACCAGTTGCCGTCGGGGCCGTACGTGCGCAGGGAGAAGGGCAGTTCCGGGATGTTGACGTCCATGGACGTCAGTGTTCCAGGCGCCCGTCGTAGCGCCGCGGGAGCCCCAGCGGGTTCTCGTCCCGCAGCTCGGGCGGGAGCAGCGCGGCAGGCGTGTTCTGGTACGCGACAGGGCGCAGCCAGCGTTCGATCGCCGTACCGCCCACGGAGGTGGAGGTGGACGTCGTCGCGGGGTACGGCCCGCCGTGGTGCTGCGCGGGCGCCACCGCGACCCCGGTCGGCCAGCCGTTGACCAGCAGGCGCCCGGCCAGCGGCGTGAGTTCGGCGAGCAGCGCGGCCCCGCGCCCTTCGCCCGCCGCCTCCTCGGCGGACAGCTGCACCGTCGCCGTGAGGTTGCCGGAGAGCCGGGTGAGGGCGGCGGTGATCTCCGCGTCGTCCTCGTAGCGCGCGACGACCGTCACCGGGCCGAAGCACTCCTCCAGGAGCAGGTCGTGCTCCCCCTCGGTGGCGAGCTTCGCCGCCGGGACCGTCAGGAAGCCCGCGCTCACCGTGTGCTCGCCGCCCGCGCCCGGTGTCACCGGCGCGTCCACGTCCGGCAGTTCGGCGCGCTCGCGCACGCCCGCCACGAAGTTGTCCCGCATCCGGTGGTCGAGAAGGACCCCGGCCTCGGTGTCGCTGACCGCCTCCGTCAGGGACTTCAGGAGCCGGTCGCCGCCCGCTCCGGCCGGTGCGAAGACCAGGCCGGGCTTGACGCAGAACTGGCCGACGCCGAGCGTCATCGAGCCCGCGAGGCCCGCGCCGATCTCCTCCGCACGCTCGACCGCGGCGGCCTCGGTCACGACGACCGGGTTGAGCGAGCCGAGCTCGCCGTGGAAGGGGATCGGCACGGGGCGCGCCGCCGCCGCGTCGAAGAGGGCACGGCCACCGCGGATCGAGCCCGTGAAGCCCGCGCCGGACACGAGCGGGTGCTTGACGAGCTCGACGCCCGCGTCGAAGCCGTGCACGAGGCCGAGGACGCCCTCGGGGATGCCGTGCCGGGCGGCGGCCCGCCGCAGCGTCGACGCCACCAGCTCGGAGGTGGCCGGGTGGTCCGGGTGCGCCTTGACGACCACGGGGCAGCCCGCGGCGAGCGCGCTCGCGGTGTCACCGCCGGGGACGGAGAAGGCGAACGGGAAGTTGGACGCGGAGTAGACGGCCACGACGCCCAGCGGGATCTTGTAGCGCCGCAGGTCCGGGATGGGCGGCGTCGCGCTGCTGTCGGGGTGGTCGATGACGACGCCCAGGAAGCCGCCCTCGTCGACGACGTCCGCGAAGGCCCGCAACTGGTAGCAGGTGCGGGCGAGTTCGCCGGTGAGCCGGACGGGGCCGAGCGCGGTCTCCGCGTCCGCGGCCTCCACGAGGTGGTCCTTGGCCGCGTCGAGCAGTTCGGCCGCGGAGCGCAGGAAGGCGGCGCGCACGGTGCGGTCGGCGAGGGCGTCCTGGGCGGCGAGGGCGGCGCGTACCGTCTCGTCCACCTCTTGGGCTGTGGCCTCGACCGCAACCTGTTCGCGCTGCTTCCCGGTTCGGGGGTCGACACTCCAGACTGGTGTTGCTGCCACCGCGGGGTCCTCCAGAGGTGATGCCACAGATGTGCTGCCACCCACCTGGGCTGTTCGATATGCTGAACGCTGTCTCCGATGATGAATAGCGGAGGCTTCGGAGACTATTTCTCGTCGAACTAAGGGGTCAAGGGCGATGTCGGCTGGCGAGACTGGCGGGGCACAGGTCAAGTCCGCTGTGCGGACGGTGGAGTTGCTCGAATATTTCGCGGGACGTCCCGGAATGCACTCTTTGGCCGCCGTCCAGGAGGCCGTCGGTTACCCCAAGTCCAGCCTCTACATGCTCCTTCGTACGCTGGTGGAGCTCGGCTGGGTGGAGACGGACGCCACAGGTACGCGGTACGGCATCGGAGTGCGGGCCCTGCTGGTCGGCACCTCGTACATCGACGGTGACGAGGTGGTGGCCGCGGCGCGTCCGACGCTCGACCGCCTCTCGGACGACACCACGGAGACGATCCACCTGGCGCGCCTCGACGGCACGAACGTCGTCTACCTCGCCACGCGCCAGTCGCAGCACTACCTGCGGCCCTTCACGCGGGTGGGCCGCCGCCTCCCGGCGCACTCGACGTCCCTGGGCAAGGCGCTGCTCGCCACCCACACCGACGAGCAGGTCCGCAAGATGCTTCCGGAGACGCTGCCCGCGCTGACCGAGCACACCATCACCGACCGCGAGAAGCTGATCGAGGAGCTGCGCACGGTCCGTGAGCAGGGCTTCGCGGTGGACCGCGAGGAGAACACCCTCGGCCTGCGCTGCTTCGGTGTCGCGATCCCCTACCGCACGCCCGCGCGGGACGCGATCAGCTGCTCCGTGCCGGTGGCGCGGCTGACGCCGGCGCACGAACAGATGGTGAAGGACGCGTTGTTCGACGCGCGGGACCGGCTGTCACTGGCGACTCGTAGGCTCTGAGCCATGGTGAGCATGGAGAGCACAGAGAGCATCGATGTCAGGCTGCGCCCGGTGCACGACAGCGATCTGCCGGTCTTCTACCGGCAGATGAACGATCCCGAGGCGAACCGCCTTGCGGCCTTCACCTCGCCGAAGACGGCTGACTGGACGCTCTTTGAAGCCCATTGGAAGGGGCTGAGGGAGTCGGCCGACGTCGTCGCGCGCACGGTCCTCGCGGACGGCGACGTGGTAGGCAGCGCGGCGGTGTACGGGGAGCCGGGTGAGCGGGAGGTCACGTACTGGATCGACCGCTACTACTGGGGTCGGGGGCTGGCCACGGCTGCCTTGCGGGCACTGTTGGCGGAGGTGGAGGAACGGCCGCTCCACGCCCGTGCGGCGGCGGACAACGCCGGGTCCCTGCGGGTGCTCGAGAAGTGTGGCTTCCGGGTCACGGCCGCCGAGCGGGGCTTCGCGCATGCGCGGGGTGAAGAGATCGATGAGGCCGTGCTGGTGTTGGCGTAGGAGCGGGTTCTCTTTCCCCGACCCCGCCCCTTCCCGGCTGTAACAATCTGCGGCTCCGCCGCGGGCCGCTGCGCCGGAGCCTGGCGTGCCGTCATCACCGGCTCCGCCGAGTCCGTCCTCAAACTCCCCCAAGCTCTTAAAGAGCAGGGGGGACCCCCACGACGGGCTGAAACCGGGCGCCCCTCCCCCGCGCGGCGGACCCGGATCATCGCCACGCAGGACGTACTACGGGCCTCGCCCCGGCAGCGTAGGGCGCATGAGTCAGCCACTCGTCCCCGCCCTGCGCACCCTCGCCATCCTCGCGGCCCTCCCCTACCTCACCCTCAAGGTCGCCTGGATCGCGGGCAGTCACCTCGGCATTCCCGCGGGCAGCAGCCTCCTTGAGCACCGCGGCACCATGATCTTCGCCAACAGCCTCACCCTCCTGATGGACGCGAGTGTCATCGTTCTCGCGCTGCTCCTGACCCGCCCCTGGGGCCTGCGATCCCCCGCCTGGCTGCTCACGCTCCCCATGTGGGCCGCCACCGGTCTGCTGACGCCGATCATGATCGGATTCCCCCTCCAGCTCCTGATCAAGGCGCTCGGCGGCAGCATCAACGAGCCCTCCACGCAGAGCGGTGAGGGCGACGGCGCCTTTCTCGACTCCTGGGTCTTCGGGGTCGTCTACGGCGGTTTCATCGTCCAGGGCCTGGCCCTCGGCGCCCTGTTCGTCCGCTACGCACGCGACCGCTGGGGGCACGTGTGGCGGGGCCGCGCAGGCGATCCGCCCCGCGCTCGCGCCACCGGCCACCGCGGCGTTCAACGAGGTGCCGCTCTCGCCGCCGCCCTCCTCGCCCTCGCGCCCATGACCATGCATCTCCTCTGGGTCACCGGCTCCACCGTCGGCCTCAGCGAGGCGCGGGCCGGAGAGCGTACGACCGACTTCTACGCCCTCGAAGCGCTGGACATGATCTACCTCGGCTCCGCGGTCGCCGGCGGTCTGCTCCTAGCCTTCCGGGCCTTCCGGTGGCTCCCCGTCCTGCCCGTCAAGGTGCCGCTCGCCCTGGCCTGGGTCGGCTCGGGAGCGGTCGCCTGCTGGGGCGGCTGGCTGCTGTTCGCCTCGGTGGGCGGCACGGACGACATCAGCCGACAGCCGACGGCGGCGATGCTCCTGACCTACTCTGTGCAGATGATCGCGGGGATGCTGGTGGCAACCGTCGGGGTGGGCTTCCTCAGGGAGCGGGCGGGGGCCGCCGGGCAGGTCGCGGCTGATCGGCACCCGGCGTGAAGACGTTCGCAGCGGCGGCGTCGGCCCTGTTCGGGCGGCGGACACGGCGCCGGTGGGTCCATCTGATCCTCGGCGGCGCGCTCGCCATGCCGTACGTCTTCGTGGGCTCCGTCGTCGTCGGACCGCTGCTCGGCGATGACCAGGTGCTCGGCTCGCTCAACTCGCAGCTCAGCGCGTTCGCCGCGGGGTTGCCGCTCGCCGCGATCACCGCGCTCTTCCCGCTCACGCGGCCCCTGTCGGCGGCCGCGGTGCGCGCGCTGTGCGACGTGCCGGGCGACGCGCTCGCCGAGGGGCCCGCACGCTCCCGGCAGGCGCGCGGACGCACCGTCGCGTGGTTCACGCTGCACCTCGGGGTCGGCGGAATCATCAGCGGGATGTCCCTCGCGCTGCCGCCGTTCGCGGCGGTCCTCATCGCGCTGCCGTTCGCCGCGGCGCTGCGCGGCAGCCGGATCGGGATGCCCGAAGTCTTCGGCGAGAGCTGGATGCTCGCGCTCTCCCCGGTCATCGGAATCCTCTGCCTCGTCGCCCTCGCGGGGTGCGCGGCGGCGGCCGGGGGCCTGCTCGCGCGCTGTGCGCCCGAACTCCTCGGGCCCTCGCCCGCGGACCGGCTCGCGGCGGCCGAGCAGCGCGCCGCGGACCTCGCCGTACGCAACCGCCTCGCCCGGGAGCTGCACGACTCGGTGGGCCACGCCCTCAGCGCGGTGACGCTGCAGGCGAGCGCCGCCCGCAGGGTCCTGGCCAGCGACCCGGAGTTCGTCCGCGAGGCGCTCGCCGCCATCGAGGAGACGACCCGGCGCACGGTGGGCGAACTCGACGCCGTTCTGGGGGTGCTGCGGGAGGGCGGAAGCGACCAGGCGAGTCCGACGGCCCCCGCACCCACCCTCTCCGCCGATCTCGACGGGCTCCTCAAGCGCACCCGCGCGGGCGGCCTGCGGGTGCGGGCCACGGTCGATCTCGGCCCCGAAGGCCCGGACGCCCTGCCCGCGATGGTGTCCCGCGAGGCCTACCGCATCGTCCAGGAGAGCCTGAGCAACGCGCTGCGGCACGCGGGCCCCGACGCCCCGGTGGCCCTCTCGATCGCCCTGGACGGCACCGACCTGGCGATCCTCGCGGAGAACCCGCTGCCCCCTGACATCCCCGCCCCCCGCCCCGGCGGCGGCCACGGCCTGCGCGGCATCACCGACCGGGCCAGACTCCTCGGCGGCACCGTGCGGACGGGGCCGGCCGCCGGGGTGTGGCGCGTGGACGTGAGACTCCCCCTGAAGGGACCCGCATGACGACCGACCTCCCCGAAGGGACCCGTACACACATGACCGGGACAGCCGCGGCCCCCATCCGCATCGTGCTCGCCGACGACGAGCGCATGGTGCGTACCGCCCTGCGCGTGATCCTCTCCGCCGAGCCGGACCTGGAGGTCGTCGGCGAGGCGGCGAGCGGCGCGGAGGCGGTCTCCGCCGTGCGCGAGCTGAAGCCCGACGTGGTGCTCATGGACGTACGCATGCCGGAGATCGACGGCATCCGGGCCACCGAGCAGATCCTGCGGACGCAGGCAGAGCCGCCGCGCATCGTGGTCGTGACGACCTTCGAGAACGACTCCTACGTGTACGAGGCGCTGCGCGCCGGGGCCTCCGGGTTCCTGCTCAAGCGGGCCGACGCGGACTCCCTCGTGCAGGCGGTGCGGCTCGTCGCGCGCAGCGACTCGCTGCTCTTCCCCGCGGCGGTGCGCGCCCTGGCCGCCGAGCACGCGCGCGCGAAGCCCGCGGTACCGGCCTGGGTGGGCAGGCTGACGGGGCGCGAGAGCGAGGTGCTGCGGCTGATGGCGGCGGGGCTGACCAACGCGGAGATCGCGGGGCGGATGGGCGTGGGCCCGGCGACGGTGAAGACGCATGTGGCATCGGTGCTGGCCAAGACGGGGGCGCGGGACCGCACGCAGGCGGTGATCGCGGCGTACGAGGCGGGCTTCATGAACGCCGACTGATCCGGTGGACCGATCCGGTGGACCGATCCGGTGGCCGGGGCGTCACCGACAGTCCCGCAGTATGAGGAATCTCTGAGAAACCCGGCAGAACGGAACGAATACCTCCGCGCCACTCGTCCTTTCACGGGATGAACAAGACGATCAGGCACGCCTCGGTCTTCACGCTGCTGCTCGTGGTCGCCCTCCTGGTGCGGGCGACGTGGGTGCAGTTCTACGACTCGAAGGCTCTCGCGGACGACAACCTGAACCGGCGCAACGTGATCGAGCAGTACGCGAACCCGCTGGGCGACATCATCGTGGGCGGTGAGGCGATCACCGGCTCCGAGCGGACGAAGGGCGGCGACCTCGCGTACAAGCGCACGTACAAGGACGGTGATCTGTACTCGTCCGTCACGGGCTACAGCTCGCAGGTGTACGGGGCCACGCAGCTTGAGGGCATCTACAAGGACGTCCTCGACGGCACCGACAACCGGCTGAAGAACCCGCTGGACACGCTCACCAACAAGCGTGCCGACCCGGGTGACGTGGTCACGACGATCGACCCGGCGGTGCAGAAGGCCGCCTACAAGTCGCTCGGCGACAAGAAGGGCGCGGCGGTCGCCGTCGACCCGAAGACGGGCAAGATCCTCGGCATGGTGTCGACGCCCTCGTACGACCCCTCGGACATCAGCGGCTCCACGGACTCCAAGGAGTGGCAGGCGCTCCTGAAGGACGAGGACAAGCCGATGGTCAACCGCGCGCTGCGGCAGCCGCTGCCGCCGGGTTCGACGTTCAAGCTGGTCGTCGCCGCGGCGGCCCTGGAGGACGGGCTCTACGGCTCGGCGGACACCGGGACCGACAGCCCGAACCCGTACACGCTGCCCGGTACGCGCACGGTCCTGAAGAACGAGAGCGCGAGCGCGCCCTGCGAGGACGCCACGATCCGTACGGCGCTGCAGTACTCGTGCAACAACGTCTTCGCGAAGATGGCCGTCGACCTGGGTCAGGACAAGGTGAAGTCGATGGCCGAGAAGATGGGCTTCAACACCGACAAGCTGGACGTGCCGGTGCGGGCGTCGCAGAGCGTGTACCCCTCGGACATGGACAAGGCCCAGACGGCGCTGACCGGCATCGGCCAGTTCGACGTGACGGCGACGCCGCTTCAGATGTCGATGGTCTCGGGGGCGATCGCCAACGGCGGCGAGCTGGCCTCGCCGCACATGGTCTCCCAGATCACCGACTCGAACGGCGATGTCCTCGACTCGTTCGACGACGCGGACTCCGAGCGCGTGATGAGCGAGAGCACGGCGAGCCAGCTGCAGTCCGCGATGGAGACGGTCGTCGAGAAGGGGACGGGCACGAACGCGCGGATCAGTGGCGCGGACGTGGGCGGCAAGACGGGCACGGCCCAGCACGGCGAGAACAACAGCAAGACGCCGTACGCCTGGTTCACCTCGTACGCCAAGGGCGGCGACGGCAAGGAGGTCGCGGTGGCGGTCATCGTCGAGTCCTCGGACGCGGCGAGGTCCGAGGTCAGCGGCAACGGCCTGGCGGCACCGATCGCGAAGGCGATGATGTCGGCGGCGCTGAAGTCGTAACAGCCTCGGCTGTGCCCACGAAGCCGCGGGGTGCCGGTCAAGACGGACGGGCACCCCGCGGAGGTCAACGGCGCGATCTCCACACCTGGAAGGCCCACAGGGTGGAAAGAGGCAGTGCCCCCATCACCGCTCCCCCGGCGAAGCCGAGCCCTGTCTCGTAGCCACCGCCGCCCAGGGCCAGGGCGACCCCCGTCAGGACTAGGGCGACGACGACGAAACCCACCAGAAGGTAGAACTTCCGGCTCAGAAAGTTCGACCGCTCAGGCACCGCGGGTGGCAGTGAAACCTCCGCCCCGGGCCCGAGGCTCGCAGCCACGGGCCGCTTGAACCACGCGTAGACGATCCAGTTCCCGCAGGCCTCCCAGCCCTCGGGGGCCAGCCGCTCGTCAAGACCTTCGCGCCCCCGCGTGACCAGCTCACGCCGGTACTCCCAGCGCTGCGGTCGCTCCAGGTCCCGGTGGCTGACGAAGCGCCCGAGCGCGTCGACCCGCTCGACCTCCCAGCCCTCGCCGCCGAAGCGGTTGAGCAGCTCCTCGTCGACATACGTGTCGGCGGTCCACCGCCACGTCTCGACGTGCGCGCCGGGCACCTCGGGCTCCCGGCCCCCCGCGGGCACCAGCTCACGGGCGAACTCCTCCGCGGGCCCGAACTCGGCCTCCGGGTCCTCGGCACCCGACTCCTCCAGGTGCGCCCGAAGATCCGCTACGGTCACCTCGACGCGGTCGGCCGGGACGCCCTGCTCACGCAACAGCCCGGCGAGGTCGTCGAAGTACCTCATCGCACACCCGCCTTCGCCAGAAGCTCACGTACCGACCCGTCGAAGGCGAGCCACAGCCCGCCCTGCTCGCCGAGCGTGGCGCGCCCGGCGTCCGTCAGGGAGTAGTAGCGCCGGCCGGGGCCCTTCTCGGTGGCCCGGAACTCGGCGGCGACCAGGCCCGCCTCTTCGAGACGGTTGAGCACGGGGTAGAGCGTGCCGCCCTTGATCTGGCCGAAGCCCGCGGCGCCCAGGAGCTTCGCGATCTCGTAGCCGTAGCTCTCGCCGTCGGTGAGGGCGGCGAGCACGAGCAGATCGAGTACGCCCTTGAACCAGCTGGCCCGGCGGTCGCTCTTCGCGCCTCCGGAGGCGGGTGCGGTCATGGTCGGCTGCCCTTCGGGGTCGGCGCGTAGGTGGGGTAGCTGTTGACCGGCTCCGGCACGGGGAGCGTCAAGTCCCGTACCGAGAGGGCGATGTGGACGGCGATGGGCAGCAGCAAGCTGCCGGTCGAGACATAGAGCCCGGCGAACAGCACCCCGACGACACCGAAGGCGATGACGCCACTGCGGCCCTGGTAGAGCCCGGCGACGGCGTACGCGAGCACCGAAAGCGCCGCCGCCGCGTAGAGGTTGAGGCCGAGCACGCCGACGCCGAAGGCGATCAGGAGCCCGCGGTAGACGAGTTCGGCGCAGATGCCGTCGGTCACGGCGACGGCGATCGCGAGGCGGCGCTCCCGCGCCGTGCGCGGCAGCATCGCCTGGATGGAGGCGAGCCCCGGCACGTTCCTGCCGCCTTCGGCGAGGGCGCGCATCTTCCGGCCCGACACCACCGAGATGGCCGCCACGAGAACGATGACGACAGCCGTGGACATCGGCGACTCGGGGGCCGCGATGCCGAGGTCGGCGGCGGCCATGCCCGGTGAGAGCACCAGCGCCGCCATCGCGAGCGCGGCGAAAACCCACCAGAAGACGAGCACGAAGGTGAAGTAGCCGACGAGGGCGCGCGGTTCGGTGTCCCGGCGGCGCGCGAGCGAGCCGTAGAGACGGCGGCCGAGCCAGGGCTCACCGAACAGCAAGTAGGCGCCGAGCACAGCGGTGACGGCGGTGGACGCGACGGAGAAGTCCGGCGAGACGGTCATGGGATCCCCCTTCCCGAAGGGGCCGCGCGGCGTGTGCCGGACGGCCCCATGAGCGTGTGAGCTACCTAGACCGTAAAGCGACCTAGTCAGGAATGCAACCTAGCTCGCGAT
The DNA here is from genome assembly GCF_040660195.1 of Streptomyces sp. NPDC050147. Classification (NCBI taxonomy): domain Bacteria; kingdom Bacillati; phylum Actinomycetota; class Actinomycetes; order Kitasatosporales; family Streptomycetaceae; genus Streptomyces; species Streptomyces sp. NPDC050147. Next base: position 41,408 of record NZ_JBFALJ010000024.1, on the reverse strand, counting down.
GCAGAGCCTCTCCGCACGCCGCAGAAGGCGTGGACTACTCCACGAAGTACGTCGGGTTCGGCAGCTTGTACGTCTTGTCCGCGTATCCGCCCGCGAGGTCGGAGACCTGGTCGCCGAAGCTGCCGACGATGTTGTGGCCGGTCGACTCGATGTGCTTGCGGGTGCCTTCCTTGAACTGCACGGTGGTGCACTCCCACTTGGCGGGCGTGGCGCAGTGGCTCAGGTAGGCGGGCGGGGTGGCCTTGTTCTTGGTGAACACGTGCTCGGCGTCGAGCTGGGTGTCGAACCCGGCCCTGGCGAGGTTGGTGACGGCGCCCTCACGCTGCGACTCGCTCAGGCCGGTCAGGAAGAAGACCTCGACGCCCTTGCTCTTGGCGTACTTCACGAGTTCGGGCATGCCGAAGACCGCGGGACGCTTGGCCGCCTTCACGTACGCGTCCCATGTGGCGCCGTTGTACGTGTAGTTGGTCCTCTTCTCGTAGTCGAAGCTGAGCAGCGAGGTGTCGTCCACGTCGAGGACGATCGCGGGCTTCTCACCGTGGGCGCCGCCCTTCGAGCCGTGCGCGGCGGCCTTCCTGATGTCCTTCTTCGCCTTCGCCTGGATGCGCGCCAGGTCCTTGGCGTACGGGCTGTCGGGCGAGGAGCGCCAGACACCGTCGGCGTCCTCGTACGCGCCGTAGTAGTCGTCTATCTCGCCGACGAGCACGCCGATGTTCTGGGGTTCGGCGGTGTGCCGCGCCGACGCGTTGTCGGCGGTGGCGGCGCCGGTGCCGTACAGCGCGGCACCGGCGACGGCACAGGCAGTGGCGATGCCGGCCACCCGAAGGGAGTTGCGCATGGGTCGATTTCTCCGGATCAGAGTGAGTGCGGGGGCAACAGGTACGAGCAGGTCAGGCCTGTCTACGCGCACTGTCTACGCGCATCACACGCCTCCCCGCGAGACCCTTTACCCGATCAATACCTGATCCGGGGAAACCCTGGGGTCAGGCTCCGGGAGTCCACCCCGGGTCCCGGCCACTGAGGCCGATCACGCGGTCGAGGAGCGGGGCGTCGTCCGGCACCGGGACCGGCGTCCCGAACGGGCTGTCCTCGGAGGCGTCGCCCTCCTGGGGCGTGAGCAACTCGTGCGCGACCGCGAGGCTCGCCTCGTCAGGTGCGTACGCCTGACCCGTCGCCCGCGCCAGGTCCCAGCCGTGCACGACGAGCTCGTCCAGGGCCACGGCCCCGGCGACGGCACCCGGCAGATCGATGCCACCGGCCCGCGTCATGCCCTCGTACGCGGCCGGGTCGCGCCACACCTCCACCAGCTCGTCGAGCAGCTTCGGCAGCTCGACGCGCCACTCGGGGCCGACGTCCGGGAGGGAGTCCCCCGGGCTCTGGTCGAGCCCCGGCCCCAGGTCCTTGCGCCCGGCGTCGCGGAACGCGCCCGTCAGGCCGACCAGATGCCCCAGCAGATGGCGTACTCGATACTCCGGACAGGGGGTGGGCGCCGAGAGCTGCTCGTCGGTGATGCCCTCCGCCACGGCCACCACCAACCGGGCCTGCCGCTCGAAGTCGACGATCTTCGTCATGGGACCTCCCGCATCTGGGCGGCCCCACACGGTGGACCGCTGCCTGCCCTGTAGACCGGCCCGGAACCCGGAACTCATCGCCGCGGCCGGGGCGGGCTACTTCACGTCGGCCCAGCGCTTGATGGTCGCGATGGCCTCGGCCTGCTCGGTGGCGGGCAGCTTGGCGATGGAGGCGCCGTGGTTGGAGCCGGGGGCCTCGTAGCGGTAGGAGTCGCGGTGGCTGGGAGTGAACTTCTCCGCGCTCCACGGGTCGTTCTCGCCGTAGATGAACATCATCCGCTGGCCGCGTGTCTTCACCCAGCGGTCGACGTCGGCGATGGTCCTGTTGTTGTACGAGCCGCGCATCGCCTCGGGCAGCACGGAGTTGGGCTGGTAGATGTCCGGGTAGTGGCGGACGCCTTTGAGGTGCTTGAACTTCAGGTCGGCCCAGCCCAGTTGGGTGGCGGCCTGGCGGTAGTAGGGGCCCGTGCCGTTCGTGCCGAGGGTCTCGTCCTGGTAGACGCTGAGGCCGTGCTTCTTCGACCAGTCGTAGAGCTCGTCGTCGCCCGCCTTCTTGGCGTCGGGCACGGTCGGGCAGTCGTCTACGGTTCCGCTCTGCCAGAAGTTCCACACCTGGTCGAGCACCGCGAACTCGTAGGCGCGGTCGGTGGTGCCGAGCGTCTCCTCGAAGGTGTCGCCGTTGGCCTTGGCGTCCGCCTCGAACTTGGGGAGCAGCGCCTCACGACGTACGAGCATCTCGCGCTGCACGGCGTTGAGCGCGGTGCGGCACTCGGCCGTGCCGACCGTCCTGAAGAACCGCTCGTAGCCGCTGTCGTCCTTGTTATTGGCGTCGTTCGGGGCCACGAAAGCGACGACCGCGTCCAGGTCGTCGGGGTAGAACCGCTCGTGATACGTCGCCGTCATCCCGCCCTTGCTCGCGCCCGTGCCGAGCCATTTCCCCTTTTCGATGCCGCGCAGCGCCTGGGTGAGGCGGTGCTCGTCGGCGGCCTCCTGCTGCACGGTGAGCTTGGACCAGTCGGAGCCGGCCGGGCCCGAGGGGCGGGACTTCTCGAAGTAGCGGTGCTCGACGCTGACCTGGTTGGCGTCGATCAGCTTGGTGAGGGCGGTGGTGTGGGACGCCAGGGTGTAGCCGCCGGTGTAAAGGACGGTCGGCTTGTCCGTGGCCTTGTGCCAGAGCGTGGCGCGCTGGGTGAACGTACCGGCGGCGGGGTTGCCGTGGTCGACGGGCTGGACGTACGTGAGGGTGTAGAAGGGGTGGCCCTCCCTGTCGGCCACGGAGACGACCTTCATGCCGGCAATCTTCTCCAACTGCTCCCGGATGTCCGCCTTGGTGTCCGCCGCCGGCCTCGCGTCACCCTGCGCGGTCGCGGGCGCCGCCCCGCCGAGTACGGCCGCGCCCGCCATGAATCCGGCGCAGACCAGCGCGGATATCCCCTTGTTGCGCACCTTGTCTCCTCGCACTGGAGCGAAATGGTTGCGCGGATGGTAACCGCTTCCACTCGCGGTGCGACAGGGGCTAGGTGAGGCGTGCCAGGGCCGTCGTCACGTGCGCGAGATCCGCGTCGGACGCCAAACCGGCGTGGTAGAGACGCAGTTCGTCCGCGCCGAGCGTGACCGCGTACTCGGCGTCGGCGGCGAGGGTTGCGGGGCTGCCGCCCATGCCGGATACGACGGTGAGGTTCGCGGCGAGGGTCGTGCGGCCGGAGCGGTGCTCGTGGAAGGGCGCGAGCGCCTGGGCGCCGCCCGTGCAGGGCACGACCACGCCATCGGCCACGGAGAGGATGTGCCGCGGGTCGACTCCGGCGTTGGCGCCGCAGTGGTACGCCACCGGATCGGCGTGCAGCAGTACTTGGAAGCCGTCCGGGGCGGCGGCGCGCACCGCGGCGATCGCCGCCTCCTGGAGTGTGCGGGCGGTTTCCTCGCGCCACGCGCGCGTGGCGGCCGCCGGCTCGGCGCCCAGGAGCTTCTCCACCGTCTCCCAGCCGCCGGGGGGCTCCTCGCCGCGCCACACGGGCTCCAGGGCGCGGCGGACGCTGGCCGCCAACTCGTCCGGGGCGAGGCCCTGCCCGGCGTACCCCGCACGGCAGTGCGCGCAGAAGCACAGGGACATCAGGTACTGCCCGGCCTCGCCGAGCGGCACTCCCGCGGTCTTGTCGTGGGCGTGCAGATGCGCGAGGCCGTACCAGCCGAGGGACTCCAGTTCGGTGCCGCGCGCGCCGGGCCGGACGGCGGCCTCCGCCGCGAGGTCGACGAGGTACGCGCGCGTGGCGGGCTGTGCGATGCAGGGCGCCCAGGGGTAGCGGTCTCCGTAGGCGTTGACGACGGAGGTGTCCGGGTGGTCGGCGCCCATACGGGAGTTGTGGGCGAGGACCACCCAGGTGTGCACGTCGAGTCCGGCGTCCGCCAGCGCCTCGGCGGCCTCTCCGTAGGCGTCGCCGGGGGCCCAGCTTCCGGCCGCGTAGGGGCGCAGTTCGCGTCCCTCCCACCGGTCGCCGGGCTCGTACAGCACCGCCGCGTGCTCGGCGGTGACGATGCGGTGGCGCGGGTGGCGGGGGGTCAGCGCGCGCGTGGAGTGGTAGGCGGAGGCGAGGGTGACCTGCTGGACGCCGAGGTCCACGACGCGCGCCGGAGCGGCCGGGTCGCCGACGACGTCCCAGGGGTACAGGAAGGCGGAGGTCTTCACGCGCCCTCCTCCCGCAGCAGGGCGCGCCCGCGCTCGGTCAGCTCGGTGAGGCGCTTGATGTGCTCGTCGGCGGGTTCGTGCAGCGGCGTCCGCACCCCGCCGACGTCGAGCCCGGCCAGACGTACGCCCGCCTTGACGAGAGAGACGGCGTATCCCCGGCCCTCGGCGCGCAGCTCCACGAAGGGGCGGTAGAAGCCGTCGATGAGCCGGTTCACGGTGGCGTCGCCCTCGGCGGTCCCGGCGTTGAAGGCCCGGTGGAAGGCGAGCGCGATGTCGGGCGCGAAGCAGAAGACGGCCGACGAGTAGAGCCTCACGCCGATGCCGCGGTAGGCGAGGCCGGTCAGCTCGGCGGTGGGCAGGCCGTTGAAGTAGAGGAATTCATGCGGGACTTCCGCACGTACGGCGCTGACGACGCGCTGCATCAGGTCCATGTCGCCGAGGCCGTCCTTGAACCCGATGATGCCCTCGGTGCGGGCGAGTTCGACCACGGTTTCCGGGGTGAACACGGCGTTGTCGCGCTGGTAGACGATGACTTCGAGGGAGGTGGCCGCGGCCAGTTCCGCGTAGTGGCGCAGGAGGCCCTCCTGCCCGGCGATCACCAGGTAGGGCGGCATCGCGAGGAGCCCGTCGGCGCCCGCGTCCTCGGCGAACCGCGCGTACCTGACGGCGAGCGCGGTGCCGTACCCGGCGCCCGCGACCACCGGCACCCGTCCCGCGGTCTCCTCGACGGCGGCGGCGACGCACGCCCGGAACTCCTCGGGCGTCAGGGCGTGGAACTCACCCGTGCCGCAGCAGGCGAACACGGCCGCCGCGCCCGCCTCGACCCCCGCGCGCACGTGCGCGCGGAACACGTCGAGGTCGATGGAGCCGTCAGGACCGTAGGCGGTGACCGGGAAGAACAGCGGCCCGCTGGGAATGTCGAGTCGAGCGGCGAGGGGTGCTGACGTCACGGGCTCTCCCTTAGCGTGCACGTTTCTGATCCACGTCCATATTTCTGAACACGCCCACGCTAAGGCGCCTCTTGAGCCCTGGTCAAGCGGCGAGGCCACCAAGAGGACCTTGATTCGCGAGCGGATTCTCCACCTCCGTACGGCACTTGACGCGACGCGGCGTCGATCTCTAGCGTGTCCACAGATGTGAATGCTGTACGTGCACACGAATGCAGCCGCTGACCCGAGGAGACCCCCTCATGCCCGCTCCCCGCACCGTCCTGCTCACCGGCGCCGCAGGCGGCCTCGGCACCTTGATGCGGGGGCTGCTTCCGGCGCACGGCCACGACCTGCGGCTGCTCGACGTGCGGCCCGTCGAGGGCGAGCCGGACGCGATCACGGCCGACCTCGCCGACAAGAAGGCGCTGCGGGAGGCCGTGCGGGGCGTCGACGCGGTCATCCATCTCGCGGGCATCTCTCTGGAGTCCTCCTTCGACAAGATCCTGCGGGCGAACATCGAGGGGACGTACAACCTCTACGAGGCCGCGCGCGAGGAGGGCGTCCGCCGTGTCGTCTTCGCGTCGTCGAACCACGCGGTGGGGTTCACGCCCCGGCCCGTCGGCGACGATCCGCTGATCGCGGTGGACACGCCGCGCCGCCCCGACACGTTCTACGGCCTCTCGAAGTCCTTCGGCGAGGATCTCGCCCAGTTCTACTGGGACAAGCACGGCATGGAGACCGTCTCGGTGCGGATCGGTTCGTGCTTCCCTGAGCCGACGAGCGTGCGGATGCTGTCGGTCTGGATGAGCCCCGGGGACGGGGCCCGCCTCTTCCACGCGGCGCTGACCGCTCCCGCGGTGGGGCACACGGTGGTGTACGGCTCGTCGGCCAACACGCGGCTGTGGTGGGACCTTTCGTCGGCGCGTGCCCTCGGCTACGAGCCGCAGGACGATTCGGAGCAGTACGCGCAGAAGCTGGTGGCGGAGCAGGGTGAGCTGGATCCCGGGAACCCGGATCACGCGAACCTCGGGGGTCACTTCTGCACGAACCCGCCGGTGTGGCCGTACTAGGTGCTTCTTCCCCAACCCCGCCCCTTCCCGAAAACCCGCTGGCGCGGGGGCCTTGTACGCACCGTCATCACCGGCTTCGCCGAGCTCGTCCTCAAACGCCGGACGGGCTGATTCCCGCACCCGGGCACCGAACGGGCACCCCCGACCCCCCGAACGGGCACCCCTCACGCCCGAAGCAGAGGCCGAAGCCCCGCCGAACGGGCAGAGACGGGCACCATCGCCCCGGTTCCGAGCCTGTTCACACACCTCACCCCGCTGTAGAACTTTCCCCCAGGGCCCGAACGGGCACAGCGAGGGAAGGAGGCGGCCATGACCGCGGAAGAGCGCCAGCGGAAGATCGTCCGGGCCGCACGGACCTCCGGCTCCGTGGACGTCACCGCGCTCGCCACCGAACTGGGCGTCGCCAAGGAAACCGTCCGCCGGGACCTGCGCGCCCTGGAGGACCACGGCCTGGTCCGCCGCACCCACGGCGGCGCCTACCCCGTGGAGAGCGCCGGCTTCGAGACGACCCTCGCCTTCCGCACCACCATGCACGTCCCGGAGAAGAGAAGGATCGCCACGGCCGCCGCCGAGCTCCTCGGCGACGCCGAAACCGTCTTCGTGGACGAGGGCTTCACCCCGCAGCTCATCGCCGAGGCACTCCCCGAGGCCGCCAAAGGCCGCCCCCTGACCGTGGTCACCGCCTCCCTGGCCACCGCCGGCGCCCTCGCCGAGGCCGACCACATGTCCGTACTCCTCCTCGGCGGCCGCGTCCGCCCCGGCACCCTCGCGACCGTCGACCACTGGACGACGCGCATGCTGGCCGGGTTCGTGATCGACCTCGCCTACATCGGGGCCAACGGCATTTCCCGTGAACACGGCCTGACCACGCCCGACCCCGCGGTCAGCGAGGTCAAGACGCAGGCCATCCGCGCGTCGCGACGCACCGTTTTCGCGGGCGTGCACACCAAGTTCGGGGCGACGAGCTTCTGCAGGTTCGGCCATGTCGGGGAGCTGGAGGCGATCGTCACGAGCACCCAGCTGCCCGCCTCCGAGGCACACCGGTACTCGCTCCAGGGCCCTCAGGTCATCCGCGTCTGACACGTCCCCCACCCGCTCCGATCGCCCTCCCCCGCCACCTCCCGTGGTCCCGCGCGCCCGAAAACACCTCCTCACACCCCATAAGTCCCCCTACGTCCAGGAGCATCCATGCGAACCCAGAGCCGACGGAGGTCGCGCGCACTCGCCGCGGCAGCCGCAGGGACGCTGCTTGCCCCGCTGCTCTCCGGCTGCTGGGCCGGGGCCGGCGGGACCGGTTCAGGCGGCGACTCCATCAACGTACTGATGGTGAACAACCCGCAGATGGTCGAGTTGCAGAAGCTCACCGCCGCCCACTTCACCAAGGAAACGGGCATCAAGGTGAACTTCACGGTCCTGCCCGAGAACGACGTCCGCGACAAGATCAGCCAGGACTTCGCCAACCAGGCGGGCCAGTACGACGTCGCCACGCTCAGCAACTACGAGATCCCGATCTACGCCAAGAACGACTGGCTGCACGAACTCGGCTCGTACACCCGCAAGGACAAGGCGTACGACGAGAAGGACGTACTTCCGTCGATGCGCCAGTCGCTCACCGGCGACGACGGCAAGCTCTACGGGCAGCCCTTCTACGGAGAGTCGTCCTTCCTGATGTACCGGAAGGACGTCTTCAAGAAGGCCGGTCTCACCATGCCCGAGCACCCCACCTGGCAACAGGTGGCCAAGCTCGCGGGTGACGTCGAAGACGCCGGCGCCGAGCCCGGGATGAAGGGCATCTGTCTGCGCGGGCTCCCGGGCTGGGGTGAGGTGATCGCACCCCTGACGAGCGTGGTGAACACCTTCGGAGGGACCTGGTTCGACAAGGACTGGAAGGCCCGCCTCGACTCCCCCGAGTTCGAGAAGGCGACCCGCTTCTACGTGGACCTCGTCCGCGAACACGGCCAGTCCGGAGCCGCCCAGTCCGGCTACGCCGAGTGCCTGAACAACCTCACCCAGGGCAAGACCGCCATGTGGTACGACGCCACGGCCGCCGCCGGGTCGCTGGAGTCCGCCAAGTCCCCGGTCAAGGGCAAGATCGGCTATGTACCGGCGCCCGTGGAGAAGACCGAGAGCTCCGGCTGGCTCTACACCTGGGCCTGGGGCCTGCAGAAGGCGTCGCGCAACCCGGACAAGGCCTGGAAGTTCGTCTCCTGGGCGTCCAGCAAGGAGTACGAGGAACTGGTCGGCGAGAAGATCGGCTGGTCCAACGTCCCCGCGGGCAAGCGCGCCTCCACCTACGCCAACCCCGAGTACCGCAAGGAAGCCGCCGCCTTCCAGGACGTCACCCACGCCGCCATCGAGGGCGCGAGGCCGCGTGACCCGGGCGTGCAGCCCCGCCCCGCGCCCGGCATCCAGTTCGTCGGCATCCCCGAGTTCACCGACCTCGGCACGAAGGTCTCCCAGGAGATCAGCGCGGCCATCGCCGGGCGCCAGTCCGTCGAATCGGCCCTCGAGAAGTCACAGAAGCTCGCCGAGAAGATCGCCGAGGAGTACGAGGGACGATGACCGCCACCGCGAGCACCACCACCGTCGCGCCCACGACCGCGCGCGTGTCCCCACCCAGGAAGCCACGAGGCCGGCTCCGCGCCTGGGCCACCAGGGCCCCGCTCCTGCCCGCCCTGATCTTCATGGTCGTCGTCACCCAGCTGCCGTTCGTGGCCACGCTGGTGATCTCCTTCTTCGACTGGAACGCCCTCTACCCCGACGCCCGCAGCTTCGCCGGACTCGACAACTACTCCGAGGTCCTCACCGACCCGGACCTGCGCAAATCCGTCCTGACGACCATCGTGCTCACGGCCACCGTCGTGCTCGCGAGCCTCGTCATCGGCCTCGGGCTCGCCCTGCTCCTCGACCGGAAGTTCCGGGGCCGCGGCCTGGTGCGTACGTTGCTCATCGCGCCGTTCCTGCTGGTGCCGGTGGCCGCCGCGCTGCTGTGGAAGCACGTGCTCTACAACCCCGAGTACGGCCTCTTCAACGGCCTGCTCCACTGGGTGGGCGGTGACGGCGCCGCCCAGCCCGACTGGGTCTCCAACATGCCCCTGATCGCCATCGAGGCCTCCCTGATCTGGCAGTGGACGCCCTTCATGATGCTGATCCTGCTCGCGGGTCTGCAGAGCCGCGACAGTGAGCTCATCGAGGCGGCCCGCATGGACGGCGCGGGCAACTGGCAGGTGTTCCGGTATCTGACGCTGCCGCATCTGCGCCGCTACCTGGAGCTGGGGTCGCTGCTCGGCTCGATCTACATCGTGCAGAACTTCGACGCCGTCTTCACGATCACCTCGGGCGGCCTCGGCACCGCCAACCTGCCCTACACCGTCTACCAGAGCTTCTACCAGGCACACGAGAACGGCCTGGCGTCCGCCGCCGGTGTCCTCGTCGTCATCGGTTCCCTCATCATCGCGACCTTCGCGCTGCGGGTCGTCTCGTCCCTGTTCCGTGAGGAGGCGTCCCGCGCATGACCACCGCCGTGACGCAAGCACGTACCCGGCCCGTAAGCCGGTTCCGTATCCGTGGATCGGCGGGCCTCGGCCTCGCCGCCTGGCTGGCCGGACTCCTGTTCTTCCTGCCCATCGCCTGGATGACGCTGACCTCCTTCCACTCGGAGGAGGACGCCGCGACCAATCCGCCCTCGCTCGCCGCCTCGCTCACCCTGGACGGCTACCGCGAGTTCTTCGGCTCGGGCGGCGGCGCGAGCCCCTGGCCCTCGCTCATCAACTCGACCGTGGCGTCGGTCGCCTCGACCCTGCTGGTGCTGCTCCTCGCGCTCCCTGCCGCGTACGCGCTCTCCATCAGGCCGGTGAAGAAGTGGACGGACGTCCTGTTCTTCTTCCTCTCGACGAAGATGCTGCCGGTGGTGGCGGGCCTCCTGCCGATCTATCTCTTCGCCAAGAACACCGAGATGCTCGACAACATCTGGCTGCTCGTCATCCTCTACACGTCGATGAACCTGCCGATCGCGGTGTGGATGATGCAGTCCTTCCTCGCCGAGGTGCCGGTCGCGATCATCGAGGCCGCGCAGATCGACGGGGCGCGCCTGCCCACCATCCTCACGCGTGTGGTGGCCCCCATCGCGCTGCCGGGCATCGCGGCGACCTCCCTGATCTGCTTCATCTTCAGCTGGAACGAACTTCTCTTCGCGCGGGTGCTCACGGGCGTCGTCGCCCAGACCGCGCCCGTGTTCCTGACCGGCTTCATCACCAGCCAGGGCCTGTTCCTGGCGAAGGTGTGCGCCGCGTCGCTCGTGATCTCCCTGCCGGTGCTCGCCGCGGGGTTCGCCGCCCAGGACAAGCTGGTCCAGGGCCTGTCGTTGGGAGCCGTCAAGTGAAGGCCGCCATCATCGAGTCCGTCGGCAAGGCCGTCGTCGGCGAGATGCCCGACCCCACCCCGGGGCCGCGCGAGGTCGTCGTCGAGGTCGCCGCGTGCGGTCTGTGCGGGACCGATCTGCACATCCTGCAGGGCGAGTTCGCGCCCACCCTGCCGGTGGTGCCGGGGCACGAGTTCGCCGGGGAGGTGGTGGGGCTCGGCCGCGAGGTCACCGAGCTCGCGGTCGGCGACCGGGTCGCCGTCGACCCCTCGCTCTACTGCCACGAGTGCCGCTACTGCCGCACCGGCCACAACAACCTCTGCGAGCGCTGGGCCGCCATCGGCGTCACCACGGCGGGCGGCGCGGCCCAGTACGCCCTCGCGCCGGTCGCCAACTGTGTGCGGCTCCCCGAGAACGTACGCACCCAGGACGCGGCCCTCATCGAGCCGCTGTCCTGCGCGGTGCGCGGCTACGACGTGCTCCGCGCCCGGCTGGGCGCCCACGTCCTGATCTACGGCTCCGGGACCATGGGCCTGATGATGCTGGAGCTCGCCAAGCGGACGGGGGCGGCGAGCGTGGACATCGTGGACCTCAACCCGGACCGCCTCGCCACGGCGCGGCAGCTGGGCGTGTCGGGGTCGGCCGCGGGCGCGGACGAACTGGAGCGGCCGCAGGGGTGGGACATCGTGGTCGACGCCACGGGGAACGCGAAAGCGATCCAGGACGGCCTCGGGCGCGTCGCCAAGGCGGGGACGTTCCTGCAGTTCGGTGTCGCCGACTACGCGACGCGGGTCAGCATCGATCCGTACCGCATCTACAACCAGGAGATCACCATCACCGGGTCGATGGCGGTGCTGCACAGCTACGAGCGGGCGGCGGAGCTGTTCGCCGGGGGCGTGCTCGACCCGGACGTCTTCATCAGCGACAGGCTCCCCCTCGACACCTACCCCCAGGCCCTGGAACGGTTCGCCTCGGGGGTGGGCCGGAAGATCGTGGTGGTGCCGTAGGGCGTCCGCGGGGGCGGAGAGAGAAACTTCCGCGGGTAAGGGAACGGCAAAGCCCGGACGTTCGTTACCTCATGCATGACAGCTATGACCCCCGGCTCGAACATCCCTCTCTCCGCCACCCGCGTGGCGGTTGACGTCGCCGCACCGGTGCGGCTCGACGTATCGGGCCTGCTGCTCACCGCCGACGGCAAGGTGCGCTCCGACGACGACTTCATCTTCTTCAACCAGCCCTCCGGTCCCGGTGTGACCTATCAGTCGGGCGGCGGCACGACCCCCGACAAGATCACGGTGGACACCAGTGCGGTGCCCGCCGGCATCGAGAAGATCGTCGTCACCGCGAGCCCGGACGCGGCGGGCCAGTCCTTCCAGGGCGTCGAGCCCACCGCCACCATCCGCAACGCGGACGACGGTTCCGTCCTCGCCACGTTCACGCCCCCGCAGCTCGGCGGCGAGACCGCCCTGGTCATCGTCGAGGTCTATCTGCGAAACGGCGCCTGGAAGGCCCGCGCCGTCGGCCAGGGGTACTCGAACGGCCTGGCCGGCATCGCGACGGACTTCGGTGTCTCGGTCGAGGAGCCCGCGGCCCCGGCCGCTCCCGCCGCCGCCGCGCCCGCCGCCCCGATGGCGCCTCCGTCGGGCGCGCCGGTCCAGAGCCCGCCCCCGCCGGTCGCGGACCCGCGCCTCGCCGCGCCCGCGGCGCCGCCGGCGCCGGCGGCCCCCGCGCCCGGCGCCGGGAAGATCAACCTGGACAAGGGCCGGGTGAACCTCCAGAAGAACCAGACCGTTTCCCTGGTCAAGGGCGGCAAGCCGCTCCTCTCGCAGGTCAAGATGGGCCTCGGCTGGGAGCCGGCGTACGGCGGCAAGGACATCGACCTGGACGCCTCCGTCATCGCGTACGGCCCGACGCGCAAGCACGTGGACAGCTGCTACTTCGGCAAGCTGTCGATCGTGAACGGCGCGATCAAGCACTCGGGCGACAACCTCACGGGCGAGGGCGGCGGTGACGACGAGGTGATCGTCGTGGACCTGGGCCGGCTGCCGCAGGACGTGACGGGTCTCGTCTTCACGGTGAACTCGTTCTCGGGTCAGAAGTTCACGCAGGTCGCCAAGGCGTACTGCCGTCTGCTCGACGCGGCCACGGGCGAGGAGCTGGTCCGCTTCGACCTCACGAACGCCGAGGCGCAGACGGGCGTGATGATGGCCAAGCTGATCAAGCAGTTCACGGGTGAGTGGGAAATGACCGCCATGGGTGACTTCGTCAAGTCACGCACCGTGCGCGGAATGGTGAAGCCCGCGGCGCAGGCGCTGTAGCCGCCCTCGCCCGCCCGGCGGACGGGCGGGACCGCGGGAGGAAAGCGCAGGGGCGGCCGACAGGGAAGGGGTGGACCTTCCCGTCGGCCGCCCCTTGTCGTGCGGAGGGACGCGCGCGCAGGCGTACGTCAGATCAGAGCTTGGACAGCTTGGGATAGGGGCTCAGGAACCTGCCCTGGCGGCCCTGGAAGTCGATGACCACTGCTTCCTCGCCTTCGACTCCGACGATGCGTCCGAGCCCGTACTGGTCGTGCGAGACCCGGTCGCCCACGGCGAACTGCTCGATGGGCGGTGCGGGGGGCTTCGGAACGTTGAAAGGACTGTTCGGCAGATGGCGTCGGGTACCGGGGGGCCTCGTCATGTTCCGAGTATGCGCCCTCGGGACCCCGACGCACCATGCTCCGAGCTCACACGGTCCTCACATCGGCATCAAACCGACACACAACTGCAGGTCACTCGTAGCGGTACGTAGTTGTTCCGTGGCACCACGCGTACGACGCGCACATACGTGCCACACAGACCTCGGTCGCCTTCACGCCCCCCGGGAGAGGGCGGGATCAGAACAGGGCGCTGTAGGCATTCAGGGCGGGCTGCCCGCCGAGGTGGGCGTACAGGACGGTCGCGTCGCGCGCGATCTCGCCCCTGTCCACCAGGTCGATCATCCCGGCCATCGACTTCCCCTCGTACACCGGGTCGGTCACCATGCCCTCCGTGCGGGCCACGAGCCGCATCGCGTCCAGGGTGGCCTCGTCGGGGAGGCCGTAGGTGCCCGCGTGATAGCGCGCGTCCAACTCGATGTCTGCGTCCTTCACCTCTGCCCGTACGCCGATGAGTTCGGCCGTCCCGCGCGCGATCCTGGCGATCTGCTCACGGGTGCGGTCCGGGTCGGCCGAGGCGTCGATGCCGAGAACGCGGCGGGGGCGGGCGCCCTCCTCCGCAAGCGCGGCGAAGCCGGCGACCATACCCGCCTGCGTGGATCCGGTCACCGAGCAGACCACGATGGTGTCGAAGAACACCCCGAACTCCTCCTCCTGCTCCGCCACCTCGTACGCCCAGCGCGCGAAGCCCAGACCGCCGAGCCGGTGCTCGGAGCAGCCGGCCGGGATCGCGTACGGCCTGCCGCCCGCCTCCTCGACCTCGCGCACCGCCTGCTCCCAGCTCTCCTTGATGCCGATGCCGAATCCAGCGCGTACGAGGCGTATGTCGGCGCCCGCGAGCCTGCTGATGAGGATGTTGCCGACCTTGTCGTAGACGGAGTCGGGCCAGTCGACCCAACTCTCCTGGACCAGCACGCACTTGAGTCCGGCGCGGGCGGCGACGGCCGCGACCTGGCGGGTGTGGTTGGACTGCACGCCGCCGATCGACACGAGGGTGTCGCAGCCTTGGGCGAGCGCGTCGGCGACCAGGAACTCCAGCTTGCGCGTCTTGTTGCCGCCGTACGCGATCCCGGAGTTGCAGTCCTCGCGCTTGGCCCAGAGGGCGGCTCCGCCGAGGTGGTGGGTGAGGCGGTCCAGTGGATGGACGGGTGAAGGGCCGAAGAGGAGGGGGTAGCGGGCGTACGAGTCGAGGGGTGTGGACACGTGGGCCTCCGGCCGTTTCAGGGGCTTCAGGGGTGGGCGAGCTCTTCCAGGACGCGCCAGATCTCCGTGGTGACGGCCGCCGCCGCTTCCGGGTCGCCGTCCGCGCACGCGTCGATCAGCCGCTCGTGCAGTTCGGCGGAGCCGCAGGTCACGCCCTCGGCGAAGCGCTGCCTCTCCAAGCGGCGGATGAGGGGGGTGTAGCGGGCGATGGTGGCCGAGGCCGCGCTGTTGCCGCAGGCCGTGACGAGGACACCGTGCAGGTCGTCGTCGGCCCGCAGGGCGCCCTCCACGTCGCCGGACGCGACGGCCGCGGCGAAGCGCCGGTTGGCCTCCCGCATCGCGTAGAGGTGCGCGGGCTCCAGGCGGGGCACCGCGCCGCGTGCGACGAGTTCGTGCATGGCGCGGACGACGGCCGCCGCGTCCCGCACGTCGGCCGCGTCCAGCGGCGTGACACGGGTGTGGCTCTGCGGTTTGGTCTCCAGGAGGCCTTCGTCGACGAGCCGCGCGAACGCCTCGCGGACGGGCGCGCGGGACAGGCCGAGCGACGCGGCCAGGTCGGCGTCCCGCACGACGCTGCCCGGCGCGATGTCCCCGCCCACGATCGCGTCACGGATCGATGCGTACGCCTGATCCCTGAGGAGGGTGCGGCGCACCGGTTGCATGGCTCCCATGCACTGAAATGTTAGATGTCAATTCCCGGAGCGAGCAAGGGTCCTGACAATTGCCACCGGAAGCGGAAGCCGGGAAGCCCGGAAGCCCCAAGTTCCTCAGCCGCGCTGCCTCCGCCACGGGCCGGTGATCGCCAGCAGGATGCCGGGCGACTGGATGCTGGCGTAGAGCGTCTTGCCGTCGGGGGAGAACGTGACGCCGGCGAACTCGCTGTAGGAGGGCTTCTCGGGGGTGCCCGCGTTGAGTTCGTTGCGTGCGATGGGGTACGTGCGGCCGCGCTCTGTCGCTCCGAAGAGGTGCTGGACGCCGTCGCCGTCCTCGGCGATGACGAGGCCGCCGTACGGGGAGACGGTGATGTTGTCCGGGCCGTCGAAGGCGCCGTCCTTCGCGGGGTCCGGGTTGACGCCGAGCAGGACCTTCAGAGTGAGGGTGCGGCGCGACGGGTGGTAGAACCACACCTGCCCGTCGTGCGGGACGGGGCTCTCGCCGCGGGCGAACGAGGCGACGATGTAGACACCGCCGTCACCCCACCACATGCCTTCGAGCTTGCGGGCACGCGTGATGTCACCGTCGTCGAACTGCTCGCGCACCGGGACCGTGCGGGCGTCGCGGTCCGGGACCTCCACCCAGTCCACGCCGTACACCGTGCCGATCTTGGTGGCGCGGGACAGGTCGTCCACGAAGCGGCCGCCGGAGTCGAAGCACTTGGGCGCCTTCAGTGCGCCGGCGTCGTCGGCGAGGGTGCGCAGCTTGCCGCGGCCGTGCTCGAAGCCCTTCGGCGGGGTCCAGCGGTAGAACAGGCCATTGGGCTTGGAGGCGTCCTCGGTGAGGTAGAGGTGGCCGCGCCTGGGGTCGACGACGACGGCCTCGTGGGCGTAGCGGCCCAGCGCCTTGATGGGCTTGGGGGCCCGGTTGGCACGCCGGTCGTAGGGGTCGACCTCGAAGACGTAGCCGTGGTCCTTGGTCATGCCGTTCTGGCCTGCCCGGTCCTCGGTCTCCTCGCCGGTCAGCCAGGTGCCCCAAGGGGTGCTGCCGCCCGCACAGTTGGTGGCCGTGCCCGCGATGCCCACCCACTCGGCGACCTGACCGTCGCGGCGCACCTCGACGACCGTGCAGCCGCCGGAAGCGGCCGGGTCGTACACGAGGCCTTCGGTGAGCGGGACCGGGTGCTTCCACTTGGAGCGGGGGCCGCTCAGTTCGTGGTTGTTGACCAGCAGAGTCACCCCGCGCGGGCCCGCGAAGGTGGCCGTACCGTCGTGGTTGGACGGCGTGAACTCGCCGGTCTCCAGCTTCGTCCTGCCGCTGTGCGTCAGGACGCGGTACGAGAATCCGGCGGGCAGCGCGAGCAGGCCCTCGGGGTCGGGGACGAGGGGCCCGTACCCCGGGGCGCCGCCGAGTGCGTCGGCCCCGTCCTGGGTCGTTCCCTCGGCGGCGAGCGCGCCGGGGGCGGTGGCGAGCGCGCCGACGCTGCCGGTCAGCACGACCCCCGCACCGGTGATCGCTGAGCGTCTGGCGAAGTCCCTGCGGGTGAGCGACATGATGTCTCCTGGGGCGGGTTCCGGCCGGGCTGCTGTCGGCGTCACGTTCCCGCTCACGTATAAACGGCGGTTGAACGCCGTACGACGTCAAGGGGCTTCCTTCCATGAACCTGCCAGGCACCGACCGCCGCGTGCTGATCAGCGGCGCCTCCCGAGGTCTGGGCAGAGCCCTCGCCCAGGCCTTCGCTCACAACGGTGACCGCGTCGCGGTGCACTACGGCTCGCGCGAGGAGGATGCGCGCGCGACGCTCGCCTCGCTCAAGGGTGACGGCCATGCGCTGGTGGGCGGGGATCTGTCGGAGCCCGCGGGCGCGGCGGACGTCGCGGGGCGGGCGGCCACGGCGCTCGGCGGCCTCGACGTGCTGGTCAACAACGCCGCCGTGAACCTGCCGCACCCGCTCGCCGACACGTCGTACGAGGACTGGACGGCGCTCTGGCAGCGGCACGTATCGATAAATCTTCTCGCGACGGCCAACCTCAGTTACCTGGCGGCACGCCGGATGATCGACCAGGGCACGGGCGGCCGGATCGTGAACATCGGCTCGCGCGGCGCCTTCCGGGGCGAGCCCGATCACCCGGCCTACGGGGCGACGAAGGCCGCCGTGCACGCGCTCGGGCAGTCCCTCGCCGTGTCGCTCGCGCCGTACGGGATCGCGGTGGCGTCGGTGGCGCCCGGCTTCTTCGAGACGGAGAGGGTGGCGCACCGGCTCAGCGGGGACGAGGGCGCGGCGATCCGTGCGCAGAGCCCGTTCGGGCGGGCGGGGACGGCGGAGGAGATCGCCGCCGCGGTGCTGTGGCTCGCCTCGCCCGTCGCGGAGTGGGCGTCGGGCACGGTCCTGGACCTCAACGGCGCCTCACATCTGCGTACGTGAACCAGAGGTTCCCGGGCCCCTGAGTCAGTGGTCGGAAGCATCTTCGTAAACAAGGTCAACAGGCACGGATCACCCGTAAAGCCAAGATTTCGTGCGGAACGCCTTGACCCCGCACTCCACTCGGCAATAGACATCCCCTACCTGCATCACCCGTTGGGGGAGGCGAGCCGCGTGGACGCACAGCAGGCACGCAGCCTCCATGAGGACCGGCTGATGAAGCTGGCCAATGTCACCGGTGTCGGCATCGGGAAGGACGACCACTCGCGGGCGGACGTGATCGTCGTCTTCGTGACCCGCAAAGTGCCCCGTGACCGGCTCCGGGACGAAGACGTGATTCCGGAAGTGCTCGAAGGCGTCCCCGTGCGCGTGCTCGCCATCGGTGAGCCCGCGGCGCAGTAGGACGGCCCTCGAAAGCCGACCGGAACTCCACCCTTCAACCAAGGGGAAGAGGTGGTCTGGCGTGGTGAGCCAGCCCGAATTGATGCGCGGACCCACCGGCGGTCAGCTCAGCGACAGCTCACGCCGGCAGGCGGCAGGGGACTTCCTGGGCCCCCAGACGTCACCGGCCAACGTCGTCGGCTTCGGCCACGGCGTGAAGTGGATCGACGGAGAGCCCACCGGCGAACCCGCGGTCATCGTGTTCGTGACCCAGAAGGTCCCGGAGTCCATGCTCCCGGAGCGGGACGTCATCCCCTCCCAGATGGACGACGGCACCCCCACCGACGTCGTCGCCGTCGGCCACGTCGCCGCTCAACGGCAGCAGCGCAAGGCCGGCCGCACGGACGACCGCTCGGTGACGTACGGCCCGGACGGCGGCGTGAGCGAGCAGCTCGCGGGCCTTTCGCAACCCATGGTGGAGGAGCTCGGCGGGCATGGCGCGTTCGAGCCGCAGCTCCTCAAGCGCCGCATGCGCCCGTGCCCCTCCGGCTTCTCGGTCGGCAACGTACGCGTGACGGCCGGCACGCTCGGCAGCGTGGTCTACGACTTCCTGCCCGGCGCCTCGGTCGACCCGCCGGGCCCCGGCCTCGGCGTACCGGCGAAGTTCTACATCCTCTCCAACAACCACGTGCTCGCCGACTCCAACCGCGCTCAGCTGGGCAGCGCGATCGTGCAGCCGGGCGTCTTCGACGGCGGCCAGGACCCGGCCGACCGCATCGCGACCCTGGAGCGCTTCATCACGATCCAGTTCGCCCCGCAGATTCCGCTGGAGCGGCACAACAACGTCGTCGACGCCGCGCTCGGCACCGTCGACTTCCAGGACGCGACCCGCGAGACGTACTTCAGCGGTGCGCCCCGCGCCTGGCGCCGCAAGGCGAACGTCGCGGTCGGCGACCCGGTGAAGAAGACCGGCCGTACCACCAACATCTCCTTCGGCCGGATCATCGCCGTCGACGCCACCATCGACGTCAACTTCGGCACGGCGGGCACGGCCCGGTTCAAGGACCAGATCCTGACGACGAACATCTCGGCGGGCGGCGACTCGGGGTCCCTGGTGACCTCGCTCGACAACGTCGCCCTCGGCCTGCTGTTCGCCGGTTCCTCCACCGTCACCGTGCTCAACCACTTCGAGAACGTCCGCGCGCTGCTGCGGGTCGAGGTCTCCGAACAGCTGGCCTGACCGGTCGCACCACGAGAGGAGGGTTTTCATGACCACTCAGGCACGCAAGCAGAAGGGCCGGGCCCGCGGCGAGCACCGCTTCCACAATCCGCAGGGCGCCGAGGTCAAGACGCGCGACGAGGCGTTCGCCGCGACCCAGGACGTGTCCGCCGAGGCGGTGGCCACCGCCGCCGAGCTGGAGCTGCACAACGGCGCGATCACCTTCGCCGTCGAGGTGAAGTTCAACCCGAACACCTACCCGCACGTGGTGACCGGCGGCCAGATCACCTCCGGCATCTGCGGCGCTCCGTGGGAGATCACGGGCGGTTTCATCGGCGACACGATGCGCCTGGACGCCAAGCGCACGGGCCAGGGCTCCTGCGCCGACACGATCACGATCGTCGGCGAGTACCAGAACCCTCCGGCGTACCGGGGGACGTACGGCTTCAACGGCGCCACGTCGTCGTTCAAGCACACGACGCTGTATCAGTGCTGAGTCAGCCCTGAGTCAGCCCTGAGTCAGTGCCGAATCGGTGCTGTATCGGTGCTGAGCCGAACCGGCCGGCGGCCGGGCCGGAACTTCCGGCCCGGCCGCTGTGGCGTCAAACCCCTTGCTGCGAACGCGCCTTGAAGGCAGCCTTGCGGGCTTCCTTGGCCACCTTCTTGTCGGGATGCAGCCGTCCCATCGCCTCCAGGACGTCCGCGGTGGCGGGGTGTTCGACCCGCCAGGCCGCGGCGAAGAAACCGCTGTGCTGCTCGGAAAGGCCCTCCACGAGACCCTGCAGCTCATCCGAGTTGCCCTCGGCCGCGAGCTGCGCGGCGATCGTGTCGATGGTCAGCCAGAAGACCAGCGCCTCGGAGGGCGCGGGCACGTCGGCCGCCCCGTGCTCGGCCAGCCACACGCGGGCGAGCCCACCGAGCTCGGCGTCGTCGAGCACCTCCCGCAGGGCGGGCTCCGCCTCGCGGCCCACCAGCGAGAGCGCCTGCTGGCAGCGCAGCCGCCTGAGCGGCGCGCCCTCGTCCCCGCCCCGCGCGGCGGCCAGCAACTCCCGTGCCGCCGCCAGCGGTTCGTGCCGGGCGAGCCACTGCTCGATCTCGGCCTGCGCGGCGGCCTGCGGGAAACCGGCCGTCCCCTCGAGCAGCGCGTCGGCGCCCTTGTCCGCGAGATCGCCGACCGCCGGGGCGTCCACGCCCGCCTCCAGCATCCGCGCCCGGATGCCGTACACACCCAGCGGGGTGAGCCGGACCATGCCGTACCGCGTGACGTCCTCGTCGTCCGGGAGCGGCGCCTCGGCCTCGTCGATGTCCACCATGAGGGCCTCGTCGACCGGCTGGTACTCGACGAGCCCGAGCGGCTCGAAGAGCCGGAACTGGTCGTCGAGCTTCATCATCGCGTCCGACACCTGCTCCAGGACGTCGTCCGTCGGCTCCCCCATGTCGTCGGGCACGATCATCGACGCGGCGAGCGCGGGCAGCGGCACCGGACCCTCGCCCGCCCCGGCGTCCCCCGCGGTGAGCAGGTACAGGTTGCCGAGCACGCCGTCCAGGAAGTCCGCCTCCGCCTGCGGGTCCCAGCCGAGCTCCTCGAAGTCGACCTCGCCCTTCTCCTCCAGGACGTCCAGGAGATTGTCCATGTCGGGCACGGTCGCGTCCGAGTAGACGGTGTCCAGGGCGCCGAGCCAGACGGCCAGGATGTCCTGCGGGCTGCCGGAGGAGAGCGCGGCGAGGTCCTCGCCCGCGGTCACCGTGCCCGGCGCGTCCTCACCCTCCGACTCGTCCGCGTCCGTGACGTCCACCAGGCCCGTGTCGACGGCCACGCGCCAGGCCTCGCTCGCGTAGGCGGCGGCGTCCGGGTCGTCCGCTTCGAGACCCAGCTCGGCCGCGGCGGCCGGCAGCTGCTCCTCGACGAGCTCACCGCCCGCCCCGACACGCGTCTCGGGCCCCGCCCAGCGGGCGAGCCGCGCGGCGCGGGAGAGCAGCGGTGTGGCGAGCGCGGCCCGCGCGAGTTCCGCTTCGGAGTGCAGGAGCACCGGCGGCAGGGTGGCGGGACTTACGGACATCGGCTGGTTCTCCTCCGGGGGAAAGCAACGGGTCGGCTGGGCTGAAGCCTAGACGGATTTCGACCCATGCCGCCCGGTTCATGTCCCTGTCAGGAGACATACACGGTGAGAACACCCGCCGAACCTTGACAACTCCCCTGGGCACACAAGAGATTGACGCGCGTAGAGCGCTGTGCGCCCACCGGCCCGCCGCTCGCTCTCACCTCTTCATACGACCTCACCCTCATCCGGAGTTCCTCGATGCCGCACATACCCCGTGCCACCCGGCCCGCCGTGAGATCCGCCGCCGTCTCGACCGTCGTGGCGACCGCCCTCGCCGCCGGTCTGCTCGCCGTGAGCTCCTCGTCCGCTTCCGCCGCCGAGGTGCGCGTCCACGACATCCAGGGCGCCACCCGCCTCTCTCCCCTCGCGGGGCAGCAGGTCACGGACGTGACGGGCATCGTGACCGGCGTCCGTACGTACGGTTCGAAGGGCTTCTGGATCCAGGACCCGAACGCGGACTCCGACCCCGCGACCAGCGAAGGCGTCTTCGTCTACACCGGCTCCGCCGCCCTGACCGTGCGGGCCGGAGACGCGGTCCGCGTCTCCGGGACCGTCGGCGAGTACGTTCCCGGCGGCGAGGCGTCCGGCAACCAGTCCCTGACGCAGCTCACCAAGCCGACGGTGACGGTCGAGTCGTCCGGCAACGCGCTGCCCGCGCCCGTCACGGTGACCGCCAAGTCGGTGCCTTCCGCGTACGCGCCCGACGGCGACCCGAGGGACGGCGGCAGCATCAACGCGCTGCCCCTGAAGCCGCGCTCGTACGCCCTCGACCTGTACGAGTCCCTGGAGGGCATGAACGTACGTGTCGGGACCTCGCGCGTGGTGGGCGCCACGGATCCGTACGCGGAGCTGTGGATCACCGTGAAGCCGCACGAGAACCCGAACCGGCGCGGCGGCACGGTGTACGGGTCCTACGACGACCAGAACACCGGGCGCCTGCAGATCCAGCAGCTGGCTCCGGTCTCCGAGCGGCCCTTCCCGAAGGCGAACGTCGGCGACTCGCTGTCCGGTGGCGCCGAAGGGCCCCTGGACTTCAACCAGTTCGGCGGTTACACGCTGGTCGCGCGGACGCTCGGCACGGTCGAGGACAAGGGGCTCGTACGGGAGAAGACCCGGCGGCAGGCCAAGGGCGAGCTCGCCGTCGCGACGTACAACGTCGGGAATCTCGACCCCGGCGACCCGCAGACGAAGTTCGACGCGCTGGCCGGGGCCGTCGTCTCGAATCTCGCGTCGCCCGACATCCTCGCCCTGGAGGAGATCCAGGACGACAACGGCGCGAAGAACGACGGGACCGTCTCGGCGGAGGCGACCCTGAAGAAGTTCGCGGACGCGATCGTCGCCGCGGGCGGTCCTCGGTACGAGTGGCGGTCCATCGATCCGCAGAACAACAAGGACGGCGGGGAGCCGGGCGGGAACATCCGCCAGGTGTTCCTCTTCAACCCCGAGCGGGTCTCCTTCACGGACCGTGGCGACGGCGACGCGACGACGGGCACGGGCGTCGTGCGTTCCTCCGGGCACGCCGCGCTGACGCTCTCCCCCGGCCGCGTCGACCCCGCGAACACCGCGTGGGCGGACAGCCGCAAGCCGCTGGCCGGGGAGTTCCGTTTCCGGGGGCGCAGTGTGATCGTGGTCGCGAACCACTTCGGGTCGAAGGGCGGCGACGAAGGGCTCACGTCACGGCACCAGCCGCCGGTGCGGTCGTCGGAGGCGAAGCGGCTGCGGCAGGCGCAGGCGGTCAACTCCTTCGTGCGGGACGTGCGGAAGGCGCAGAAGAACGCGGACGTGGTGGTCGTCGGTGACGTGAACGACTTCGAGTTCTCGCGGACGACCGCCGCGCTGGAGGCGGGCGGCGCGCTGAGGTCCGCCGTCGATTCCCTCCCGCGGTCGGAGCGTTACTCGTACGTCTACCAGGGCAACTCCCAGGTCCTCGACCAGATTCTGACCAGCCCGGGTGTGGGGCGCGCGGGGCCGGGCGGCTTCTCGTACGACAGCGTGCACATCAACGCGGAGTTCGCCGAGCAGAACAGTGATCACGACCCGCAGGTGCTGAGGTTCAGGCCGTAGCGTTCTTCCGTCACGCGTAGAGCCTGAGCAGCCAGTCCCGCCACGCCATTTCGGTGCCCTTGGCGTCGGCCTGCGGCGCGAAGTCGTGGATGCTGATGCCCACCGGGGCACCGAAGTGGTTGCGGCCGAAGAAGCGGTAGAGCGCGGTGTCCGTGCGCAGGCCGATGAAGTGCCTGCTGCGGAAGTCGATCATCGCGTCGAGAGGTTCGCCGGGGGCGTCCACGCGTATGCGTGCGCCTTCCGACGCGTCGTCGGGGAGGCCGAGGCGGCGGCCCAGCCTGGTGAAGGCGTGCGGGGCCGTGGAGGGGGCCGGTCCGTCGAGGGTGGTGAAGGTGACGGGCAGGCCCCTGAAGTACGTGAGGTACTGGCGCAGGGTGTGCAGGTAGAAGTCGGTGTGCCTGCTGGCTTCCTCGTACTGGGCGTCCCAGTCGTCGGTGAGGATGCCGCTGTGCACGTAGCGGACCCAGGAACGGCGGCCGCCGTCGCGGGGCTCGATGGTGCGGTCGAGCTGGTTGACGGTCTGACCGGGCGGAAGGCCTCCGAGGCGGTCGACGCGGTCGGTGAGGCGGTGCGGTGGCTCCCAGTGGGTCACGACGCCGCCGAAGGGGGCGGCGCCGCCCTCGCGCGGTTCGTACTCCAGCATGGGCCACAGCCAGCCGCCGGTGCCGGTGGTGAACGCGTCCCAGACCTCGGCAGGAGAGGCATCGACCTCGAACTCCCGCTCGATCTCGAACTCCTTGCCCGCGGTCATGACGACTCCCCCCTGACGTCCCGCACCGCTTCAACATCCCACCGGCACCCCTTCCCGTCCAGGGCGGTGGTGGTGCCGGGGAAGGGGTGTGGCACGGCCGGGCAGGGAGTGCGTGATGAGCGGGAAATCGCCGTCGTCCGAGCGCCCGACCGCACGACCGCACGACCGCTCGACCGCGAGAGATCAGCGCGGTTCCATTCCATGAGCCAAGCGGTACCTGCCCTCGACGGGCAGCCCTTCCCCGCTCTCCCACTCCGCGTAGCTGATCACCCGCTCGCCGTCCGTCGTCACGTGGAAGTGGACGGAGATCAGACCCGGGGCCCCCCGCGGAACCTCCGCCTCCCCCTCGGTGATCACGATCGCCCCGGCCACCCGGTCATCGCCGGCCGCCCGCGCCACCCCGTCCCGCAGCCGCGTCTTGTGCAGCCCCAGCCGCTCGATGCCCGGCACGGCCTCGTCGATCTCGGCGTTCCGCTCGTCCCTGCCGTGTGCGAAGAAGTCCTGGTACGCCTCGTCGTCCCGCCAGTGCGAGCGGTGCGCCACCGTCGAGCCGTCCGCGCCCGTGTACACGGTGTACGAGAGCAGGCCCTCGTGCGGCCACGGGCGGCTCTCCCAGGCCCAGGCGATCGCCTCGACCGTGGCCCGCTGGCGCTCCGGCGTGCCCGTGCTCCATGTGCTGAGGAAGACGAGCCCGCCGTCCGCGCGGGCCGGGTCGGGGAGGGCGGTGGCGTCGACGTGTGCCTTCATGGCGTTCTCCTTCAGCGTGTGGACGGGCCCTGCGCGGCCCGTGACGCACACACTGCGACCTCAAGTTCACTTGAGGTCAAGCCCGTTCAGAAGAAGCCATCGGGGCCAGTTCCGGCCGCTTCGCCTCGCGTCCGTCACCCGAGGAGCGGCCCCTGAGGCGCCGCCACACCCACGGGCCCATGAACCCCGCGAACCACGCCGCCTCCGCCGCCAGTGCCCGCAGCGTGGAGACCGGAGGCGGTGGGGGCAGCAGTGGCCGTATCCAGTCCTCGTGGCCGGGGATGCCCAGCGCGTCCGCCATGCCGGCGGCGATCCGGGCGTGCCCCAGAGGGCTCGCGTGCAGGCGGTCGGTGCTCCACAGGCGGGGGTCCGTGGTGACCCGGTGCGGGAACGTGTCGAGGACGGCGACTCCATGGCGGTCCGCCGCCGCGCGGATGCGGGCGTTCAGGTCCAGGACGCGGGGCAGCGCCCTGCGCGCCAGCGGCGAGATCCGCCCGAGGTCGGGGAACGTCACGGTGGCCACACGCGCACCCGCCGCGGTCAGCTCGGTGAACATGTCCTCGATGTCGCCGGCCACTTGGGCCGCGTCGAAGCCGGGGCGCACCAGGTCGTTCATGCCCGCCATCACCGTGACCAGGTCCGGGCGCAGCGCGAGGGCCGGGGCCAGTTGCTCGGCCTTGATGCGGGCCGTCAGCCTGCCCCGCACGGCGAGGTTCGCGTATCCGAACTCCGGGTTGCCCTCGGCCAGTATCTCGGCGAGCCGGTCGGCCCAGCCGCGGTATCCGTGCACCTCGTCACCGTCGCCGACCCCTTCCGTCTGACTGTCGCCGATCGCGACATAGCGGGCGTACGCATGCGTCGTCATGGCCAGAGCCTCCCCTTGAAGCCATGGCACGTCAACGCGACGGCGACCGCCGGCCACACCGCTGCTCAGCGGACGTGCCCGCCGCCGTCCACCAGGGGATTCACGCCCGTGCGGTACGAGGCGTTCGCGCCGAGGGCCGCGTCCGGTGACGCCCGTGCCGGACGGCGCGCGCTAACTCCGCTCGTCCCCCGCGAGCCGCGCCAACTCGCCCTGGAACACGTCGAGTCGGGCCTGCAGCAACGCCGCCTCGGCGACCAGTTCGGGCACCCCCATGGCCTGGTAGGGCGACCCCGGCACGGACTCCGGGGGCGCCGCGGTGACCGTGAGGCCCTCCCCGGCGAGGCGGGCGAACTCCGCGAGCCGCACCGACGCGCGCCTGCCCGCACAGACCCCGCACACCCCCTCGCCCCCCCGCCACCCCGGCCTGCCCCACCCGGCGTCCACGAGGACCGACGCTCGCGCCCCGCAGTCGCACGGCCGCACCGTCACCGCGCGCACCCGCTGCCGCGCGTACCTGAATCCGCGCTCGAAGCGGATGTACGCGCCGAGCACCGTGACCTGGAGCAGCGCCGCCCCGCGGTGCTCGCCCACGCACAGAAGGGCCTGCGCCACGGCCCGTTCGTGGACACAGTGGAAGCCGCAGTCGCAGCGGCGGTGCGGCGCCGCGTGCCGCCGGCCGTAGACGCAGCGGGCCTCGTCGAGCGCGCCGTAGGGCAGGGCGGCGCCCAGGGAGACGCCGGTGAACCCCGCCCGCGCGCCGTCCTGGGAGAGCGCGAGGCGGGCGATCTTGTATCCGGTCGGCGGCTCCTTCGGACGTTCCGCGGGGAGCCGCAGCCTCATCGGACGGCCGGGACCTCGACCGCGGGGACCTCGGCCGCCGGCTCCTCGGCCGTCGCCGCCGGTTCGGGCTCGGGCTCCGCGTGCCCGGGCTCGGCGTACCGCTCAAGGTCTTTCTCCCCCGGGCGCTCCTGGGGAGCTTCTTCGGCGATCCCGGTGGCGAGTGCTTTGCCCAGCCTCATGACGCCTCCTGTGGCGACCGCCGCGCGGCCGTCCGTCGACTACCGTCGGCCCATGGTGGCCCATACAGGGGCGAGTTGGCACTAGGCCGTGTCCTGGGGCGTAGGCCTGCCGACGGCATCCTCTTAGCGTTCCTGCTGAATACCTCGTAGCAGAATTAAGTGGAGCTTCAGCGTTGGCGTACCGACACTGCCTCTATGACCTCACCCTCGCCCTCTCCATCGCCCTCCCCTACGGCCCCTCCCCTCGGCCGCGCTCTCTGCGCGATGGTCACGCCGTTCACCGACGAGGGTCTGCTGGACCTCGACGGCGCCCAACTGCTGGCCGAGCGGCTGGTGGACGACGGTTGCGACGGACTCGTGCTCTCCGGCACCACCGGCGAGTCCCCCACCACCTCCGACAGCGAGAAGGCAGCGCTCGTGCGGGCCGTCGCCGAGGCGGTCGGCGACCGAGCCACGATCGTCGCGGGCGTCGGCAGCTGCGCCACGCGGCACACCGTCGAGATGGCGCTGGAGGCCGAGAAGGCGGGCGCGGACGCCCTGCTGGTGGTGACGCCCTACTACAGCAAGCCGCCGCAGGACGCCGTCGAGGCGCACTTCCTGGAGGTCGCCGACGCGGCGGGGCTCCCGCTCGCCCTCTACGACATCCCGGGCCGCACCGGGACCCGCATCGAGCCGGAGACGATGCTGCGGCTCGCGGAGCATCCACGGATCGTCGCCGTGAAGGACTGCGCGTACGACCTGATGGGCACCCAGAAGGTGCTGTCGCGGACCGACTTGGCGTACTACACCGGCTGCGACGAGTTCATCCTCGCGCTGTACGCGGTGGGCGGCGCGGGATACATCAGCACGGTGGCGAACGCCGCGCCCGGACAACTGCGGGCGATCATCGACGCGTTCGACGCGGGCGACACCGCGTCCGCTCGCCGAGGTCAGCAAGAAGCCATGGAGCTCATCGAGTTGATGATGGGCGCGGGACTCCCGGGCACGGTCACTTCCAAGGCGCTGCTCGGCGCGCTCGGTCTGCCCGCCGGCCCCGTCCGCGCACCACTGCGGCCCGCCGGCCGCGAGGCGACCGACGGGCTGCTGACCGCGTACGAGGCGTTGCGTCAGCGGGCGGTGAACAGGGTCAGCGGGCGGTGAACATCGGCGTCCAGCGCCCCGGATAGGTGGCCGACGCCTTGCGGAAGTCGCTCAGCGGCACGACCTTCTCGCTGCCGACGGTCACCAGCAGAAGCTGATTGCGGTACTCCCCCTTGCCGTCGCACTTCTCGGGGGCGCAGCCCCACGCGATGAGCCGCTTGTCGTCGGCCCAGGCGAGGAGCTGCTGCCCCGGCACCGTGGTGACCTTCTTGCCGGTCGTGGGGTCCAGGAGCGGCGAGCCCTTGTCGTTGCCGTCGCTCGCGAGCAGCTTGCCGTCGGGCGACAGGCCGGCCTCGGGCCAGCCCGCGTACTTCTCGGCGGCGGGCGCCTCGGTCTTGGCTCCCGCCAGGGTGTACCAGGCGCGGTTCTCGCCGTCGGCCCCCATCGCCAGTTGTACGTAGAGCAGCTCGCCGTCACGGCTCCACTCCAGGTCCTCCCGCGGGTTGCCGTCGAAGAAGCCGAACTCGCCGGCGCTCTTCTGGGGCAGCTCACGGAAGGCGCCCACGTCCCCCGAGGCGGCGTCCACGACGAAGAAACCCGTGCGGCTGCCGTGCGGCTGGGGATCGTTGTCGGGGTGGTCGTCGGGCAGGTCGATCAGCCGGTCGGGATTCTTGCTGTACGCGGTGGCGACCAGCTTGCTGCCGTCCGGCGACCAACTGACGCCCGCGACCGGGTGGTTCACCGGGATCCAGCGTTCCAACTTGCCGGTGATCAGGTCGAGGACGCCGATGCGCCGAGCCGGGAGTTCGCCCTCCAGGACGGCGGCCGTCCGCATGCCGGGCGCGACATCGATCCAGGCCCACTTCTTGGACGCCTTCTCGTACTTCCCGGTCCTCTGGTCGAGAAGACCGTAGGTGCGAGTGACGAGCCGGTCGCCGTCCGGCTGATCGGTGGTCCTCGTCGTGTAGAACGCGGCGAGCGCGGTGTTCCCCGCCGCGATCAGGTCGCGGGGCGGCGACTGGTCGGGGTGGGCGACGACATCGCCGGTCTGTCCGTCGCTCGCCGGACGTACGCCGTCGCCCCCGTCGAGCGCGGGAACCGCCACCGCGGCGGCCACCACCGCGGCCGTGGCGACCGCGAGGCCCGCGATGGTCCGGGTCCTGCGGCGACGCCTCACGGTCAGCACCCGCTCGGCGAAACCGGCCGGGGGCCGCACGCCGTCGTCCGCCTGCTCCTGGAGCGACGCGCGCACCAGCTCTTCGACGTTCACGGTTGTACCTCCACGGGTGACACGGACGAGACGGGCGACACGGGCGACACGGGCGACACGGACGAGTGGTCACGGCGCGGCGGCTGCCGCCCGGCTCCGGGGTCCGGCCCGTCGAGCGCCGCGAGCTCGGGGGCGAGACCGCGCAACTTGGCGAGCGAGCGGTGCGTGGTGCTGCGCACGGTGCCGACGGAGCAGCCGAGGAGCCGGGCCACGTCGGCCTCCGGCAGGTCCTCGAAGTAGCGCAGGACCAGTACGGTGCGCTGGCGCGTGGTGAGCCGGGCGAGCGCGGCCCGCATCACGACGCGCAGCTCGGCGGCGCCCGCGCCGTCCCGCTCGGCGCTCTCCGGCGGCTCGGCGACGGCCAGTTCGCGCCGCGGCCACTTCAGGCGCCAGCGGCTCACCTGCTGCCGGTAGAGGATCTGCCGGACGTACGCTTCCGGGTCGTCGATCCTGTGCCAGCGGCCCGCGGCCTTGACCAGCGCGTTCTGCAGCAGGTCCTCGGCCGCGTGCCGGTCGCCGCCGCTGAGCAGTACGGCGGTCTTCAGCAGCGTCGATGTCCGGGTCGCCACGAACTCCCGGAAGTTCTCCTGTGCCTGGGCATCCATCGTCACCTTCGCTCCCTGGTGGGCCTGCTGCCCCCCTCACCCATGAAGACGGTCCCGGATGCCTCCGGCTATGCCTGTGTCCGCGTGATTCAGCCCGCGGCGGGGAAGCCCCCTGCCTTGGTCCACCGGAGTGTGTCGCCGCCCCGGCTGAACGTGACCTTCTTGCCCCCGGCGGCGACGGCGATCTTCTCCCAGCCGTCGAAGTCCTTCGTGAGGTGCGTGGCCCACTTCGTCAGCGGGCCCGTGGCGACCGCGGCGACCGACTCGGTCGGCGGCTCACCGTCGGCGCAGTAGACGCCGAAGTCCCCGAAAGCCGCGACGGTGCCGTCCTTGGCCTTGAGCGTGATGCCCTGACAGGCGTCGGTCCTGGTCTTGTGGACCACGGCCGACTTCGACCAGCCCTTGGCCTCGGGGCTGTAGTCCTGCACGAAGAGCCCCTTGCCCTTCATGTAATGCATCGCCACGCGCCGCCCGTCGGCGAGCTTGACCTGTGCGTTGAACGGGCTCGGGCTGCCGCTCCAGGGGATGTCGCTCTTCTCCAGCGGATGGCGGTGGTCGCCGTTGGATATCCGGTTCGCCCCCTGGGCCGCGTCGCCGCCCACGCCAGGGCTCTGACCGCACCCTGCCACCAGCGCGAGTATCACCGTCCCGCTCAGGGCAAGGGCCCGGATCCCCGCTCGGTGCATGTCTGCCTCCTGTCGTCCCGCACGGCCCGCGCCATGACGGGAGGGCAGCTTACGCAAGAGCGCCCTCCGGGAGACCGGAGGGCGCTCTGTTCCGCGGGCGGCGGTGATCAGTTGTGGCTGTGCAGCACGTCGTTCAGACCGCCCCACACCGCGTTGTTCGGGCGGGCCTCGACGGCGCCGGTCACCGAGTTGCGGCGGAAGAGGATGTTCGAGGCGCCGGAGAGCTCGCGGGCCTTGACGATCTGCCCGTCGGGCATGGTCACGCGGGACCCGGCGGTGACGTAGAGGCCGGCCTCGACGACGCACTCGTCGCCGAGGGCGATACCGACGCCCGCCTCGGCGCCGATCAGGCAGCGCTCGCCGATGACGATGCGGACGTTGCCGCCGCCGGAGAGGGTGCCCATCGTGGAGGCGCCGCCGCCGATGTCGGAGCCGTCACCGACGACGACACCGGCGGAGATGCGGCCCTCGACCATGGAGGTGCCGAGCGTGCCCGCGTTGAAGTTCACGAAGCCCTCGTGCATGACCGTCGTGCCCTCGGCGAGGTGCGCGCCAAGGCGCACGCGGTCGGCGTCGGCGATGCGGACACCCTTCGGCGCGACGTAGTCCGTCATGCGGGGGAACTTGTCGACGGAGGTCACCGAGAGGTGCAGGCCCTCGGCGCGGGCGTTGAGCCGGACCTTCTCGACGTCGTCCACGGCGACCGGGCCGAGCGAGGTCCAGGCGACGTTGGCGAGGAAGGCGAACTGGCCGTCGAGGTTCACGCCGTGCGGCTTGACCAGGCGGTGCGAGAGCAGGTGCAGGCGCAGGTAGACGTCGTGGGCGTCCATCGGCTTCTCGTCCAGGGAGGCGATGACCGTACGCACGGCGACGATCTCCACGCCACGGCGGGCGTCCCGGCCGATGGCCTTGCCCGCGCCCTCACCGAGCAGCTGCACGGCACGCTCGGTGGTGAGCCGCTCGGTGCCCGCGGGGCCCGCTTCGGCGACGAGCTCGGGCGCGGGGAACCAGGTGTCGAGAACAGTGCCGTCGGCGGTGAGGGTGGCGAGGCCTGCGGCGACGGCGCCGGTGGTGCGAGATGCAGTCGTGTCGGTCATGGGTGAAACCTAACCGGAGGTGCGGCGCGCGGGCGAACCGGTCTCAGCGACCGGGCCTCGGGGCGGTGGGGCCGCCCGGGGACATGCCCCGCCGGCACCGGGACGAAGCCGGTGGCGGACGGCCGCCGCCTCCCGTCAACCACCCGACGCAATCAGCCGGTTGAACATCTCGCGCGCGTACGCCTCGTCGTACACGCCGTCCGTGAGCAGTACCTGCAGGCATATCCCGTCCATCAGGGCGACCAGGGCGCGCGCGGTGGCCTGGTCGGTGCGTTCGGCGAACACCCCGGCGAGTCCGTCGCACCAGCAGGCGGCGACGGGCCGCAGCGCGGGCCTGCGCAGCGCAGCCAGGTACAGCTCGTACTCGAGCTCGATCCCCGTGCGTTCCTGGCCGAGCCACATCCCGAGCACCTCGGCGATCTCACCGGCGAGGTCGACCCGCGGGTCCTGGAAGCCGCCTCGGCCCGCGACCACCTTCGCGAAGCCCTCGTTGGCCTGCTCCAGAGCGGCGAGCAACAGTTCGTCGAGTGTCTTGAAGTGGTAGGTGGTCGAGCCGAGCGGCACATCGGCCTCGGCCGCCGCCGACCGGTGGCTGAGCCCGCCGATCCCCTTCTGCCCCACCACTCGGATCGCGGCGTCGATGATCCGCTGCCGGCGCTCGGGGTCGTACCGGCGGGCCATCAGTGGGCACCGCCCAGATTGAGCACGACGACGCCCGCGATCACGAGAACGATCCCCGCGATCTTGACCAGGCCGGTGGACTCGCCGAGGAACAGCATCCCGATGGCGGCGACCGCGGCAGTGCCCGCTCCCGCCCAGATCGCGTACGCGGTTCCGACGGACAGCGTCTTGAGGGTCTGTGCGAGCAATGTGAAGGCGATGACGTACCCCACGACGGTGATCAGCGAGGGCCAGAGCTTGCTGAACCCCTCGCTGTACTTCATGGCCGTCGTCCCGGCCACCTCCGCCGCGATGGCCGCGGCCAGCAGTCCGTATCCCATGTGTACGACAGTACACAACGTTGTGTACGGGCGTACGCAGAAGCCGTGGGGCAACCGGTTAAGGTGACGCGATCACTGTGGGGGCCACAGAGCACACGCGGCGAGAACCGCACGACGCTATGGAGCACAAGAGCGATGCCGGACACATCGGGGTGGGGACCACAGACGCCTTACGGCGGACCACCGGGTCCTTACGGCGCGCCGCCCGGCTGGGGCTGGAACGGCAGCGGCTGGGCGCCGCCGCCCCCGCCGCCGAAGCCGGGCGTCATCCCCCTCGCGCCGCTCGGCGCCAACCACATCATCGGCGGCGCGTTCGCGACGATGCGGCGCTACGCCAAGCCGCTGTTCGGAACCGCCGCCGCGGCCTACGGCCTGCTCGCCGTCGTCGTCGTGGCCGGTCTCGGACTCGCCTACGTCGCGACCCGGGAGCACATCAGCGCCATGTACGAACCGGACGCGGACTTCACCTGGGACGACGGCAGGCCGATCCTCGTCGCGTTCGGCCTGGCGTGGCTGCTGTTCATGCTCGCCTCGCTGGTCGTCAACTCGTTCATCCAGGCCTCGTGCGCCGCCACGCTGCACGAGGCGGTACTCGGCCGCCCGGCGTCGTTCGGCGCGGTCTGGCGCAAGGCGTGGTCACGGACGCCGTCCGTGCTGGCCGTGACCTTGCTGCTCTCGCTCATCCTGATGCTGCCGGTAGCCGCTTTCGCGCTGGTCCTCTTCTCCATCCTCTTCCTGATGATGACCCAGTCGCTCATCCCCATCGGCCTGGTCTTCCCGCTGTTCCTGGTGTCGATGCCACTCGCGGCCTGGCTGTACGTCCTGTTCGCCTTCGCCCCGGCGGCCGCGGCCCTGGAATCGGCGGGCCCCTTCACGGCGTTGCGTCGCTCCGTGCGCCTGGTGCGCGGCGCCTGGTGGCGCACCTTCGGCATCTCGCTGCTCGCGGGCCTCATCGTGGTGGGCGTCTCCCTCGCCCTCCGACTGCCCCTTCAGTTCGCCGCGCCGACCCCGCCCGCGGTCGACCCGGACGACTCCGCGTCGGCCTACCTCCTCGACCAGCTGCGCTCCCAGTTCGGCCTGTACGCCGTCCTCGGCCTGCTCGGCAGCTTCCTCGCCCAACTGGCCGCCACCGTGTTCCTCCCGCTGGTGACCGCCCTGCTGTACCTCGACAGCCGCATCCGCAAGGAGGGCCTGGCGCACACCCTGACGGCAGCCTCGTCGGCCCCGCAGCCCGTGCCGTAGAAACAGTTCGGCCCCCCGCGCCGAAGCGCGGGGGGCCGAACCATGGGTACGTGTCTCAGACGTTGAACCCGAGCGCGCGAAGCTGCTCGCGGCCGTCGTCCGTGATCTTGTCCGGGCCCCACGGCGGCATCCAGACCCAGTTGATCCTGAGTTCGTTGACGATGCCGTCCGTGGCGGACTTCGCCTGATCCTCGATGACGTCCGTCAGCGGGCAGGCCGCCGAGGTGAGCGTCATGTCGATCGTCGCGATGTTCGCGTCGTCGACGTGGATGCCGTAGATCAGGCCGAGGTTGACGACGTCGATGCCCAGCTCGGGGTCGACCACGTCGTACAGCGCCTCGCGCACCTCTTCTTCGGAGGCGGGCTTGGTCAGTGTTTCGTTCTCGCTCATGCGGTCTTCCTCTCAGCGACGTCTTCGGTACCCAGCGCCTGCGCCGTCGCGTCCTTCCACGCCATCCAGCTCAGCAGAGCACACTTCACACGCGCCGGATACTTCGAGACCCCGGCGAACGCGACGGCGTCCTCCAGAACCTCCTCCATCGCGTCGTCCGGCTCCAGCTTGCCCTTGGACTGCATCAGCTCCAGGAAGGCTTCCTGGATCTTCTGCGCGTCCGCGAGCTCCTTGCCGACCAGGAGGTCGTTCAGGACGGATGCGCTGGCCTGGCTGATGGAGCAGCCCTGCCCCTCGTACGACACGTCGGCGATCGTCGACCCGTCGTACTTCACGCGCAGCGTGATCTCGTCGCCGCACGTCGGGTTGACGTGGTGCACCTCGGCGTCGCCATCACGAAGACCGCGCCCGTGCGGGTGCTTGTAGTGGTCCAGGATGACTTCCTGGTACATCGAATCCAGCTTCACGTTCCCGGTCAGCCCCTCAGCCGAAGAAGTTCCGTACGTGCTCCAGGCCGTCGACGAGCGCGTCGATCTCGCCGGGCGTGGAGTACAGATAGAACGACGCTCGCGTGGTCGCAGGAATTCCGTAACGGAGGCAGACGGGGCGGGCGCAGTGGTGACCCACGCGGACCGCGATGCCTTCCTCGTCCAGGACCTGGCCCACGTCGTGCGGGTGGATGTCGCCGAGCGTGAACGAGATCGCGGCACCGCGGTCCTCGGCCGACGCCGGGCCGATGATCCGGAGGTCGGGGACCTCCAGGAGCCGCTTGACCGCGTACTCGGTGATCGCGTGCTCATGAGCGGCGATCTTGTCCATACCGATGGCCGAGAGGTAGTCCACGGCCGCGCCCAGGCCGACGGCCTGGGAGACCGGGGGCGTGCCCGCCTCGAACTTGTGCGGCGCGGGAGCGTAGGTCGACGAGCTCATCGACACGGTCTCGATCATCTCGCCGCCGCCGAGGAAGGGCGGAAGGTCCTCCAGGAGCTCCTGCCGTCCCCACAGCACGCCGATGCCCGTCGGGCCGAGCATCTTGTGACCGGTGAAGGCCACGAAGTCGGCCTGCAGCGCCTGCACGTCGAGCACCATGTGCGGGGCCGCCTGCGAGGCGTCGATCAGCACCAGGGCGCCGACCTCCTGCGCACGGCGGACGATCGCCTCGACGGGGTTGTGCGTGCCCAGGATGTTCGAGACCAGGACGAAGGAGACGATCTTCGTCTTCTCCGTGATGATCTCGTTCATGTTCGACAGGTCGAGCCGGCCGTCGTCCGTGAGACCGAACCACTTCAGCTTCGCGCCCGTGCGCTGCGAGAGCAGCTGCCACGGCACGATGTTGGAGTGGTGCTCCATCTCCGTGATGACGATCTCGGTCTCGTGGTCCACGCGGTAGGGCTCGTCGGCCCAGCCCAGCATGTTGGCCACGAGGTTGAGCGACTCCGAGGCGTTCTTGGTGAAGATCACCTCGTTGCGGCTCGGCGCGTTGATGAACGCCGCGACCTTGTCACGGGCGCCCTCGTAGAGCGCCGTGGCCTCCTCCGCGAGGATGTGCACTCCGCGGTGGACGTTGGCGTTGTGCTTCTCGTAGTACTCGTTCATTACGTCGAGCACCTGGCGCGGCGTCTGGGACGTCGCCGCGTTGTCCAGGTAGACGAGCTTCTTGCCGTCGTGGATCGTGCGATCCAGGATCGGGAAGTCCTTGCGGATCGCCTCGGTGTCGAGGAGGCCGGTGAGCCCCTGGTGGGCCACTGTCACGCGGATACGCCACCCTTCGTGTAAGCCTCGTAGCCCTCGGCCTCGAGCTTGTCGGCGAGCTCGGCGCCGCCGGACTCGGCGATGCGGCCGTTCGCGAAGACGTGCACGAAGTCGGGCTTGATGTAGCGCAGGATGCGCGTGTAGTGCGTGATCAGCAGGGTGCCGACCTCGCCGGTCTCACGGACGCGGTTGACGCCGTCCGAGACCTGGCGCAGGGCGTCGACGTCCAAGCCGGAGTCGGTCTCGTCGAGGATCGCGATCTTCGGCTTGAGGAGCTCCATCTGGAGGATCTCGTGGCGCTTCTTCTCACCGCCGGAGAAGCCCTCGTTCACGTTGCGCTCGGCGAAGGCCGGGTCCATCTGGAGCTGCTCCATCGCGGACTTGACCTCCTTCACCCAGGTGCGCAGCTTGGGGGCCTCGCCGCGGATCGCCGTCGCCGACGTACGCAGGAAGTTGGAGACCGAGACGCCGGGAACCTCGACCGGGTACTGCATGGCCAGGAACATGCCGGCGCGGGCGCGCTCGTCGACGGACATCTCGAGGACGTCCTCGCCGTCGAGCGTGACGGTGCCCTTGGTGATCGTGTACTTGGGGTGTCCCGCGACGGAGTAGGCGAGCGTCGACTTGCCGGAGCCGTTCGGGCCCATGATGGCGTGGGTCTCGCCCTGCTTAACGGTCAGGTCGACACCCTTGAGGATTTCCTTGGTGCCGTTCTCGACCTCGACGGTGACGTGCAGGTCGCGGATTTCAAGCGTTGCCATGTGCCTCAGGACTCCTGGGTGACGGAGACGAGCACATCGTCCCCTTCGATCTTTACGGGGTATACGGGGACGGGGCGCGTCGCGGGCAGACCGGACGGCTTGCCGGTGCGGAGGTCGAAGGCGGAGCCGTGCAGCCAGCATTCGATCTGACAGTCCTCCACCTCTCCCTCGGAGAGGGAGACGTTCGCGTGCGAGCAGATGTCGTTGATCGCGAACACCTCGCCCTCGGTGTGGACGACCGAGACCGGCGTGCCGTCGAGTTCCACCCGCTTCGGGGTGTCCTCCGACAGCTCGCTCAGGCCACAGGCGCGTACGAAGGTCATGCGGTCGACGCCTCCAACTCCTCTTCGATCTTGGTGAGGAGCCGCTCTTCGACGTCGGGCAGGCCGATCTGCTGGATCAGCTCGGCGAAGAATCCACGGACGACCAGGCGGCGCGCCTCGCCCTCCGGGATACCGCGCGACTGCAGGTAGAAGAGCTGCTCGTCGTCGAAGCGGCCGGTCGCCGAGGCGTGGCCCGCTCCGACGATCTCGCCGGTCTCGATCTCGAGGTTCGGCACGGAGTCGACGCGGGCGCCGTCGGTCAGAACCAGGTTGCGGTTCAACTCGTACGTGTCCGTGCCCTCGGCGGCGGCCTCGATGAGGACGTCGCCGATCCACACCGCGTGGGCGTCGTCGCCCTGGAGCGCGCCCTTGTAGACGACGTTCGACTTGCAGTGCGGCTGGTTGTGGTCGACAAGGAGGCGGTGCTCCTGGTGCTGGCCGGCGTCGGTGACGTACAGGCCGATGAGCTCGGCCTCGCCGCCCGGGCCCGCGTACTCGACGCGGGGGTGCAGGCGCACCAGGTCGCCGCCGAAGGTCACGACGACCGACTTGAAGGAGGCGTCCCGGCCGATCAGCGCGTTGTGCTGCGCGACGTGCACGGCCTTGTCGTCCCAGTCCTGGACGGAGACGACGGTGAGCTTGGCGCCGTCGCCGACGACGAAGTCGACGTTGGCGGCGAGCACGGCGTCACCGGTGTGGTCGATGACGACGAGGGCCTCGGCGAACGCGCCCAGCTCGATGACCTGGTGCGCGAAGGCGGTGCCGCCCTCGCCGTGCACGGCGATCCGGATCGGCTCGGTGAGGACCGTCTCCTTGGGGACGGACACGACCGAGGCCTTCTCGAAGGACGCGTAGGCCTGCGCGGCGACGCGGTCGACGGGCTTGCCCGCCTTGCCCACGCGCGCGTCGTCACGGCCGACGGTCTCCTGGGTCACGCCCGCCGGGGCCGTCACCTCGACGCGGATGCCGCCGGTGGCGCCCCCGTCGGGAATTGCCGTGCCGTCGTGCAGCCCGCGCAGGCGCTCCAGCGGCGTGAACCGCCACTCCTCCTCGCGGCCGTGGGGGACGGGGAAGTCCGCCACGTCGAAGGACGGGGGCGCGCTCATGCGGGTGGCGACGGTGGACTCGGCGGCCACCGCGATGGATCCGGCGGTGGTGGACCCCACCGGGATATTCTGAGCCTCAGCCATGGCTGTCGTCGTGCTCTCTCTCTGCGTCACTGCGTAAGAAGTCAGTCGCTGCGGGGGACGGCGGCCGGTCTTAACCGACCGAGCCCTCCATCTGCAGCTCGATCAGCCGGTTCAGCTCCAGGGCGTACTCCATCGGGAGCTCCTTGGCGATCGGCTCGACGAAGCCGCGCACGATCATCGCCATGGCCTCGAACTCCGTCAGACCGCGGCTCATCAGGTAGAAGAGCTGGTCGTCGGAGACCTTGGAGACCGTGGCCTCGTGCCCCATCGACACGTCG
Source organism: Streptomyces sp. NPDC050147 (assembly GCF_040660195.1). NCBI lineage: Bacteria > Bacillati > Actinomycetota > Actinomycetes > Kitasatosporales > Streptomycetaceae > Streptomyces > Streptomyces sp. NPDC050147. The sequence goes on along the minus strand of NZ_JBFALJ010000024.1, from coordinate 2,997 downwards.
TCCTCGCGGACGTCGACGTAGGGGTAGGTGTCCGAGCGGGAGATCGTGTCCACGAGCAGCGCGTCACAGAGCACGTTCGACTTCGAGCCGTGAGCGCCCTCACCGATCTCGACCAGACCGCGGTACGAGGTGCGGCCGCCGCCTCGTGCCACCGACTTGGAGACGATGTTCGAGGAGGTGTTCGGCGCCATGTGGACCATCTTGGAGCCGGCGTCCTGGTGCTGGCCCTCGCCCGCGAAGGCGATCGACAGGGTCTCGCCCTTGGCGTGCTCGCCCATCAGGTAGACGGCGGGGTACTTCATCGTCACCTTGGAGCCGATGTTGCCGTCGATCCACTCCATGGTCGCGCCCTCGTACGCCACGGCGCGCTTGGTGACCAGGTTGTAGACGTTGTTCGACCAGTTCTGGATCGTCGTGTAGCGGCAGCGGCCGCCCTTCTTGACGATGATCTCGACCACGGCGGAGTGCAGGGAGTCCGACTTGTAGATCGGCGCCGTGCAGCCCTCGACGTAGTGCACGTAGGCACCCTCGTCGACGATGATCAGCGTCCGCTCGAACTGGCCCATGTTCTCCGTGTTGATACGGAAGTAGGCCTGGAGCGGGATCTCGACGTGCACGCCCTTCGGCACGTAGATGAACGAGCCGCCGGACCACACCGCGGAGTTCAGCGACGCGAACTTGTTGTCGCCGACCGGGATGACCGTGCCGAAGTACTCCTTGAAGAGCTCCGGGTGCTCCTTCAGCGCGGTGTCGGTGTCCATGAAGATGACACCCTGCGCCTCGAGCTCCTCGTTGATCTGGTGGTAGACGACCTCGGACTCGTACTGGGCCGCGACACCGGCGACGAGGCGCTGCTTCTCCGCCTCGGGGATGCCGAGCTTGTCGTACGTGCTCTTGATGTCCTCGGGCAGGTCCTCCCAGGACTGTGCCTGCTTTTCCGTGGACCGCACGAAGTACTTGATGTTGTCGAAGTCGATGCCCGACAGGTCCGAGCCCCAGTTGGGCATGGGCTTCTTGTCGAACAGCCGCAGGCCCTTGAGGCGCAGCTTCGTCATCCACTCGGGCTCGGACTTCTTCTGCGAGATGTCCTTGACGACGTCCTCGTTGATGCCGCGCTTGGCAGATGCACCGGCCACATCGGAGTCGGCCCAGCCGTATTCGTACGTGCCCAGACCATCGAGTTCGGGGTGGGCAGTCTCCGTGGGGAGCGTCATTCGGGGTTCCTCCCGGCCGTGCTTGCGGATGCGATATCAGTGGTCTGCGGGGTGATGCTGGGAATGAACGTCGTGCACACGCCGTCGCCGTGGGCGATGGTGGCGAGCCGCTGGACGTGCGTCCCGAGGAGGGCGGAGAAGATCTCCGTCTCCGCCTCGCAAAGTTGTGGGTACTGCTCGGCGACGTGGGCGACCGGGCAGTGGTGCTGGCACAGCTGCTCGCCTACCGGAGCCGTGCGGGCCGTAGCAGCGTACCCGTCGGCGGTCAACGCCTTCGCGAGGGCCTCTGCGCGCTGCTCGGGGGGCGCCGCGTCGATCGTCTTCCGGTAGGCCACGGCCTGGGCGGCCATCCGCTCGCGGGCGAATTCGACGACCGCTTCCTCGCCGTGCCGCTCGCTGATCCAGCGCAGGGCGTCGGCGGCGAGCTTGTCGTACGACTGGTCGAAGGCGTCCCGGCCGCAGTCGGTGAGCGCGAAGACCTTGGCGGGGCGCCCGCGCGTACGTGCGCCGTAGATCCGCTGTTCGCGGGGCTCGACCACGTTCTCGTGCGCGAGGGTGTCGAGGTGCCGGCGCACCGCGGCCTGGGTCAGACCGAGGCGGGTCGCGAGGTCCGCCACCGTGGACGGGCCGTTGTCCAGGATGGAGCGCGCGACCCGGTTGCGTGTGGACCGCTCCCCGGTCGCGAGTTCCTCCTGCGGAGCCTCGCCAACGTTTTTCACAACGCCATTGTTGCGTAATTCCTCAGAGCCTGACAACCCAGGCCGGGATCACGGTTCGGTGCGCTGCATCACTTAGGCATACCTAAGCTGACCTGCGGGAATGATCACTGATCGATCAAATCGGTGGCGGGCGGGGACCGGGGCGAGGAGACTCCCTGAACATGTCGACACCCCCTCCGACCGGCCCTTTGTGCACGCGCGCGTCCCTCGCGGCCGACCTCCGCGAGCTCGGCGTGAACCCCGGGGAGACCCTCCTCGTGCACTCCTCGCTCAGCTCCCTCGGCTGGGTCGCCGGGGGCCAGGTGGCCGTCGTCCAAGCGCTTCTCGACGCATTGGGCCAAAAGGGCACGCTCGTGGTCCCCGCGCAGTCCAGCGACAACTCCGACCCGGCCGAGTGGGAGAACCCGCCGGTACCGGAGTCCTGGTGGCCCCGGATCCGCGCCTCCCTCCCCGCCTACGACCCGCGCACCACCCCCACCCGAGGCGTCGGCGTGATCCCCGAGACCGTACGGACCTGGCCGGGCGCCCTGCGCAGCGCCCACCCCCAGACCTCCTTCGCCGCGGTCGGCCCCCGCGCGTCGGCGCTCCTGGAGGGGCACGCCCTGGACTGCCGCCTCGGTGAGCGCAGCCCGCTGGCCCGCCTCGAGGAATCGGGCGCCCGGGTCCTGCTGCTCGGTGCGGGATTCGATTCCTGCACCTCCTTCCACCTGGCCGAGTACCGGCTCCCGGCGCCCGAAGTGTCGAACTCCTTCGCGGTCATGACCCCGCAGGGCCGCCGCTGGACGACGGTGCGCGAGACCTCGATCACCGAGGAGCGCTTCGACGAACTCGGCGCTGACTTCGAGCGGGACCGCCCCGTGACGCGGGGCCGGGTCGGCGCGGCGACGGCCCGGCTGTTCCCGGTGGCCGACGCGGTGGCGTACGCGGAGCGCTGGCTCGACACCCACCGCTCGCGCGCCGAGTGGGCCCGTTACTGACCTTGTTGGCGTGATGTCGCGAGGGCTGACAAGTCTTGGTTTTCGCAGTAGGCCGGTCATATGAGGTATCCGCAAGGGGGTGGGCTG